>SKKK01000412.1 GCA_007121535.1 Planctomycetaceae bacterium | reverse complement strand
GTTCTGGATGCCAACGGCGGCTAGCGCCGTGGCGCTCATTAGCCGCCGGTTCTGGATGCCAACGGCGGCTAGCGCCGTGCCGCTCGCTCATCGCGACCCCAAGATTTCGCCTGGACAATGCACGAGTGTCTCATACCTCGCCTGCGATCGTCAAGGGGCGGTCCCCGTCAGCCGAAGGTGGTGGCGATTTCTCGGATGTAGTCGAGGGCCTGTTCCAGGTCGGGCGCCTCGACGCCCGGCTGGCGTCCGAGTCGATCGCAACGGGCCAAAAGAATGAGTTCCTCGTAGCTCTCGTCTTGTTCCAGACGGCGGCGAGCCCGAACGCCAATCGTCCTGTCCAAGACCTGCTGGGCTGCCATGTGATGCTGGATCAGCCAATGGGTTCGGTCCGTGATGAATCCCTCCAGAGCTTCCAATCCGGCGGCGACGTGGTCACCGGAGTCGATGCCTTTTCCCACGTCATGCAGCAGTGCGGCCAGCAGGAATTCTTCGTCGTAAGGCAATTCATCGCGAGCCAGATCGAAGACTTGAAGGCTGTGGTACAGGACGTCGCCTTCGGGATGATACTTGGGACTTTGCTTGACGTTCTCCAGCGGCAGCAGCAACGCCTCGTAGACTTGGAAGCGGTCGACCTGGTCTTCGATCTGGATGATTTCCTCTTCCAGGTCGATGTCGGGATACTCCCGTTGCAGAAACTGCTCCAATTCAGCAATACTGGCTCGCTCGATCGCTTTGCCGGTCACCGAGCTTTTGAAGACGTAGTGGGCCATATTGGCGGCGTACACCGTCAACTCGATGGGAAAACGATCCCGGACGTGGATGTGCGTAAAGATGCGCTCCTCGCCACCTTTCCGCACTCGCTTTCGTTCCACGTCGTAGACCTTGGCGTCCTCGTCCAGCGCGAGCGTCACAGCCTCGACGCTGTCCGAAAAGACGTGGAGATCGATATCCGAGCCCTGACGTACGTGTCCGGTCAGCACGCTGCCGATCAGCCGCGGCCGAAAACGGGCCAATCGTCTCATCAAGGAAAGGGCTTCCAGCCGCATTTGGCGGAGATTCTGCGAGCGGCTTTCACCCTCGAACAACCTGGCCAGCGATTGGATTTCGTCGCGGATTTCCGCGTTGCTCGGCAGATCGATGGGCTTGACCCAGCCTTGGCAAATCTGGCGAGCGGCCTTCAATTTGGCGCGATAGTATTCGGATTCCTGACGCGTGTACATCAACTGGGCAGCTTGCCAAGCGATCTGCCGCCGCAGTTTGGATGGAGGCAATACCATGGATGAAACGTCGGCGATGGCGACGTGCGAAAAAGAGTCAACTCAGGGATCGGTTGCGTTCAGACGCTGGGCGAACAACCATGCGACCATGTTCGGATCCCGGAACGTTTGCAACCAACTGTGGTGGCCCACATCAACATATTCCGTGTATCGAGGCGTCCCGCCCGCGAGTTGCAACGCGTGAACCATCTCGCGCGAGCGCTGCGGGAGGACATCGGTGTCCCGTTCGCCGTGAAACACCCAGACAGGCACGTGAGCGATGGTCGAGGCCGTGGCCAGATCGGCCCCGCCGCAGACGATGACCCCCGCAGCGAAGCGAGCCGGTCGGCGCGCCAGTGCCTCCCAGACGCCGAAACCGCCCATCGACATGCCGGTCAGGTAGATCCGATTGCCATCGATGGGAAAACGTTCGGCAAGATGCTCGATCAACTCGAACGTCCAACTCATCGCCGGCGTCGGCTCGGCGGCCATCCGATGCGAAGGGGCTGACCAAGGCGTGTCGACCCATTGCTGATCTTGCGGGCACTGGGGGGCAACCACGAATGCCGGGTACCGCTGGCGGACAGCATCCGTGGCGAACTCACGAACCCCGTGCAACAACTGAACCTGATTGTCGTCCCCTCGTTCTCCGGCGCCGTGCAGAAAGACCACCAGAGGATAGTTTGGGCCGGCACTATCCGAAGACGAATTCGCCGAGGGCTTCAACAGGCGGTACGGCAGCCGATCGCCGCTGGAACTACGGAAAACGGAAGCGTCGAACAGCCGTTCGAGATCCGGGGCGAGATCAAAGCCGGTCGAGGTCGGAGCTTGGGATGGTTGCTGGTTCAAGGCGTTGTGTTTTGTTGACGAGCCCAAGACGGCTCGAAAGACTCAAGGTTGATCGACCGCCGGATCTCCTGGCCCTTGATGTGGGGGTCGCTGGTGATCGCGAGACTCACGGAATTTGGCGAAGGTGGCTTGCCGCTTCTCGTCGCTGTCGAAGCCGGCGGTTCCTGTCACAAACACGTTGACATTGTGCATTTGGATGCGTTCGAATCCATAATCCTTCGGATCTTCGTCCTGCATCAGCAGGATCGCTACCAGGGCGACATCGCGCAATTGAGTTTCGTACGTCCTGTCCTGAATCCGCTGAATCGCACAGCGAGATTCGTCGTCCAGCAAGGTTTCCAATAGCGGGATGTCGTCTTGGTCTCCCAGTTTCACGATGGCCAAAATGGCATTTTGCCGGATATACGGTTGATTTCCTGGATTTTCGATCAATCCGCGAGCGGCCACCAGCCCTTCTTTCATGTCGTATCTCATGGCCAGCGACAGGTTTTGAAACACGGCCCAACTGTCGTTACGCCGAATCCAGTCGCCCAGCAACCTTCGCAAAATCGGACTTCGCCCGGGGTGATTCATCGCGTTTTGCACCTCGGGCTGGTAACACAATGTTGCCAAGGTGGATCCAGAGGTCTGCGGAACTCGCACCTGCTTATCAGATGCGGCGAACAACATGGCCGCAATCGATCCCAGCGGAACCGGGTTCCGGGAAAAGGCCTGCTGTTGTTGGATGACATCGCACCGCAGGGTCAGCATCTTGCCAGCCTGTTGGGGGCCTTCCTCGATCGATTGCATGATTTCAGGTTCGGCCTTCTGCATCTCCAGAAACAGTTCCCGTACGTCTGGCTGGTCACCAAACGTCTCACAGAATGCCTGCCAGCCGGGCAATCCGTGCTGTTCATCTCCTGCCGCAAAGGCCTCCAGTCGCCGCTGAAAGTCATGCTCTTCGACCAATTCCAAGATCCGTTGGCAACGGTAGCGGATTTCACGGTCGGGATGTTGGGCTCCCTTTTTGATCGCATCCAGAGCGTCTGCGCCAAGCTGAACCAAGCGCGAGGAGGCTTTCTCGCGAGTCGCAAAGCTCTCGTCGCCCAGCAGTTGGACAAGGTGTGCGGCAGACTGCGCAGGCGAATCGCCAGCGGGTGCCGGAGTACGATCGTCGGGTACGACCGGATCGACAGCCAGTGCCAAGCACAAGACCATGGAAATCGAAATGGCAGCCCAAATGGTTACGGGCGTGACAGGATAAACGTTTTTCCGCCGCATCGAACCGTATTATGTAGATGGTGGAACATCTGACCGGAGGGATTCTAGGCGATGACACCCGCTTGGTCCAGTATCGGGGGCCAATTTCTGCCGTATTCCACCTTTAGCCGGACGGGCGTCATTGACAATTTTTGCCAAATGATTTCACAATTCAATAATATGGACATTCGTTGTTTTCATTGCGGAAGCACCGTTCCGATCACGGCGGAACAATTGGGAAGCGAGGTTTCGTGCCCTGCTTGCGGGGACATCGTGCGCCTGCCTGAGGCTGTTGGGCAGCCCGATTCAAAAACCGTGGACATTGCCGCCAGGCGGACCTGGTTGGACAACAGCATCGCTGGGCTCTTTTCGTTGGTCATTCATTTCAGTCTGCTGCTCGTTTTCGCCTCGGTCACTTGCGACCATCAAGGCGGCGGCGTGATCGATGGCGACGAGGTGCTGATCGGAATCCTGCCTCAATTGGACTTGACCGAGCAGGACGATGGCGCGTTGGACGCGTCGACGGCGATGGCCCCCGCGACGGATCCGCAGGATAGGCTGATCGACGAATTCGAGGTGCTCACGCCTCTGGACGCTTCGACCAGCGATGCGTTGACCGATTTGGATTTCAGCGATTTCCGACCCAGTGGTGGGGGCGGTGGCGGAATTCCCGACCTCGCCGCGTTAGCCGGGGGAGGCGGTGCCTTGGGGCAGGGAGCCTCGTTCATGGGGCTGCACGCCAAGGGGACTCGGTTTTGCATCATCGCGGATTGTTCGGGCAGCATGGAGGGACCTCCGCTGAAGTTCTTGAAAGAAGAGGTGTTGGAAACGATCAACAGCATGCCGACGCAAGCACGGTTTCAATTGATCTTTTTCAGCAGCCGTGCGATCCCGTACCCTCAACCTGGATGGCGACATCCCCGACGTGATCAGGTCGAGTTGGCCAATTGGTTGCAGGGCGTCCAGGCGGGCGGAGGCACCTACCCCACTCCCGCTTTTGAACTCGCGTTCCGATTGAACCCTCCGCCGGATGTGATTTTTTTCATGACCGATGGTCTGTTCGCCGAGCGTGTGGTGGACGAGATCGCGAAACTGAATCGGCAGGGAGGCCGCGGGGCCCAGATCCACACGATCTCGTTCATGGATACCAGCTCAGA
This sequence comes from Planctomycetaceae bacterium, assembly GCA_007121535.1. Lineage (GTDB taxonomy): Bacteria > Planctomycetota > Planctomycetia > Pirellulales > Pirellulaceae > SKKK01. The sequence goes on along the minus strand of SKKK01000412.1, from coordinate 6,042 downwards.
ATCCTTGATGCGTCGCATCGCCAGCGACTCGGGAGGCCGTTATCGCCATGTGGCAGGTTTCTGAAGAGCGGATGTCTGTGCGACGATTCGCCTATCTCCCGTTGGCGGTGTACTTTTTCCCTCGCTACGGTCTGCGACTGACCTGGCCCTTGCTGGTCTGGGGACTGGTAGCGGAACCCGACCGGGCTTGGGCGGATCGAGTGCTTTTGAGGGATTTGGAAGTGATCGCCAACGTTCGCGTCGTCGATTTCAACGAGGACGGCGTGCGGTTGGACGATGGGCGTCACCTTGGTTGGGAACGAATCGAACGGGCTCAAGTGGCTTCCGATCAACAAGCGGCGTTCGACCAGATGCACGACGAAATCGGCGAGCACATGTACCGGCTGCACCAGCGGTTGCGCGTCGGCGACTATCGCGGCTTGCTGGACCACGCACAGGCTCTTTACCCCCGCTATGTCGGTCGGGACAGCCCGGCGGCGTATGTGGTCTTTCAATCGTTGATGTGGGGACGCTTGGCGATCGGGCAACGGGAAGCGGCCGTCGAGCCGTATGTTCGAGCGTTGGACGTGCTGCAACGTCGCCGACGACATCCGATCGATCTGCCGGGTCGACGGCGATTGGATTACGACCCGCACACCGGATTGACCGGCGATCTGGTCCCGATTTGGTTCGACCGGCAAGCATGTCAAGCGGCGTTGCCCGGAGTGCTTCGAGCCATCGGTCAGATGGCGGAACCTCGTCCGGAAGGCCTGCGAATCTATTATGGGACGTTGGCGTTGACGGCCGGCCAGTGGGAAGAGGCACGGCGCGCCCTTGCCGGAGTGCACAGCGAGCATCCGCAGTTGGTTCAGTTGCTGACGATCACGGTAGCGCAAGGTGAGGTTTTGGCAGAGACATCCGGGGAAGCCCTCCAGCGACTTGAAAAGATGCTGGACCGGATGGCCCCCGAAAACCGGCCGCTGGCTTTGTACTGGCTGGGGCGTTCGGCCCTGCAGGCGACGGATTCGCACCAGCGGCAGCAAGGCATGTTGCAATTGCTGGAATTGCCCGCGCTGTATGGCCAGGATTACCCGGACTTGGCCGCTGCGGCCCTGTACCACACGATGCTGGCATTGGGTCGCGACGATGACGCCGACGGCCAGGTCGCCGTACGCCATGAATTGTTGAACCGTTACAAGCAGTCCTACCATGCCCGTTTGGTGCGCGATGAATCCACCAACCAGACAGTCCCTTGAGGAACGACCATGCCGAAAGGAATCCCCACGCTTCCACCCACGTGTTCCCGCACCCTGCTGTCGGCAGTGCTTGGGGGCCTGTTTGCCTGGCTGGTCGTTTTCGGGTTTTGGGGCGGGGCGTGTGATGCGGCCAGTGGCCAAGAGGCGGGCGAAGTGTTGGTCGACCCCGAGTTGCCGTCGTGGACGCCGCCTGCGGTCGATTCGCTGCGGCCCGAGCCGCGACGTCGGACGTTGTTGGACACCGTGCGGGATGGCGGTCTGGTCGGATTGCTGATCCTGATGCTGTCGATCGTTTCGGTGGGATTCATGGTCGAACACAGCCTGACGATCCGCAAAAGTGTGCTGATGCCCGAGCCCGTGATCGAGGAATTGGACAGACTGCTGGAACGCGGTCAAGTGGACGAAGCGATCGCGGCCTGTCAAGCATCCGAAAACGATTCGCTGGTGGCCAGCGTCGTGCTGGCAGGACTGGAACGTTACCGCGGATCGGAGTACGGATTCGCCGAGTACAAGGCGGCCGTCGAGGAGGCGGGCGAAGATCAAACGGGGCGACTTTATCGCAAGACGGAAGTGCTGGGATTGATCGGCGCGATCGCCCCCATGCTGGGACTGACCGGCACCGTGCTGGGGATGATCCAGGCCTTTAACACCATCGCCGCCTCGGGAGGGACCGCCAAGCCGGACGAGCTGGCCGGGGGCATCGGCCAGGCGCTGGTCACCACGTTGATGGGGCTGCTGGTGGCGATGCCGACCATGGTGGCGTTCAGCTACTTTCGCAATCGCATCGACTCGCTGGTTGCCGAAGCGGGCAAGCGAGTCGAGCAGATCATGATGCCGCTGGGGCGTCGCCGATAACGGAGGTTCTCATGCGGTTGAGTAAACATCGCCGTGCCACGATTGCCGAAATGGATATGACGCCGATGATCGACATCGTGTTGCTGTTGATCATTTTTTTCATGACCGTCACCCAGGTATCGGAGTTGAACCGGGAACGCCTGGAATTGCCTCGACTGGCAGGCTGGGAAGATCAGAAGCAAACTACGATGACCATCAACGTCGATGCGGCCGGCCAGGTGCTGGTGTCGGGCAACGCAATGTCCGTCGCTCAACTGCTGACCTTGGTTTCAGTGGAGCTGGCCAAGCTGGGGGATGATCCGCAGCGGATGACCGTGGTGCTGCGAGCCGATCAGCGAGGGGATTGCCGAACTGTGAATCAGATAGTCAACGCATTGGGACGAATGCAGATCAGCCGTCTGCGGATCGCCGTTCAAGTACCTGCGTGAAGGTCGGGGAGTCGTGGGACGTGTATGAGTCTGGTCATTGTCGTGCTCGCGGTCGTCATCTTTGTAGGTTGGGACTCTGTCCCGACCGGGTCGGGTCGGAGACCCAACCTACACTGGTTGCGGCCGAAGGCCGCGTTAGGAAACACCCATGAAACTATCCAATCGACGCATTCAACGGCATCGCAGGCTCCAACTGCCGATGACCAGCATGATCGACGTGGTGTTCCTGCTGTTAATCTTCTTCCTGACGACGGCCAGCTTCGTACCGACCGAACGCGACTTGGAATCGTCGATGCGAGTCCAGGCGTCGCGGGCGACCGCGTCGGATTTCCAGCCGGCGGTGGTGGATGTCGTGCCGGGACGCTCGGGCTTTGTGTATCGATTGGGGCAGCGGGAATTGGACGACCCGGACCAGTTGGTCGATCTGTTGGCGCGTTTTGAAAACAAAGCTCAAGGCGCCTTTGTGCGCGTCAGCGACCGCGCACCGTTCCTCATGGCAGCCGCGGCGGTCCAGGCATGCAAGACCGCCGGGTTTGCGTCCGTGTCCTATATCCCGCTGGGGGAGGAACCGTGATGGGGCCAGGCAATGTCGGAAAGCGACGGCAAGGGGCGCTGCCTGCTTGGGCGATCTCTTTGATCGTGGTGATCGTCTTCGCCCACCCGGTCAACATCGCAGCACAGACGGACCGATCCGAAATCATGGCGGACTTCCTGGACCGTCTGGGGCTGGTCGATTTGCAGATCCTGCATTTCGAACGTTTGCTGCAGCAGCCCCCACAAGATCCTCAACAACAACTCGATTGGGCTCGACGACTCGGCGATCTGTATGCGGGGCAACTGATCGATGATGCGGAAGACCAGCAGCGATCCACCCAGCTCTTGGAGAAGATTCGAACGCTGACGCAGCGCTTTCCGGAGGCCGATACGCCGGCGCTGCAGGTGATGCTGCTGCAAGCCGACTACCATCTGGCGGAATCGTTGGGCGTCCGTTGGGTCAACGATCGCACCCAGACCGAGGCTCGGGATCAGGCGTTGGAGATCTTGCAACGCTTGGCCCCTGAATTGCATCGATTGCAACAGGATTTGAACGCGAACGTCGACGCCCGGATCGATGCGATGAACGAACTGACGGAGGGGCCGGATCGGGAGGCCATCAAGCAACAGGTCCAACGGGCTCAGGCGGTGGCTGGGCGAGCGACCTATTTCGCTGGCTGGGCAAACTATTACCTCGGTTTGATCCGGGGCGGGGAAGGTCAAGCGTCGATCCAGTTGGCGCGCGACGTGTTCCGACAATTGCTGGACATCCGTGGCGACGACTATCAGGCGTTGGATGCATCATGGCTGGGGCTGGAATCGATGTGGCGTTGCCGAGCGTTGATCGGTCTGGGATTGTGCGAAGCCGCCCTGGGCCAGTGGGAGCACAGCCGAGCTTGCTTTGCCCTGCTACAAAACCCGACGGTCCCGCCCGAGATGCAGGATCAGGCCGCTTACTGGTTCCTGCAGGGGCTGTTGAGCGGGGAACGCTACGACGAGGCTTTGGAATACGCTCGGAAACGGGTCGCTGAGTTCGCCCCACCGCCAACTCCAGGCACGATCAGCTTCTGCGTCACTCTGGTCAAAGCGGGGCAGGGCGCTCGCAAACAGGCGACCAACGAAGACCGCAAAGAACTGGTAGTCATCGGACTGCAAGGGCTCGCCCGTTTGGGCCAACAGCCCACGATCGAACGGCTGATGAAACAATTTGAGATTCCGGCCGATTTCGGCAATAGTTTCCTGCTGACTTGGTCGGCCGCTCGAAGATTCCTGGCCGCTGCCGAAAAGAGCGATCGTCCCGAGGACTATCGAGCCGCCATCCAGCGACTGGAAGCCGCTTTGCAGCATCCCGACGCCGTCCGTCACCCGGAACAGGCCGCCCGCTGCCGCTTCGAGCTGGCCTGGTGTTGGTTCCAGCTTCAGGACTACCAGCAGGCTGCCCAACTTGCCCAATCAGCCTGGGCAGGTCTGAAACCCAGCGATTCTCAAGCCGCAGCCCAGGCCGCTTGGCTGACGTTCGCCTCGCACCACAAGGCCGCCGAGGATCATCCGCATCTGGTGGCTCGGGCGATCGACGTGTTGCAGATCCTGCGACGCGACTTTCCCCATCACCCGGACGCGCGGCGAGCCGAGGCGTTGTTGGACCGTCTACAGCGGCGCTCGGAATCCATGGAAGAAACCATCGGCCGATTGCAACAGATCCCGTCCCAAGATCCGCAATATCTCACGGCCCTGTACGACCTGTGCTTGTTGCAACATCAACTCTGGAACGAATCCCCTGCGAATGAACGAGATGCGCAAGCCAAAAAGGTCGTTTCGGCGGCTCGTCGCTATTTGGACGAAGCCGGGCGGGAGGCCGACGAGCACCAGACCGTCAGGTGCTGCCTGCTTGCCGCCGACGCCGCGCTGCGAGATTCGACCGATCAACACCAAGTGGCGGCCGAATTCTTGGATCACGCTGCCCGATTGCTCGATCGTTTGCCGGACAACAGCCCGATGGTCGTCGAATACCACTTCCGTCGGATGCAACTGGCCGCCGCGCACCGACAGGAAAAAGATCGCTTGCGTTACGCCCAATGGCTGGTCCAGCACGCGGCGGGCACCGATTACGAATTGCCAGCCCTGGTGATCGTTGCTCGAGCGGCCGATCTGACCGTACAGCAAAGCAGCCCGGACCAACGGGTCCGAGCCCTTCAGGAAGCGCAGCAGGTCTATCGGCGGTTGAGCGAGCGATTGGGCACCTCCATTGAAACGCTCCAGACCAATCCCAACGCCCGCGTCTCGCTGTCCCGCCAAGCCGAACACGCGATGCAACTGGGCCAATTTCCGGACGCCGTCGAGCAACTGGAAAAGCTCCTCGACGCGTTTCCCGACGACCGGAATTATTTGCGGCGGGCCGCGCTCGCTCAATGGGAACAAGGTGATTACGCGGGGTCGCTGGAACGATGGCGATCGTTGTTGGCGGGAACTGCCAGCGGAACCGAGCCGTGGTACGAGGCAAAGTACTATCAGATCCTCTGCTTGCTGGAAACAGACCCCGAAATGGCTAGAAGAGTCTTCGATCAGTTCCGTTTACTGGATCCGGAGCTAGGTCAACCACCCTGGCGGGGGAAGTTTCAGGCAGTATTGGGAAACTTTCTAAAGTAAACCCCCCTGTCCATTCGAAACATAAAATCGGAAGGTTTGCTCCGAGACGCACAACGGTCCGACCGGAAGGCGTTTGATTGGCGGAGCGTTCGAGCAGGGGGGGTCCTGCCTGAGGGGCGCTGATAACGCTCGTCGCGAATTCGATGGACACGATGCGTTCATCAAGTTCTCTGGATCCATCTCTGGACCATCCAACTTGGACCAATCACACCCAGCGGAGTGATTGGGCTTTTGACTGATGGGGCGGATGCAAGAGACTTCTCCATTTTGTCAATTTTAACCAAGTTTCGAACGTTCCGTTTGCCGATGATTGTACTGAGGCGAAAACCAGAGGGAGCTGAGTC
>SKKK01000522.1 GCA_007121535.1 Planctomycetaceae bacterium | reverse complement strand
CGCATCTTCCGGTACAACAGCGGCTTGATCTGGGTCTACGGCCAGCGGGTCGTCACGGCCGTCATCCTGGCGGACCTCGATGAAACGTGGCGCCCCCACGAGGATATTTTCCGGTTGGGGGATTTCGAGAGCCGACTGCGGTTCCCCGTCTGCAAGCTGATCGACAGGCTCGATAGCGATTGGCGGGAAGATCATTCGCTGCCGGTCCAGGTCGCTCGGGCGCAGATCGCAGCGCTGCGCACCGCCGGCGATCCGACCGGGCGCTACGGCGCAAAATGGCAACTGGTGCGCAACCTGTACAATGTCGGGTATAATGCGGATGAACTGCGCGAGATCTTTCGGCTGATCGACTGGATGATGAGCTTGCCGGAGGACTTGAGCCGGAAATTTGAAGAAGATCTGGTCGCTTTGGAGGAGAGTTTGAACATGCCTTACGTCACATCTGTCGAGCGTATCGCCGAAGCACGTGGGGAAGCACGTGGGGAAGCACGGGGAGAAGCACGGGGAGAAGCACGGGGGGAAACGCGGGGGCAGACAAAGGGTGGAGCAGCAGTCTTTTTGGGGCAACTGACACGGATCTGTGGAGCGATTCCCGAGGACCTCGAACAGCGGCTGTACCGACTGCCGCTCGAAAGGTTGGCGGAACTGGGAGAAGCCCTGTTGGATTTCCGGTCGCTGGATGACCTGCGCGCTTGGCTGGACGCGCTTGGGCGTTCCGCGGCCGATTGAGTCGCCAGCATAGGGGGCGGGTTGAGACTTGGTACCCATCGGGCCATCGAGTCCCCGCTGCTCTGGCGGCCGGGGTTGGGGGGTGGGGTAGATTGCCGTGTATGGCTTGTTCGATCGCTCGCCAAACTCGTTCCCGCCGGCGGCTGAGATTGCCTCGAAACCCGTCTTTGGGTAACCTCTTGCTGATGTGGACTGTTCTTTCGCGACCCGTCGCAATGGGATTTCTCATCGTCCGGATTCAGAGGGGATTTTATATGAGCAGTATCAGGGTGCTTCCGGTGCAGGAGTTGGGCGGTCCGTTCATCCCTCAACCGTTCTTGCCGCCAGGCGCGGACGACAACTACCTGCGCAATCAACAGATCGCTCGGATCGGTCAGCCCCATCACGCCTGGCGTCACTTGCGGTCCCACGAGATCGAGGTCCTGGTCAAGAACGGAGTCACGTGCAGCGACTGGGACCACCTGCTGGTCAGCGACCCTTTTTCACCGCATCTGATCAAAAACAGCGAGTTCTACGGACTGGTCCGACTGGGTCGCTTGGAAGACGTGGTCCTGGAGCATCACGATCTGCTGACGCCGGTCGGGATCACCAACAGCCGCATCATCGCTTGCGACCTGGGCGATAATGTCGCGGTACACAACGTGCGTTACCTTTCTCGCTATATCCTGGGCAGTCATATCATCTTGCTGAACATCGACGAGATGCATACCACCAACCACGCCAAGTTCGGTAACGGGATCATCAAGGACGGTGAGCACGAGCAAGTACGCATCTGGCTGGAAGTGATGAACGAAGCCGGTCGCCGAGCGGTCTTGCCTTTCGACGGGATGATTGCGGCCGACGCGTACTTGTGGGCCAAGTATCGCGACGACCGGGGCTTGCTGACCCGTCTGCGCCAGATCACGGAGGCTCAATTCGATTCTCGACGCGGATTCTTCGGGATGGTCGGAAATGCCACGGTGATCAAGAACTCGCAGATCCTGAAGGACGTCAAGATCGGTTCCCACTGTTACATCAAGGGCGCCAACAAGTTGAAGAATCTTACGATCCATTCCAGCGAGGAAGAACCCAGCCAAATCGGCGAGGGCGTCGAGCTGGTCAACGGAATCGTCGGGTTCGGCTGTCAGATTTTCTACGGCTGCAAGGCGGTGCGTTTCGTGATGGGCAGTCATGCCAAGCTGAAGTACGGAGCACGACTGATCCATTCCTTCCTGGGTGACAATTCGACCGTATCGTGCTGCGAAATCCTGAACAATCTGGTTTTTCCGGCTCACGAACAACACCACAACAATTCGTTCCTGGTCGCGGCGTTGACGATGGGCCAAAGCAACATTGCGGCGGGCGCAACGATCGGGTCGAACCACAACAGCCGAGCTAACGACGGGGAGATTGTCGCAGGCCGCGGGTTCTGGCCGGGGCTGTGCACCACGTTGAAGCATTCCAGCCGCTTCGCTTCCTTCGTGCTGCTGGCCAAGGGCGACTATCCGTACGAACTGCAGGTCCCACTGCCTTTCTCCCTGGTTCGCGACGACGTGGCTCATCATCGCTTGGTCGTGACCCCTGCCTACTGGTGGCTGAGCAATCTTTACGCGCTGGCTCGAAACGAGTGGAAGTATCAGGCGCGGGATAAACGAAAGACCAAGACGCAGCGGATCGAGTTCGCTACCTTGGCGCCGGACTCGGTGGAAGAGATCCTGACCGCCATGACGTTGCTGGAATGTTGGACAGGCAAAGCCGCCTGCGTGCGGCAGGGGCAGAATCCGGAGTGGACGAGCGACGAAAATTTGATCCAAGCAGGTCAACGGCTGTTGAACGGCCCCGAGTCCGAGGTGGCGGATCTGGAAATCTTGGCAGAAGGTATGGAACGTTCGCAACGGAAGACCGTGCTGAGCAAACCCTGGCGAGGCTACCAGGCGTATCACGAAATGGCGTTCTATTACGCGGCCAGACAAGTTGTGGAGTATCTGCAAACACATCCTGACACAAGCCTGGACGAACTGCCTGAGCGGTTGGGAGGTGAACGTCAACCGGATTGGGTGAATCTGGGCGGCCAATTGGTACCCGCCGAAGACGTCGATGCTTTACGCGACGACATCCGCGCTGGAAGACTCGACACCTGGTCCAAGATCCACGATCGATACGAACAGCTTTGGGGTGCTTATCCGCTGGCCAAGCAGCGGCACGCGTATTCGACGCTCTTGCTGCTGATGCGGGCCGATCGTCTGACGCCACAGTTGTGGAACGATGCCCTGCAAAAGCTCATGCAGATCCAAGAGTATATCTGCGATCAAGTTTACCAAACCCGCAGGAAGGACTTCGAGAATCCATTCCGCCAGATGACCTTCCGCAACGCCGCCGAACTGGCAGCCGTGTTGGGTAATGTCGATCAGGACCCCTTTGTCAAACAAGTTGCGGAGCAGACCCAAGCCCTGCGTGAATTCGTCCAAGTCCGCTGGCAGCGAAACGAGCAACCCTTGCGTTCGGCGTGAATGACTGGCACACTGAGAACTTGAAAACCAATGTCGAACATTTCGAATTCCTCGGTGGAGTCAACATCATGTCGAAAACGATTCTGGTGGTCGCCGTACTGATCGGATGCTTGGGCGGCTGGAAAACAACGCAAGGCGACGAGCAACGGCCCAACATTCTGTTCCTGTTCGCCGATGATTGGGGACGGCACGCGGGAATCCATGCTGAAATCGCCGGTCCGGGCGGTATCAATGATATCGTGCAAACGCCGAATTTCGATCAGCTGGCTCGCCAAGGCGTCTTGTTCCTGAACGCTCACGTCAACGCCCCCTCCTGTACGCCGTGTCGCAGTGCGTTGTTGTCCGGTCAATACTTTTGGCGGACTGGGCGAGCAGCCATTCTCCGCGGCGCGGTTTGGGACATGGCGATCCCGTCTTATCCCTTGCTGCTGAACGAGGCCGGCTACCACATCGGCAAGACGTACAAGGTGTGGAGCCCCGGCACGCCCGTCGATGCACCGTATGGTGGTCGGGAGTTTGCGTACGAGTCGGCCGGACGCCGCTTCAATCAGTTTTCTCAAAACGTGACTCGCATGGTCGACGAAGGCATGACGAAGCAGCAGGCCAAGCAAGTGCTGTACGACGAGGTGTTGCAGAATTTTCGTTCGTTCCTGGCCGACCGTCAGGACGGCCAGCCGTTCTGCTATTGGTTCGGCGCCACGAACGTGCATCGCAAGTGGATTCAGGGCTCCGGAAAGAAACTGTGGGGACTGAATCCGGACGATTTGAAGGGAAAGATGCCGCCGTTTTTGCCCGATGTCCCCATCGTTCGCGAAGACCTGGCGGATTACTTCGGAGAAATCCTGGCGTTCGATGCGGCCATGGGGCTGTTGGTCGATGAGGTCCGGCGCTTGGGCGAATTGGAAAACACGCTGGTTGTCATCAGCGGCGACCACGGCGCCCCGGGCTTCCCGCACGGCAAGTGCAACCTGTACGACTTTGGAACCGGTGTCCCCTTGGCCATCGTCGGGCCGGGAGTCAACGGAGGCCGAGTGCTGGAAGACTTTGTCAACCTGATGGATCTGGCGCCCACGTTCCTGGAAGCCGGCGGGGTGGCAATCCCCGAGGTCATGACGGGGCGCAGCCTTTGGCCGGTGCTGGCATCCGATCGGGAAGGCCAAGTCGACCCGCAACGCGACTACGTGGTGACCGGGCGGGAACGCCACGTCGAGATGGCTCGCGAAGGTTACCTGCCCTATCCTCAGCGGGCGATCCGTACCGCAGACTACTCGTTGATTGTCAATTTCGAGCCCGACCGCTACCCGATGGGCGATCCCTACCTGCTGGACGGGCCGGATCCTCCGACCTTCGAAGAGTTGACCGAACTCACTTTCGTGACGTTGCCCGACGAAGATGCCGGACCGACCAAAGCCTGGCTGGTCACCCATCGAGACGACCCTCAGTGGCAGCCGCTGTACGAACTGGTCTATGGCAAGCGGCCTCGTCTGCAATTCTTCGATCTGACGAAGGACCCGCACGAGGTCAACAACCTGGCGGACGATCCGGCCTATGCAGAAGTACGTGAGCGATTGAAACGCCGACTGATGGAAGTGCTCGAACGCACCGGCGATCCTCGTTTGATCGACGGCGGCCGGTTCTTCGAAACGCCGCCGATGGCAGGCCCCCTGCCCGACGACGTCCCTCACCCGAAACGAAAGCGTTGAAACGGCGGTTGGGAGCATCTGGAGATAGCAGGAAAGCGGCGATTCCGGCTTTTCTGTGACTTGGAAGGTCCTGGCCGCTGGAGTCGTGCGTTTTCTGAGCGATGCCAGGGGGTTCAACGAGGTTTGCAGGAGCGTTGATCTGAGACCCGTAGGGACGGCAGGCTGTAGCCGGGGATGTGAATCCCCGTGCTGGGCTTCTTGCGATTCCGCCGGTGGGATGGGGCGGTTGTGTGGCGCGCTGGAACTGGTTAAGCTCTGGGCTGTCGATTGAACGGCATCGAATGCTAACCCAAGGTGTCCCGATACTTATGCACGAAGTTCCCCAACCGACCATTGTCGGTCCTGACGAGACCGCCTCTCCTGGCGCCATCCGCCAGTGGATTCTTTCGCATGACGAACGCCTTTCCTTCGCGGCGGCCTACGTCATCCTCGCGGTGGGGCTTTCCCTTCTTGTCAGCCTCTTCTGGTTGTTGGTGGTCGTCGCGATCCATGTGGTTTTCGAGTGGCTCAAGAAACGCTATCAGGGTTACCAGAAGCATGGACATGGACATGCCGTTATTTGGACATTATGGGACACCAAGTACGACTTGGCCTTGGCCATGTTCTCCTTTGTGCTTGCGGCTTACGCGGGCGTCAGCTTCGGCGTGGCTGGTGCTCAGAGCGCGGGCCGTCTTGGTATTCTCGCCAGCCGCCTTGGGCCGCTCACGCGCGGGTTCGCGGCTGCGCGAATCGTTTTATTCCGGCTCTGGTTCGCCGCCCGCATCATCATCATCCGCAAGGCTGACATGGTTCGCGCCGCAGCGCTCAGCAAGGTGGCCGAACGGCAAGCGGCGGCGACCGCCGACCGGAACTCTGCTGCCAAATGCGATGGCCAAGGCGCGGCCAAGCGCGTGCCGCTTGTCCCTCAAAGTCCGCCTTGGAAGACCGAATGGACTCGCAGCGATTGGATCGCCCTGGCGTTCATTGGTTTCAACATCATCCTGCTTGTTATCAATCCCATCATCACCGACCAAACCCTGATCAGCATGTTCGAAAGCTTTCGCGAGCAACTCCACCCCTGGCCCTTCTGATCGAGCCCATCTTTCCCCGGCACCTTGACGAATTCGGGAAGCTTCCACGATGCAGTGGGTCCCGCGCTCTGAGCGGGACCGGGCAGGCCCCCCGTCCGGCGCAAGAATCTCCGTCCAGCATCAATCACTGGTGCTTTGCCAGTTGAGGGCGATCTGCACTTGGGTTCGCACAAAGGCGCCCGTATCGGCCGCATCGGTCCAGGGTCTTGCCTCTTCGAAAAAAGCGGACCCGGCGATGTCGATGTTGACCAAGGGCTTGCCCGCTACGAATTCCTCCAAGGACCTTGCGGCCGTGATCGACCCCCCTACCATGCTTACTTTTGGTTCATTTGGCCGGTGGTGGTTCCATAAATTGGGCGAGCGTTCGTCGTTAGGTGGGTGGCACCTTTCGTTCGGCCCTCGCCTACCGATTCATGCTACCAACGATTTTTTCGCGGGCGGCGAAAAACAACTGCCTCAGTTTGTCGCGTTGTTCTGGATGCACATCAATGGTGTCCGGGGCGAAGACTTGGAACTGGTAGACAGTTCGAAGCTCCTCCTGAGGCGGTTTGCCCAGCAGACGTCCTGTCAACAGATTGCTGCGTAAACGTCCCATGAGCCGTGGTCCCCGGCTGTCGGAAAGCGGTGGGACCAGGTGGTTGCCCTCCTGGTCGAAGATACCGAACACCAACAAACCAAATTCACCGGTTGGCTTGGATAACCGAGCATCGACAAAACGGCCTGAGCCTACTTCCGCACCTTGATCGCCCAAGTCCCGCCGATCCAGCAGTTCCCAACCCGTTCCTTGACAGCAGACTGTCAGATCATGCCACCCCCAGAACGGCTGGTCCACGGACACGACGCATTCCATCGTACTGCTACGCAGAAGCCAACGAGTGGAATAATGCCCAAACGGTGCACCATGTTCGCGTTCCTCCGTTTCGTAGCCGACAACGTCCCAACCGTTGATCGATTCCGGTAGGGACGTCTGAGGAAACGTTGCCGTGAGAGCGGTTCTTTCGGGTTGGGGGCCAGAGGCACGAGTTGCCATGGGGACCCCAAGTCCAGCCAACTGCAATGTACCCATCAGTCCGAAAGCGCCGATCCAATACCAAGTGCAACGCGCCGAAGGGCCCAGGGCATCCTTCTGACCACGATTTTCGGCACCTTGCTCGGAAGATGCCGAGCTTCGTTGGTCTGTCGAGTCCATCGCACCCCTTCGCTTGGCACCCGCTCCGACTAACCAATTCCAGGCACCAGTCAACGGGGTACTTCGCTCGGCGAAATCCGAAAGATCTAGGCCTTTCAAGCGGATTGGGCTCAGAAAGAAACGCAGAACGTAATCCGTGCTGGCCAGCCAAGCCAGCGCCAACGAGATGGTTACGTAGCCCAGCACCTCGTGTTGCCACCCGGAGGTCAGATCCACATCAAACCACGCTTGGGCGATCGCGATCGTGGTGACTCGGACCGTATTGCCCGCCCAAGCCCAGGCGATGCTGCTGGCCAACAGCAAGGCTGCCCAGATCAGCGGTCGCCGCACGGCGACCACATACAAACCGGTCAACGCCAGGAGGACCAGAACCGAGTTCACTCCGCTGCATGCCTCGTCCACCAACATCCGATGTCCCGGCAATACCAACACATTGCCTTCCATCAGATGCAGGATGCCCAGCAAATCCATCACCCGGCTGGCCATCAGCGACGTGGACGATTGCAGCCGCGTGATCAGCCAGAAATCGAAACCCAGCGGCGGCGGCACGGTCAGCCACAACAGCAACCAAACCGGCACCCAATTCCGCCACTGTTCCGGCGGAGCGTACCGGGCGATCAACCCGGCCACGGAAACGATCAAGGCGATCATAGCCAGCAATGGAGACCAGAAAAACGTCGCTACTGCCAAGAGGAAAGCGCCGACCAATAACAGCACCGTCGACCAAAGTGGAAATGTGGCTGCAGGCGAACGGCGAGGCCAGCGTTTCCACATCAACCATCCGATACCCAACAGCAGCAAAGGAAAGAACTCGTAGTGCGGTCGATAGACCCACAGATTGCGAAAATGCACCAAGACCAGCAGCAAATGGCAAGCGATGACAACCGTCGCAAAGGCGATGGCGTGAACCTTCATCCGATGATCGACCTCAGAATCGCTGGAAACTGTGTTCGACGTAAGAGTTTGGGTGTCATTGGTCATTGGTCGTTGGTCACGTTACAGTTCAGGGGTTGGTGCACTTATACCACCACTTCATCACTCCATCACTCCCCCGTTTCGTCCCCCAGGCCAAGCACTTCGCCCAGTAATCGGCCGAAGCGGGCCGTGGCGTAGCGGCGATCATATTGTTCTTCCGCCAATCGCCTGGCTCGCTGGCCCATCTGCCGCAAATGCTCGTGATCGGCCACCATCTCCAGGATGGCCGTGGCGATCCCGTCCGGGTCGCCGGGGGCCGCCGTGCGACCGATACCGTGTTGTCGAACGATCTCGGCCAGTTCGCAGTCAGCCGAAGCGATGGCCAGCACGGGGGTGGCCGAAGCGAGGATGCCGTACAGCTTGCTGGGCATCAGACAATCCGAAACTCGCGGATCCAGTGGCACTAAGTGAATGTCTGCTGCACTTAGACTCTCTGCCAACCGCTCTATGGGCTGGTATGGCAGAAACCGAACGTTATCCAGCCCGCGTCGCCGCGCGTCAGCTTCCAATCGTCGTCGCGAAGCTCCATCGCCTACCAACAAGAACGAAACCTCCGAATGATCCTTCAAGCGTTCGGCGGCATCCAGGACATCCTCCAAACGCTGGCACAATCCCATGTTGCCCGAATACATCACCAACACCCGCGGCTTGGGCCGCGTTCCATCGATCGATTGCAAATGTTCGTCCCGAAACGGGTTGCCCGACTTCTGCGGCTGCAACCGACTTGTATCGATCCAGTTCGGGACACACGTTATTTTATCAGGTGAGACATCGCCATCAAGAATACGCCGTCGCATATCGCGGCTGAGCACCACCACGCGATCCGCTCGACGATACGTGGCGAACATCCATCGTCGCAAGATCCCGGTCCACCAAGCGTCGGGAATCTTTCCGATCGCGACGCCCAGATCCGGATAGATGTCCTGCAAGTAGACCACCAACCGAGCACCACGGCGTTGCATCAGCCAGCCCAACAGGCACAACAGCGGTGGATCGGTTTCGACGACCACCACGTCCGGCCGGCGGCTCCACACGACCGCCCAAGCGGCACCCAGCAGGTAGGTGACCAGATTCACCAATCGGAAGATCATCCAGCGTTTGGGCAGCGTTGTATGCCACACTCGCCGGATCGTCACCCCCTTGTGCCGTTCGGTGCCCCAACGTCGGAAGGCCACCCCCGTCGGATTCTGCAACGGCTGGCCCGCCACCACGTGAACCTCGAACCGGTCAACCAAGCCCTCGCACAACTCGGTCAGCAACTGCCCCGTCGCCTCAGCGTCCGGCCAGTAAGATCGATTTAGGCCCTTCATCTCACATTCCGCACATAGGAACATGCTAGTTTCTGATTTTCGAGTGGTCATTCGTTAGTCAGTTTATTGGTAGGCAGCCACGGGTATCTCCAACAGATCGAGTACCTTTTTCTGGATAACGTTCAGTTCAGCAGGAAAGATGATCCTTTCATCACCTGCCACGACTTCATATCTCTCGACGTTTCTAAAGAGCCTCACGAGGTCGAAGATCGTGGGACACGAACAGAGGCGATCCTCAGGATAGATCGGCAAAGATGAGATCTTCTGTCGACGCATGGCGGAACGCAGTTGCCGCTCAATGAGCGAGGCAACCATGAGAGCCATGACATGAATGTGAAGAAATGCCACGACGCGTTCTGCATTCTTGAGGTAGATGGGCGCGATCTCTTGATATGTCTTGAGCTGAGTATGGCGTTTCTCAAGGAACGGCTGAAACTTGTAAATTTCGAGAACCTTCTTCGCCGGGTATGCTTTCGGATCGAGGTTGGTAATCAGCGGAAATACGCCGTCGGACGTTGCTTCCTTCTTTATGGCGTCCTGGTCGATATGAAAGGAAAGTTAATATGTCTGTTTCCAAGTGACGCGATACGGCGTCTTCTTGGTGCGACGTCCTTTCTTTAGATAGATTCGCTCGTAGTGCCGTGTCGCATCAATCTCGCACGCGATCAACTGCTGGCAGTGTTTTGCTTTGAGAATCCCTTCGACTCGCTGTGTGATTTGCTTTCGCTGCTTGAGCTGGTAGGTATTCAATTTTGTCTGGAGACTTCTCAGCTCTTCTAGTGCCTGTTGTATCCGGCGCGATCGAGTCTCTGCATCCTGCTCTGCCTTTTGAAGACTACGAATCCAGTGCAAACGGTAGTCGCAAGATGTCTTGTGCTCTCCTTCTGCCACGTAATATCGATCCATTTTCGAATCCGGTTTTCGATCATTTCGGCGGGACAGGATATGTTTCCATTTGATCTTGCCCTGCCTGACTCGATGGCGGAACTGTTCGTCCTCCTTCCAAGAGCGAGGCATCACACTCACAAAGCGACCCTGCCAGGTGGAAATCTTTTGAAGGTTCTCCTTGGTGGCGAGT
>SKKK01000662.1 GCA_007121535.1 Planctomycetaceae bacterium | reverse complement strand
CGTCCTCCGACCGCGGCACCACGATCAAATGCACATGGTTGGGCATCAGGCAATAGGCCCAGACCTCGACCTGGTGTTCGCCGCACCACTGGGCCATCAGATCGAGGTAGGCCTGATAGTCATCCTCGCAGAAGTAACGTCTGCTGCCGTCGGTTCCCGCGCTGGGTGACGTGATGCGGCATGCCCGGAATAACCACACGTGCTCGTCGAGCCATGGCCTGATCATAGCAAAATGCCCCCAAGTGGGCAAGAGTTACGTATGGTGTCCCCGGAACTCCGGAACTCTATGGTGTCCCCGGAACTCGAACTCCACATGATTCAAGACCCGGCATCCAAGCTCCATCCCAAGGAAGAGGTCAGTGTGGTACGATACATGGTGGGCCAAACGGATTGGAAATCGGCTGCTTCCGAATGATGCCCTGGCAATTGGGGAACTGAAGAAGAAGGAATACCGAATCATGGTGCAAATGATGATTGAGATGCCGGAGTCTGCCTTGGCTGCCCTGCGCAAGACTCCCGAGGACTTTGCGCGGGAACTCCGCTTGGCCGCGGCCGTGAAGTGGTACGAGCTGCGTCAGCTATCGCAGGAGCGGGCGGCGAACATCGCGGGCGTGTCGCGGGCCGAATTCCTGGACTCGCTCGGCCGGTTCGGGGTTTCCCCGTTCCAATACGATGCCGACGACATCGTGGAGGAAGCGAATCGTGCCTGAAGTCTGGGTGGCGAATGCTTCGCCGGTGATCGTCCTGGCCAAAGTCGGATACCTGGATCTGCTCACGCACCTGAGCGACGAGCTGTTCTTGCCTGAGGCTGTGGTGTCCGAAATCATAGCAGGCCCGCCGGCTGATCCAGCTCGGCGAATGCTGGAAGCGGGTTGGGCCGCTGTCGTGAAGTCGACGGCGATCCCGACGGAGTTGCTCGAATGGGGCCTCGGACCTGGAGAAACCGCGGTTCTCGCGCTCGCTCAGCAGCGTGCGCCCGCAACGGCTGTGCTGGATGACGCGGCCGCCCGCATCTGTGCCAATGTGATCGACGTGCCGGTGATCGGAACGCTCGGAGTGGTGTTGCGCGCCAAGAAACGCGGCTTGCTCGAATCCGCGGCCGAACCCATGAAGGCCCTGACCCGCGCCGGCTTGCGTCTGGACGCCGAAGTCATCCGTTCCGCCCTGGAACACGTTGGTGAGGGCTGGGAATAGACGGCCGCGTCGAGCCGTATGTCGTGGCCGCCGACGTCTACGGCGTCCAGCCGCATACGGGCCGCGGTGGCTGGACGTGGTACACCGGATCGGCCGGCTGGATGTACCGGCTGATCGTCGAATCGCTGCTGGGGCTGCACATCAAGGTCGACAAGCTGCGCATCGCGCCGTGTCTGCCCGCCGAATGGTCCGAGTTCAAGATCCACTACCGCTATCGCGGAACCTTCTATCACATCACCATCCACCACCACGGCCCCAACGCCACCGTCACCCGCCTGACTTTGGACGGCGTTGAACAACCCGACGATTTCATCACCCTGACCGACGACGGCCAAGACCACCAAATCGAAGTCGACATGCAGAGCACCGTCGTTTCCCCACAAGCCTAAAGTCCGTCAGAAAAGGTGGCTGACCCTCTCCGGGCACACCGTATTTCCCGAGTTTTCAGCGTGCCCTCCAAAGGGTCTGACCCCTTTTCTGACAGAGCGTAGGCGTCGATGCCCCGCCGGGCTTCGCCCGTTGTGCGAGGCCGTTGTCCCTGCCAGCCCCACGGCGGGAACCCTTCCCACGCGCCAACTACCGAGCGAAACATGCCTGTCCTTGTGTTTCCGGCTCAGCAGAAGGCACCGATGGACGCGGTTGCAGCCGGATTGTTCTCCCGGATCTGGTGCTGGACGTGCGGATGCCGGACATGGTAACATGTCAGATGATTTGCGGGCCATCGGTGCTGTCTTCCACCCTGCCTGCTGCGAATCGGTGCTGTATCCGGTTCGCATCCACGCCACGGCCGAGACGACACGATACGCTGTGGCGTGTGCAGGAGCCGTACACCGTTTCTACGCAACTGACCAAGCCCCGCGGTACGCCATCCTGGCCCGTGATCACGTCATGATAGCAGTTGAACCAAGGACGAGCAGGGCTGCCCAGCAGAAGGCACCGATGGACGTGACCGCGGCTTTGTGGGTGACATCCGCGAGGCGGATCACGAACCCTTACCCTTTGAAGCAGCGCGATTTGGATGGTTCAAGACCCATCTCGCACCTTAAGTCTAGCGGACTCGGAAAACGCAACAAGAGAGAAACTTTGAAGATTCCCGAGTTCGCCATCGATCAACAGACAATCTTCTCATGCATGCCACCTTCAATCGAGCATCCTGAACACGCCGGATGATTCCGTCCGGTGCCCCCCTTGGGCCACAACTGATAGTCCATTCCGGCCAAGGGGCGGGCTGTCCGCTCAGGGTTGCGACGAGCCGGAATCGGTAGGCGGCGCTTTGGTCCCTCTCGTTATGCACCGACTCCGCAGCACCTCGGCTGCCAGATCTGCCAGGATCTCATCCAGCTCGGGCAACGCCGGCTCGGGGGCGTCTTCATCCGCTTCTTCCGGGTCGGGGTGGAACAGGAACTCGTCCGCGTCGTCCCAAATGCTGAGCACTTCCCGGGAGGCATCGTCATCGAGACGCGGCAGCAGCGGGTTGAATTCGCGCTGCGGCCAGACCGGTGGCGTCCGGGGTGACGGCATGTGGGCGAATCCAAACGGCCCTGGCGGGCCGGCCAAATGGGTGGCTGGCTCGAAGAGGGTGGTCGGACCGGACGAGTACGAAGGGTATTCGCCTTCGCCCGTCCAAGCGGCTTGGCGATTGACGTAATTGATCACCAGCAAGGCGTCCAGCGGGGTCGCTATCGTGTTGCCGTCCACGTCGACGTATCTGGGGGGCGTCAGAGGCTCGATGGGCAACGGCCCGACACCGTAAGTGTTCAACCAGTTGATTACCATCAAGGCATCGAGCGGTGTGACGTGGCCATCGTCCAAGACGTCGTAGGCCTGCGGGTAGTTCTGCCGCGGGTTGGCCAAAAAGATGGCCCAAGCGTCCTGATCCCCGCTGGCCCAGTTCGGGTGCCCCGCCGCGTCGTGCACGACGCCGGCTGGCAAGCTGAGATGGACGGTCCCGGTGCCGATCATTCCCTGGATGGTCACGTCGTAGACAGCTCCGCTGCCGGTCAGTGTGGCAACCAGATTCCCCGAGGCTGTTCCGCTGACGACCAAGTCCTCGGCGGCAAAGCCGTGCACCGGCTTGTTGAATTCGACGGTGAAACGGATCGTATTTTGCCAGCTCCGTTTCGGCTGATCGGCAGCCCGGACAATCGTGACGGTGGGCGCCGTATCGTCCAGGATACCCACCGCCGTCTCCTGCGGGTTCGGAGCTTGCTCGAAAGCTTGGACGTAGAACATCTGGCCCAGCAACGACGTTGGAACCTTCAGCATGCTGACGGCATGGCCGGTGGGGCCGACGATGCCTTGGCCAAAGTAGGTGGGGTCGGTGATGCCCAGAGTCACACCGAACTGAGGTATCGGCAGCGAGCCGAGCTGTGTCCCATGCACAAAGGTCACCACGCCCCCCGGGGTGGCGTTATAGACGTTGCACTGATAACGCCCCGAGGCGAACGGCGTGCAAGACCCCCACACGCCGACGGTGATCCGATAGTCCTCCACTTCCCCGTCCGCGGCAGGTCCGTCGAAACTCAGACCGCCCGCCGAACTGATCCGAAAACGGGCGTAGGTCGCCGCCGAGGCAGCGTGCGCGGGTACGAGGAAGCTCAGCACATTCTCGCCCGCCGACACCGGCACGCTGTCGAAAATCTTCTCGCCGGTATCCGCGAAATCGCCGTCGGCGTTGAAGTCCAGGAAAGCGTCCAGTAATCCGGCTTGCGAGGCAGTCACCCGCACGGTGGCCATCTGGCCTTGCCGCAGGATCGATTCGAACACCACCCCGTCGTTTTCGCCCACCGCAGTTCCCAGCAGCAGTTCCGAGCCATACTGGTGACGCGCACCATTGCTGGCCAGCGTGGTGCCGTAGGAATCCGGGGCGGAGCCAAAGTCCCACCAGGGCCAGACCGTGGTGATCATGGCCGAGGTCGATTCGGCTTCATCGGCCACCGTGACGCGGATCGTGTAGGACTCACCGTGGGGCCGATGGATGCGGAAGGTGTGAAGTACGTCCGAAAAACTGGTGGCGCCAGGCGGCAGCTTGAGGATCTCCGGCGGGCCTCCGTCGTCCCAATCGATCGTCACGGTGTGCGCATCCAAAGTCCCGGGATCGGTGAACGTGCCGCTGAGCATCGTTCTGCCGTCCTCGTCGATCGTCACGGGGGACAGTTCGAGCACCAGGTCGCTGGGCGCCACGTTAGCCACGACCACCCGCAGTGACTGCTGAACGGACGCCGTATCGCCGTTTGAAGCTTCGGTGGCTGTGGCCGTCACCCCAATGGTAAACACGGCATCGTCAGCCACGGTGATCGTCAGCCCACTCAAGTCCTCGGGCAAGATCTGGAAATGGCCATCCCCCAAAGACGATCCCGCGGAAAGGGTCGCGAACCCGGGTATTCCCGAGAGTTGAACAAACAGCGTCTCGGAGCCGCTGGTGTCGGTCAGCGACGCCTGGATACTCAGCGGGATCGGACTGCCTTCATCGCCGCGAGCGTCTTGCACGACCAGCACGGGCTCGTTGGCCACAGGCTCGACGTGGATCGACACGGTCGCCTCGTTGGACGTCCAGGTGTGCTCGAGGACCCGGAAGGTGAACGTGTCCTCGCCGCCATAATGGGCGGCGGGCGTGTACGTGAACTCGCCCGTAACGGGGTGGAACGCCGTCAACGCGCCATGCTCCGGCAGCGTGACGATTTCAAATTGAGCTTGACCACCCGCGGAGATCGCGATCAGAACGCCGGAAATCGCCCGGTCTTCGTGAGTCTCAAGCTGGAGATCGGGAGCAAAGACATCGTCGTCGATGATCAGCCCGATACCGATGTCATTGATCAAGATCGCCCCTTGGGGATCGCTCAAGTCCACGAAGAACGTTTCGTCGTCCTCCAGCCGGGTATCGCCGTTAACCTGCACCACGATGGTCTGAACGGTCTCTCCCGGTGCGAACGTGATCGTGCCGCTGGCCGCCTGGTAGTCCCCTGCCGCGGCGCTGGCGGTGCCATCGCGCGTCGCGTAGCTGAGCGTCACGGGGACGGTGCTGGGCGAGAGCAGCCGGACGATGAACACTGCCGGACGTGCGGCTTCGTCTCCCTCGATGACCTGAACATCCTGGATCACCACTTGAGGCGTGACGACGTTGCCGATCGCAGCCGTGGCGATCAGCTCGTCCAGCGACTGGCCCGTGCCCTGGGCGATCGCATCCGCGACATTCAGCGTGCCGTCGGCCAGGGCGGCCAGGACATCAGCCACCTCGGTTTGCACCGCGCGTTGGATGCGGGCGATCTGTTCCAAGAAGGTGACGCTGGCCGCCGGAGCGACCTGGTCGATTCGCCGGTTGCTCTCAGCCACAATCAGCGCGGCGGCTTGCAGGATCGAGCCGTCGGCGACGATCTCCAAACGCAAGGCGGTCCGCGTCAGGATTTGCTCGGCGACCAGGGAATCGCTCAAATCCGTGGATGCGCCTTGGACCCAAAACTGCTCGGCGATCGTTCGCAGCGTCGCTTGCTGGATCTGCTCGGCGGTCGCCTCCGATCCGCGAAACAAGCCGCTTGCCAAGGCCAGGGTGTCCTGCAGCCGAGCCGTCGCCTTGTAAACCGCCGGCGAATCCGCGTTGCCTTCGGCCGCGCTGAGCGGGTCAAACTCGAGTAGGTCGACCGGCGGTAAATCGAAGCCGGCAAGAATCCGTGCGTGCGCCGCATCGATGCGGAGATCGTACTGCCGCACCATCTCGCTCAACAGCGTCGTCAATGGCGTGATCTTGGTCGCGTTGCCGGGAGCGACCAGCGGCATGACCAGGGGCAAACCGGTGCTGGTCACGGTGCCGCCGATCACCACCAGGGAGCCTTCCTCGGGATCGATCGTGCCGTTGCCGTTGGTATCGAACACTACGGGAATGACCAACTCGAAACTGCCATCAGGGCGGGTGACGGCCGTCGGTTCGGCGATTTCGACCGTCTCGCCAGTCAACGGATCGATCAGGGCGACGGTGTCGGGCACGCCGTTGCCGTTGACGTCCAGGAACACGGTGCCGCCGTCCAGCGGGCCATTGGTGGCTGTGCCGGAGGTGCGTTTCGCTTCGACTCGCAGGTAGACCGTGGCCGGCTGGCTGAACTCGCCCTGACTGGCAAAAGCACCCGGAGGATCTCCCGTGTCGCGCACGCGGTAGGTGAAGGATGTGTTCTGCGTGAATCCGGCCGCGGGAGGCGTATAGATGAAGACCCGCGGGTCTGGCGTAGGAGTGACGGAGCCGAAGGCCGGGTTCGAAAACAGGAAATAGCTCAACTCCGACACGGGCGTCTCCACGTCGGTCCCTGCGGGAACGGTGATGGTGACGGGGCTCGTGCGGCCGGAGTCAATCCGCACCGCCATGCCATAGGCGATCGGCAAATCATTCACGGGGATCACGTCAATTGTCACCTGTGCCTGCGGTTCGTTGGCGCCTGTGCCGAGCTTGTAGACGAAATGAACCGGGCCGTTGAAATCCAGGGGAGGCGTGTAGGTGAACGAGCCATCCAGATTCAAATCCAGTCCCGCCGGCCCGCTGACCAGCACGGCCTGCAGCTTCTCGCCCGATCCTGGCAAATCGTTGGCCAGCACGCCGTTGGTGGCGTTCACCACCAGCGTGTGGTCTTCGTTGACCGAATAGCTGCGCGGGACCGCTTGCCGGTTCGCATCCGCCAGCACGTTGATCGTCACCTGCCCCTGAATCTGGTAGAAATCTTGGCGGATCAGATAGACAAATCGGTCTTGGCCTTGGAAACCCCCCTGGGGCGTATACAGGAACGAGCCGTTGGGCGAGAACGACAGCGTGCCGTGGGATACCTGGTGGCTGCCCGCGGGACTCAGCAAGATCGTCGCCCGCGCAAGATCGACCGTGTCGTTCGCTAAAACACCGGGCGCGGCGACGGAGAGAGTCGTTCCGCTGACGACCGAGTACAGGTCGCTGACGGCGACAGGCGGTCCGATCACGTTCAGCGTGACGGTCGCACTGGCGTAGCCGCCGTTGCCATCGTGGATCGTGTACGTGAAACTGTCCGACCCGACGTAGCCCGAATTGGCGGTGTAGGTAAACCGTCGTGGTTGATCCGGGATTTGCACGAGCGTGCCGTGCCGCGGCAGCGTGAACCCCGAAACCGTCAACGTGTCCCCGTTGGGATCGGTATCGTTGTCCAACGGGCTCAGAACTTCCGGGCGGCTCTGGCCGACATCGTAGGAGATATCGTTGGCCACCGGTGGCAAGGGGCAGGCGGTCCGAGGGACGATCTGGCCGATCAGTGCCAGATTCTCCACTCGCCATTGGCCGTCCTGCGGACCCAGGCCGTAGAGCCGGAAAGTGATCGGCTCGTCGATCGGCCGCAGGCACTCGAGTTGGTGAATCGGCCGCTGAATGTGATGCCCGAACTGGCCGCTGTGGGTGTTGCCGCCGACCAGCGGTTGATGGAAGCCGTCCAGGCTGGAGCGAAGTTCCCAGGCGACGGGGCCGGGGGTCGCGGCCAGATTCCAGAAGTCCAGTCCGGTGATCTTGATCGCCTGCTGCTGAGCGATCGGCAGATGCCGATCCTCCTGCAGTTGCAAGTCGAATTCGAAATACTTGGGTTCGACCGCCCGCAGCGAGACCTCGTCGAAGTAGATCTCGCTCGCCCCGGTCAGCGCCGTGCGGCGGCCGATCAATTGAATCTCGATGAAACGCGTGCCGGCAGGAACGACTTGGCGGTGGGAAACCGTTTCCCATTTTTGGTCGCTAAGGATTTCGTCCGCAGTGTGCTGGCCCAGCAGTTGGTGATTGTGGTTCAGGAACTGCAGCCGCAGCCGGGCCGCGGCGGTCTGCGTATCGCCGACCAGGGCCAGCGCGCTGAACAGGAACTGCTGGCCGCCAGCATCGATGGCGCGGGCGTGGTTGGCGACCGAGATTTTCTGGACGAGGATACTCGATCCGGTGGCGTCCATTGGAATGCTGGTGCGAAAATAATCGTTGCCGGCGTTTGGATCGGGATCGGGCCCCAATGGCTCGCGGCGGCCCCAGTTGCCGGAAACGACCTGCCAGCCGGGAAGCAGAATACGCGGCTCAGGTGGAATCTCGTTGCTGCCGTTGCGCACTCGCTCGGCCAACAGCGCGGGATTCTGCGCTGCCGGCTTCCACAACTCCGCCGCGGCGGCCCGCGAGGGGGTGTCGAGTTGATCGAATCCCGAGACGTGTTTGGGAAGTCCCGCGCCGCCGGCGGGTGAGGCCGGATCGTCCGGGTGACGAAACTCGCTGCCGATCAGCCCCGCGGCGACAAGCGTTGGCGCCGGCGAGTAGACGGCATCCCGGATGACCGTCGGAGGAATCCCGGGGATGGTCTGCGATACCAGTTCATCGAAGTCGTAGCCCAGCAATGTGCCGGCGGGGAGTTCGGGGTCGTCATTGAGAATATCGACCAGAATCTGTTGCACGGCCAGCGTGGTGCCGGTGGTTTGAAGAGCAGGAGCCAGGATTTCAATGGCCAGCGCGAATCGCTCATGAAGCTCGTAGACCTCATCGTCGATCAGGTCGATGGAAAACGTCTGGTGCGTGGGGCCGGTGAGTGTAATCGTCCCAAACTGGACCGGCAAAGCCCCGCCCCTTCCTCCCACAGTCGTCAGTCGCGTAAAGCTGCTGCCTAGCTGCAGCAGATCTCCAAAGTGGAAGTCCTGACCGAGGGTGGCGGTGGTGAGCGAGGGAGCGATCGGCACCAACGTATATTGGAGAACCACGGAATCGGTGGAGAGCAGTTCCGGCGCGCTGACCACGAATGTTGCCCGGCGCGCATTCTCGGGAATGCCGGTCAGAATTGTGGCGCCTGGCAACGGTTCGAAGCTGACGAATCCCTCGTCGATGAGTCCGATGTTCACGACCACGGGCGGGCCGATAATCGGCTCGTCGTCGTCCACGATCGTGATCCGGGCCGCCGAGTCCGCCAGGCGGACATTTTTAGGAAGCGGACTTGGTACGAGCATCACGTGGAATGAGCGATCATCCTGGGGCACTTTGTTGCCCAGGATCACGACTGGAATAGTGACCGAGGTGGCACCCGCGGCGATGGTCCTCGTGCCCGTGGCCGCCAGGTAGTCGGTGCCGGCCAGCGCCGAGCCGTTGACCGTGAAGTAATTAAAACTGACGTCGTGGTCGGCTGCCTGACTCAATCGAACCGGAATGTTGACCGTACGGCCGTTCGGATCGTCACCTTCAACGAAGCTACGATCGTCCACATAGAGGAAACTCGGGCAACCTAATAATCCCGTGGCAAAGGAATAGGTGACGGGTACCACGAAGGCGTTGGTTGTAAAGCAGCCGAAGCGATCCAATTCGGCAAAGGCGGAAAGCCCGAACTCGAAGTCAAAACGCCCCTGCTGGAGGTTGCCGTTGCTAACCACCAAGCGTGTGCGGGCACTGGCCACGTCGACCGGGTCGAACCCGGGAATCTGGAAAGCCAGTCCCAGATCGGCATGCATGCTGAAGCTGCCTGGTTGGAGTGCCAGCGAGGCGGCCCCTTGGAGTGTCACGGCTTCGAAGAGACGGAAGGTCGCTTGTTCTTGATCGCCGCTTCCCTGGATATCGAGTCGGACGACGGGCGTGCGGGTGTCGGCGAAAAACTTGAACTGGCCATCGATTTGCAAAAGATCGAGATTGAGATTGGCCAGCGACAGGGGAACTCTCAGTTGGTTGGCGGTCACGTTCATATCGACCAGCAGGCCCGTACGGTCGACAACCAACAAGCCGGCGGCTGTTAGATTGCCAAACGGCGCGACGTCGATCTTGGCATCCGCCGCGACGGTGAAGGCACCGCCGGCCACGGTCATGTCGAACGAGGCGTCGGCCAGTTCGTGTCCCATGACGGTCAGTTGGCCATCGGCATGAATTCGGCCTCCTTGGGGAATGGTGACCCGGATCACCTCGGCCCCCAGATTGCGTTGGACCAATTTGGGCGAACTGGAAGTGTTGAACTGCGCAAAAAATTCACCGCTCAGTGAGTAGCGGCTGTCGCCGAACTCGGGTTGCGCATTGCTTTGGGCATCGACGAACAGGAACAGTTCGCCCCAGACGCCTTCGCCGACGACCACCGACAGTTCCCCATTGGCGCCCAGGCGCAGCTTGTCGAGGATCGTCATTCCGCCGCCGACTTTGATCTGAGCACGGTTGCTGTCGGCCCCGCCGCTCTGTTTGATCAATTGCAGCAGCAGGTTCGCTTGGAACAGGTCGGACGACGCGCCCCTCAGCCCGGGAATCGCCAGGCGATCGACGCTGGCCAGCGCGACGAAGTCACCCAGCAGCAAGTCGTCGGGCGAATTAGGTATTTGCCGCTCGAAGAAGAAGCGGGCGTTCTCGACCAGGTTGGGAATGTCCAGCATCGCATCGAAGCGGATGCCGCCGTGGCGCTTCACGTCATCGAACTGTTTGAGCGGCGTCTCCATGTGCCGCGGATCATTCGGGTCGGCAGTCGGATGGATGGCGGCCGGATCAAATCCCGGCGTATACAGCCCGAAGAAGACGTTGGCATCGATCGAGCTGTCACTGCCGGTCGAATCCGGCACGGTGAACAGCGTGCGCAGTTGCGTTTCGGGCACGTCAAAAGCCTCGGCCAGCCAAGTAATCACGTTGGCCACGCCGGCTTGAGCTTCGTAGGAGAGCACCGGATAGCCGAAGGAAAACGGGATCAAGGTCGCCAATTGATGACCAACAATCTCGGACCACGCCTCGAGCGACGCCCCGTCGCCCAAAGCGGGGACCAGTGGCTCCAGGATCAGAGCGACCGCAGGGTTATCCGCAAAGCCCACGATCATGTCAGCTAGCGCGATCTCCCGCCGGCCAATCGTGAATTCAGTTTCCAAGCCGACCAGCAGCGGCGAGAAGCTCCTGACAGTGAAAGTCTGGTTTTGGAACGATGTCGATACGGACGCTTCGCCCCACTTGATTCCCAGGAACTTACTCTCGATAAAACCCTCGAAAAAGATGGCTGAGGCGACCTTGTCAATAGCCTGTGACGCCAAGTCGGGACGGACGACCAACAGCGGCTTCGAGTCGATATTGAAGTCCAGATAGTTGGCCGGCTCCAGCAGCGTGGCCGGAGAGGGCAAATAAAACTGGATCGCCCCCAACCGATCGACCGAGGTCAGCGTGTCGACGATCAGGTCGAAGTAAGCGGCATAGGCGTTCGTCAGGCCTTCAAACTCGCCGGCCCGCTGTTCCAATTCTTCCAAGTTCTCCGGCATTGCCAACAGCTCACTGAACCGAATGTCGGGCGGCTGGAAGATGCTGGGCCGCGGCTGTTCGCAGGCGCCGATCGGTGGACAGGGAACCGTCGCGCCAAACACCGCCAGTGGATCGGTCAAGATCCGCGGCATGTTGAAATCTGCGGAAAACACGAATCCCCCCAGTTCTTTCATCGTTTCATAATGCGAGGGATTCAAGATGGGAATCGCGTCGGCGGGCCATAATCTCTCGTCGGCGCTGATCACGCCGTTGCCGTCCGCGTCGAAATAGCCGCGGCGTTCGTGCTCGTCCACCACTCCGTTGCCATCGACGTCGGCGTTGACCACGCGGCGGGCGAATAAGCTGTTCGCGCCCGGATCCGGGCCGAAAAACAGGCCGTCGATGTTGCCGATGTGAAAATCGAGCCAGAACAAGTCGCCCGAGGCCATCATTTCCCAGCCGGTCAACGGGTTCATCGCGTCAATCAGCAGGCTGGTGAAGTCCAGCGGACCCCCGCTTCCCTCAACTTGCGGATCGCCGGTGATCATAGCGTTGAGCACGGCTCGGGCCGCCTCATCCGGCAGGTCGAGCGCGGCATCGAGCGACACGACGGAGGTGAATCCGAGCGTGAAGAAGTCGACCAGGCTGTCTCCGAAGGGAATGAGACCTGCCCAACGCCTGACCATCTCGTTCAGGTTCATCGACATTCCAAAGGAAGCGCCGCTCTTGTCGATGACCACGCGAACCTCGTCGGTCGGATCGCCCATCGGGAAACCGAACAGCGTCGGTTGGATTTTGCCTTCGATCAGCAGGTACGGATTGAAGGTGTTGTTGAAGGCGTCCAGCGTCGCGCCCGCCGAGTCGCGGCCGGCGGTCAGGATGCTTTCGCCTAGCACCTCGGATAGGAAGTCCAGCGGCGTTTGCTGGTGCTGCTCGGTGAAGACCGAGCGGCTGGCCATCAAGAAGTCGACGAAGAAAGCCGAGACGATCCGCAGTCGGTTTGTCAGATCGGTTTGATTGGTCATCAAGGAAGCGATCTCCTCGAACGACTCCGGCAATTCCTGCATGATGCGATTGGCCAGTACCTCGGCCGTGATCGGCGCCGCGCCGCCAAGCGACAGTGCTTGTACAAGCGGCGCGGTTCGATCCGCGTCCAGCCGCGCGGCCATCGCGGAGAGCACGTCGGAGAGGAGCGAGTCGGTATTACCTTGCAGACTGGCGAGCGCCGATTGCATGAAGGACCGGACGGCGATCATGCCCGTTTCGGCCACGCCGTCGGTGCGAACCGAGACGTAGAATTCGCCTTGCGCCGGGAAGAGGAAGCCGAGCGGATTGCCCGGCGGCGGTGCGGCGAAGGCGAAATCAAAGGCGGTGGCCAGCGGATCGTCCAGATCCAACAGCGCGGCGGTTTGACCAAACGGCAGCCCCCACAGCGTTACTTCCCCCGTCCCCAGCAGCTTCAGCGTGAAATTACCGTCGTCATCCGCCAGGCCGATGTTCGCCGTCAGGTCCACGTTGCCTTGAAATACGCCCGGCGTGATCGCCGAGTCGAACGTGGCCCCGATGCTCATCTTGAACGGCAGTTGCCAAGTAAAGTCGACCTCGGTATCGCCCAGGATCCGCTGGATCGCTTCACCGATCGCCTCGTTGCTGATCTTGACGTGCGATTTGAAAAAGTTGTTCTCCGGCTTGAGCAAGTCCTTGGGGTCGTCGACGCTCGGGATCGTTCCGTCGCCGAACGTGAAGCCGCCTTGGACTCCCTTCAGCATCAGCCCGGTCGGGCCGATCGGAATCGGCGTGGGCGCGTTGATGCTCGCCATCACCGGCCCGACCGAGGAGATGATCAATTCGATCCCGGCCCCGAAACCGTTGTACTCGAATTGCCCTTCAACGACGGCATACAGTTCGCTGCGGCCATCCAGTGCGACTGTGCCGAAGCCGATTTGGCCGCCGACCTTGAAGCCCGTGTCCTCGAAGAACTCGATCGGAGCGAATCCAATCCGAAAGCCGGTCAAGTCCGTGATCGGAAACTGCCTGTGGGTGGTCGAGGGGTCGGGGTCGAGATAATCGCGGAGTAGCTCAAGATTGACCGTCAGCCGCTCGAACGATCCGACCACCGGCAGCTTAGACGATTCATTGATGCCGCCCGAGATGTAGAAATTCATCTTCAGCGGATCCACCAGTTGGCCGTGGTCGTTGAGCGCCTCGGGCAACAGTTCGATGCCGAACTGGTTCACGTCGATCGGCAGCCAGTCCTTGGGCAAGCCGAACAGGGAGCCATCCGCCGGCTTGTCTTGTCCCAGTTGGAAAAAGAAGCCCGGCAAGATATAGACCGTCGTGCCGTCCAACCCCAGCCCAACTCTGCCCGCCGAGACACTGATCCCATCCAACTCCAGCCCCTCACCAAAAGTGACCGTGGCTTGATCGAGCGTGTAGGCGGGTTCGTTCTCGCCCGCGTCGAAATTGATTTTTCCGGCACCGCTGAGCGTGACGAAATTGCCCAAGGGAATCTCGATCTTGCTCACCGCGAATTCCCGCAAGTGAAATCCGCCCGACAGATCGAACGGTTCGTCCGGGGTGGCCGTGTTGGTGATCTCAAAGGAGAAATCGATTTGGACGTTATCGACCGTGACACCGCCGCCCAGGAACGTGCCGCTGGCCGATCCGAAGCCGTCGACGTTCAATGTGGTCACGCTCTGCAGCACGTTGCCTGCGGCATCGGTGGTTTCCACGGTGGCGAGCGAACCGCTAGTGACGCCGAGCGTAACCGAAAAAGCGACCTTGTTTTCCAGCGTCACCTGGCCCGCGAACTGTGGCACGAAGACCCCATCTTGGATGCCACCGATCGTCAACAGTCCCGACACCTGGATTTCGCCAAGATTGAAGTCTTCGAAGCCAATTCGAATCGGTCCCAGTTGCGTAAACGCCGAGCCAAAGTCGCCCGAGAGCAACGATGGCAGATGCAGCTCCGCGGATATCGCGCCGTTCTCGATCGAATCGCCGATTGTGAAGATCGGTTCGAACGGCAAGAAACCAAACAGCTCGCTGTCCAGGTCGATCTGGGCGTCCAATCGCAGGCTCAGATCGCTCAGGTCGTCGCGGTCATTGAACCGCAAGCCGATCGTGTCGACTGACACGGGGAGCAGACCGGCCAATCCGAACACGTCGGGGAACTCGGAAACGTCCAGCGTCGCCGTCACGCCGTCTTTAAGGAACCGGAACACCGGCGGTGATCCGGAGCCGCCTGGTTTGGACAAGCCGATGATCGGGCTGTTCGAAGTGGGATCGCCATCGTCGATCGTCAACCGGGTGCCGATCGCCGGAATGACCGCCGTGGCGGCGGCGATCGTCAGCAGATTGTCATTCGGGTCGTCCGGGTCGTCGGTCAGGTTCAACGTGGCGCCGAAGATTTCCAGGAATACGATATCTTTCAACAACGCCGACATGGACTCGGCGGAAACCTGCAACCCGCCAGCGTCAAATGACGCCTGCAAATTGCGGATCACGATCAATCCCCGGGGCGAATCGGGATCGTCTTCGTACAGCGGGGTGCCGGCTGGATCTTCCAATACAACCGCATAGCCGTTCTCGAGCGCGATGGCGGCCAAAATGGATTGCGGCGCTGCGAGAATATTGTTCGAGTCAAACACGATCTCGAACGAGGCCGACAGATCGGCGCGATCGACGATCAGCACGTCACCCAAGGTAAACGGCTTCGACTGGCCGGAATAACGACCGTCCAGCACGTTCCAGATGCCCGCTTCCACTTGCCAGGCTGAGTGCAGCTCTTGGAACTCGTCGCGGAACAGTACCTGGGTCCGCGGATCGCTGCCAGGCAATTGGGCCAGGCGACTGTGGACCGTCACACCGGCGAACTCTGTTTCCCCTCGGCCCACGGCCAGCCCCAGACGGCCTTCGGTCAGGTTTCCTTGGAATGTGTGACTCACGAGCGTGGCGAACTGGCCGTTCGCATTCGCCCGTTGCAAGGCGACCTTCGCCGACGCGGCCCCTTGGCTAACCTGCAGCCTGAGCTTGACCTCGCCGCCGACCCCATCGGCCGAGATCTCCTTCAGGACCGTCCAGCCCGCGGCATCGCGGCGGCCGATGACCCACCAGTCGCCCAGCAGCACACCCCGCCGATCCAGTCCCGCGAACCCGAAGCTTTCCTCCAGGCCATCGTTCTGGTAATCGAAGATCAGATAACCATTGCGCTCGGCCAGCAGCGAGGCCTGGAAATCGAACTGGCCGGGGAGCTGGCCGAGCTGCAACGTCGTGATCGAATCGCCTCCGATCCCGGTGGCGACTTGCACGCTGAGCCCCGAGTTGTCCAGCGAACCGCGGAAGCCGATCTCGGTCGCATCGGTGCTGGAGTCCTGCAAGCTGAAGGGGACCAGTAGCCGCCCCCGCGCTTCGGCCGACAACTGACCGTCGGTGTCGAGCCCCACGAGAAATGCCGTGTCGCGCAGCTCGAAGCCGCCCAGTTCCGCGCTGAGCCCCGGCACCAGTCGGCCCGGCGGATCGATCGTCAGCATGTAGCTGGGATTCCGCGCCCCGTCGTCGGCGAAAACCTTGGCGTAATAGACTCCCGCCGGCATCCCGAACAGCGAGATCCGCGCCTGATCGGCAAACGACAGCAGATCGCTACGGACGTGGACCAGTGTGTCCCCTTGCAGGCGATAGAGCGACAGGTCGACATCGCCACGTGTCGGATCGAAATCGACCTGCACGTAGCTCTGCGTCGTCCCGGTCGCGGTGGTTTCAAAACGATAGAAATCGTCGTCCCGCAGCGTGAGGTTTTCGATCACCAGCAGATCGGTCAAGACGCCGAAGTTGGACGAGATCGGGCGGCCCGGCTGCAGAACCAATTGGCCGTCGACTTGCTCGCGGGTGTCGTTCTCCTCGTATTGGTCGTCGGCGGTTCCGTCGCTCAGGGTGTAGGTCGCCAGATTGTCTCGTTCGTCTTTGGTCGGATTGCGGAATGCACCGGTCCGCAGCTCCAGCAGCGCCCGTTCTTCGCCCGGCGGGATCACCATGCCGCCGATCAAATGGATTTGGGCATCATTTCCCGGTCCATCCTTGAGTCCCGGAATTTGCAATTGAGCTTGAACAATCGCCTGGAAGCTGTGCAGCGGGTTGCCGTCGAACCGGACGCTCAGGTTGAACAGCTCGTCGAGGTTATCCAGCCGCAGCTTGCCCTGAAGAGCGGGATCGCTGGCGACTTGTGAAAAGTCGATCCGCAGCCGCGTGTCGACGTAAGCCGTGCCCGAGAACTCTTGAATCAATCCGCCCAGCAGCGGCTGGTCGGCCTGGATGTCCGCGGTAATTCCAAACGTGCCGGTTAGCTGCGTTGTGGCAGTCGCCTTGCGTTCCAAAATCGTTTTTAAAGGACTGGGCGTGGTGTTATCAAGTGACTGCAGAGCTGCCAACGCCTCCTGGTCGGGTTGGGTGAGGAGATAGAACGGACTGGACGACGTATCGAGCCCAAAGACGATTTCACCGCCGAGCATCGGCCGGTCGATGCGAATCGAGGCGCTGCTGAACTCGTCGGGCAACAGCCCGCTCAGGTCGGCGGCCAAGAATTCGCCGGGCAGGGGAACCAGCAGATTGTCCAGCTTCAACTTCAAGCGGATCAGTTCCCGGGGCTCTGGCGAACCGCCGCCTTGAAGCGCGTCGACGAACGTCTGAAAGCTGCCGAGTTCCAGGATCTCCATGTTGTTGGCAAACCAGCTCCCCACGCCTTGTCCCGTCCGGACCAGGTCGCGAAGGTTGCCGAAATCCAGCGGCAGACCGAGTCCGGACAGATTGAACACGTTGGCCAACGAAGCGCCGCTGGAGAGCGGCACATCTTTATCGCCCAGGGCGCCGGAGACTCCCGGATGCCCCAGCAGTCCTGGCGCCTGTTCGCTCCCCAGATCGCCCGACTGGCTGGGCGTTTGGTTGTAGCCGATCACCATTTGCCGCTGGATATACCGCCCGCCGGCATAGTACGAGGCGGTGATCGTGCTGCTGCCCGGGCCGGCCGAAGCGTCCGGAGGTATGAACCGCACGCGGTCGTGGGCCGCGGCGTCGAGTTGCGCCAGCGTGCCGGCCCCGTCGAGCGCGAAGAAGACCGTCTGGCGGGCCAGGAGCCCCAGCCCTTGCTGCACGACGGCCCGCACGATGGCACTGTCGCCCGCAGCCAGGTTGAGTTGCGTGGCCAATCGCGAGTCGGGATCGCTTTCCGGCCGAGCCGCCAGTCCCAGGAGCACCTCGCCGGGCAGCGAAACCTGCATCCGCGCGGCAAAGCCAAATTCCTGTAAGAGCGCATCGCCGGCGACGACCAACAGTCGCAGGTGGGTGTCCCCCATGCCGATGGCGGCGGTGGTGGTGAACAGGCCGTCGCTGGTCTGTCCCGCCGACGTGCCAACGCGGCTGAACCCCAGCGGAACCACCTGGACCAGCAAGGGCTGGGTAAGCACCGCGGGCTGTCCGGCCACTTCGGCTCCGGCAGTGACCTGGAGCGTCGCGGCCCCGGCCGGCCCTACCAATTTGGCCTGGCGGATCACCACTTGAAATTCCAGTCGCCCGTGGACGCCATGAAATGTGTAGGGCGCGTCTTGCGCGACGCCGGGATCGAAAAGAGCGAACGGCTCGAACTCGGCCGCCAGCCGCAGCGCTTCCAGCGCCGCGTCGCCGTCGCGGGGGTCACCCAGGGCGCGGTCGATCAGGGTATCGACCACTCGCTTGTACGCATCGATCATCGCGGTGCGTGCTTGTAGGACTTCATCTGTGAGCGTGTCTTCCAAACCCGACAAGGCGGTCGCTTCCGCCCACCGCACGTATTCACCGCCGGCGCCACGCAGCTCCGCCGCTGTCGAAACGGCTGCCAGGCGGCTGAGCAGTCCCGTCACTTCCACATCGGGCTGCGCAAAAATTCCCGTTAGCCACCCGCGCTGGATCGCCGCCAGTTGCGTGGACAATTCGCCAAGGTCGACTTCCGCGGTCGCCTGCAAGGCGGTCAGGGACACCGAGCCCAGCAGCACGCCACTGCGGATGGCGGCTTGGACCTCCGCCTGGCCGCGGGCCGGTACCAAGTCGATTTCGCACGCCGCACACGTGTAAGGGATCTGGATCAGCGTGTTGATCACCTGACCCTGGTGCAGCAATCCCACCGCGATCGTGGCCACGCCCGACTGATCTGCCGGAGGCGTAAAGAACGCTCGGACCGTTCCCTCGCTGGAGGTCCGATCTTCGGTACGGTCGAGCGAACCCGGCCCCAGCAAGCGGAAAAAGACGACTTGGCCCGGCAGCTCGCCGTTGTTCCGGCGCACCGAAGCCTGCACCAACATCCGCTCGCCGTCGATTGCAGCCGGGGGTGTGCCGCTGAGGCCGTCGGGCCCTACCGACTCGGCCCCCGCGCGGACCTGAATGCTGATCGAACCGGCCTGGTCGCTCGGCACCAGCAGACCGGTTTGCGAGCGATTCGTGCCGGCTGTCACCTGCGTGGCCCGCGTGGTGGTGAAAGGCATACCGAACAAGCCGGCTTGGATGCGCAACTGCAAATTGTTGTGACCTGGCAGCACCGACGTGTTGAACGTTCCATCGGCTCCGGTGCGACCGGTCGTGGTCTGCACACGGCGCGGCCCGAGCACCTCGATGTCCAGGACGTCGACATGAATCAGTGCGTCGCGCCCCGCGACGCGCAGCCCCGCCTCGATTTGTAGTTCCAGCCCGCCGTCGGTCGTCGTCACGATCTCGGCCCGCGCGATCTCGACCTGATAGCTCAAGGCTGTTGGAACGTCCTGCAGCGTCAGTCCGCTCTCTGGCGCGTCGAGCCCCAGCAGGGCGGCGAGGGCGAAATAATCGAGCGCCTCGTGGGCATCGGCCAGCAGCTCCGCCAGCTCCACCTCGGCGACCGAGGCGAAGCGATCGACGCCGCGCTGCTGCACCCGCTGGATGCCGGACAGCAGCGCGCCGGATACAAGCGTCTGCGAAGAATCGAATTGTCCCTGGCCCGTCTGCAGGGCCGCCGGATTGTCCCTGTCGGTGGCGAGCACTTCGGCCGGGGTCAAGCCGACCAGGGCCACGGTGGCCTGCCAGTGCAGCCAGTTGCGGACCGCCCGCTCGAGTTCCCCGCGGTAGTCGGCGTCGGAGATCGCCGAGGGAGATTGCAGCGTCTGGAGCCGCCCCCGTACCGAACCGCGCTGAGGGTCGTCTGGATCGCCAAAGAACCAAGTGCGCAGCCGCCCGGCGGCGTCGCGTTGGAACTGCGCCACGTCGAGTTGGCCGGCCGGGGAATCCTCGATCGGACCGCTGGTTTGCGTGGGGATCAGCAACTTCGTCGTGGCGGCGCGTCCCTGGACCGCGTCGGCCGTGGGCATGCAGAGCGACTGGTAGAACTCGGCTGCGTTCAGGTCGGAATGCTCTTCCAATCCCATCAGCGCCGCCTCGCCCAGCCAATGCAGCATCTCGCCGCTGTTGCGGAGGTTGGCGAACAACTGTTCCAGCGTGTCGGCCTGCCGGATCTGGCATTGGTGCTCCAGCACGTCGAGCGCGCGGCGCAGACCGCGGACCAATTGGGACTCGGTCAGATCAAGTTCGCTTTGAGCCGCGGATAACGAACCGGAATCGTTCGGATCGTCGGCCAGCAGCTCGACCGGATCAAGCCCCATCAGCGCCACATGGGCGTGCCACTGCAGCCAGTTCTGTTGGGCCGTTTGCAGCAACTCGCGGAACTGGTCGTAGTTTTCCTCCGCCAGCGGCGGCCGCGCAGCGGGCTGGACCGCGTCCAGCCGGGCCACGACCGACTCGCCCGGCGGGTCATCCGAGTCGATGCGGAACCAGTCCTGCATGGCCGCCCGGATCGCCTCGAGCGCCTCCGCGTCGAAGACCGGAAATCCATCCGCGTCCAACGGTAAATGTTCCAGCACGTCTTGCACGATCTCGCCGGCCCGAAGCCCCTCGGGGGTCAGGTTCAGCGACCGAGCCGCCAACCGGGAGGGTTCGTAGTCGATCCGGATCGTGTCGCTCACCAGCGTTCCACCGTCCAGGTACTGGGCCGTGACCAGCGCCGTCCCTCCGGTTTTGGACATCGGGGGAACATACTGCAGTGCGATCTGGCCATGGCGGCTGGTGACGGCGGAACTGGCGGTAAGGTGCCCGTCGCCCAGCAGTCCAAACGTGACCGTCCCTTCGGCCAGCGCTGCCAACCCACGCTGTGCGCTGAGCTGCAGAAAGACTCGATCGGACGGCGCCACGACCAGCGGCCCGCGGCGCAAGGCCGAATCATCTTCGGCCCCCAGCGCGCCGCGCAGTTGGATGCTGGCCTGGCCCGGCAGCTCGAGTTGGTGCTCCAGAAAGTAGACCCCGCCGATGCCCGCGTCGATTTGAATCCGCAGGTGCGTGTCGCCATGGCCGATCGCCGCAGTGGTAACGAGCGTGCCCGACCTGTTGATCTCGCCTTGGACCTGTCCCACCTGGCTGAAGCCTTGCGGAGAGAGCAGCAGCGAGAGCGGCAGATCGAATGTCGGCGGCAGGCCGCGAATCAACGCTTCGGCCTCGACGGTGATCGTGGCGGCGGTGGCCGGCCCGCTGATTTCCGTCCGCAACAGGTCGACTTGCAGCAGTGGCGGCTGGCCATTCTCACTCGTGGTCAGGCGCGTAAGCAGGGCCCTGGGCGTGAGCCCGTTTTGATCGCTATCGAGTCCCATCAAGGCCGCCAGGGCGGCGATATCCAACGCCTCGACGACGGGACCAAGCCCGTCCTGCCCGTCGTGAGTCAGACGGTTCAACGTCCGTGTCAAGGCGGACTGCAAACCGCTGATCGCCAGATCTTGCACCGCCAGGAACTCAGCTTGGCTCACGACGTCGGCGGGAGCGAAGTTCAACAGTCCCACATGGGCCTGCCAGTCCAACAGCCGCCGCAAGCCGGCGAGCAATTGCGGCAAATCATTCTGGGCGTGTGCCGGTTGGGCGTTTACTTCCAAGGAAGGTTGGACGACCTGCTCAAACCAGGTGGCCAGATATGGCTTCAAACCATTTCGCTGATCAGCGGTCAATTCCCCGTTGAGCAGATCGGCGTTGAGCTGGTTGAAAAACTCATTCTCTTCGTCCGTCGCCGGCAGATTCGGCAGCGTCACCGCCGCGCCTCCCGTGGAGAGCACAGCTAAAGTGGCGTCGCTGACATAATGAATTTGGATTGTCGCGAGATACTGTTGACCGTTCTCGAAGTAGGCGGCACCCACGATGGCGGTGGCTTCTTCGCCGTCGCCGGGAGCCGTATAGAACGTGCTGGCGCGTCCCTGGAAGTTGACCGTGTTGGCGGTCTGGTCGATGTGCCCGTTGCCGATCAGGAAGAAACTCACCTGGCCGCGGGCCAGCGGTCCGCGACCGCGACTGAGTTCCACCTCAAGGTTCACTAATTGCCCGGCGCGGACGATGATCTCGCCGGTTTGCCCCGCGGCATCGACGTCGGCAAATCCTAGCAGGCGAATCGAAGGGGTGGCTTGGCGAACGATCTCCAGCGACTGGGTGTCGAACTCCGGCAGCCCCACGGCGACTTGCAGCGCCAACGCTGTATCGCCCGGCCCCAGCGCGACGCTGGTCTCGAAGCGGCCCCGCGTATCGGTCCGGCCCTCGGGCGTGCCGTTGATGTTGTTCGATAGCGCGGCGGCGGTCGATCCGGGATGGACGCGCACGGCCACCCGCGAGCTGGGAAGGGGATCGGAAAACTGGCCCGGGCCGGTTTGCACCCGCACGCCGGCCTGAACCATCAGCACCGCCTGGTCGGCCGAGGTGAGCAGTTGCGGGGGGAGATGCAGCTCGTGGTCCTGCACTTCGATCTTGAACGGGAGCGCCTGGATCACTTCCTGGACGTGCAGGCCATTGCCCCCTTGGTCCAAGCCCAGGAATCCGGCCGTGAGCGCCCAGGCGAGCGATTGCAGTCCATCGTCCAATGCCGCGTCGACGTCGATCTGATTCTGATCCTCGGCCAGCCCAGCGTTGCGCTCCAGGATGCGGTCGTGGAGGCGCGTAATGGCCAGGCCAATGGCGCCCGTGACGCCGGCTTGAGCGGCGCCGAGTTCCTGCGTTGAGACCACCTGATCCAAGTCGAATCCGAGCAAGGCGGTGTACGCCTGCCAGTCGAGCCAGTCCGCGATGGCCTCGATCAACGCTTGTTCGAACTCGTCGATTTCGGTGGCCGGATCATCCGCGATCAGACCGGGCGCGCCGGGTTGCACCTGGGCGATCCGGGCCTGGACCGACATCACCGCGGGCTGCTGCGGATCGCCACGAAACCAGTTTTGCAGAATGGTCAGGAGCGCATCCTGTGTGGCCTGTGGAGAGGCGTCGAGGCCGGACAGTTCCGTCCGCAGGCCGACCCGCGCCGCCTCGCCATCGGCGGTGATCGGAAGTTCCGCCGGCAATTTGCCGCGCGGCAGCTCGTTGGGCTTGGCAGCTCCTGGACCGCCGTCCGGCGCGGCTTCACCGCTGAAGAGCGCTTCGACAAACCGCAACACGTTTTGCAGGAACACCGCGTTGCTGTAGTCCCGTCGGCCGTCGAAGTCGACGTCGGGATTGGCCAGCCTAAAGTTGCCCAGAATTTTTGACGTGGTTGAGTCGATATTCAGCATGGCGCGGACGATGAAAGGATCGCCCCCGTTGATGCTGTTGAACCGATCTGGATCGACGTCGACATAATCCAGAAATCCGAGGATCACGTCGGCGTACAGAACACCCTTGATCGAATCGAGCTGCGGTCGAACGGTTTCCAGCCAGGCGGCCAGATCGGCGATCTCGCTGGGCCGCAGCTTGCCGTCGGGCTGCTCGCCTTTGTCCAGTCCGGAGACGTCCAGGCCGACGGTGGCGGTCAGCTTCGCCCCGATCCCCAAGCCGAAGATCCCGGAAAAGGTTCCGGAGGCTTCCGCCTGGCCGTCCAGCACGGCCTGCAGCTTGGCGTCGGAGTTGACATAAAACCCCGATCCGTCGAAGCCGACGTGCAGATCGAACGCAGGCCGCGCGCCGACGGTCACCATGCCACGCGGTTGGAACTCGCCGAGTTGGCCCACCCCCTCGGGATTGAATTGCCAGGTGGCCTCGAAGGCGGCAAACTCGTCGCCGGTCGTCTTCAAATGCAAGTCGACGATCGGGAAGGTGGCGACGTTCGATCCGAGCAGCAATTCGACAATCTGCTGATCGCTGGGAAGATCCAGCGCGACGATCGGCAGGGCCGTGAAAAACTCGTGCAGCTCGGCCGCCTGCTCAGCGGGAGTCAGCTCGCCGCCGGCGGGTCGCTCCGGCATTTCGATCGCGGGCAACAGCCGGTTGGCCGCGGCGAACGCGTCGACTCGGCCGAATCCCGTTTGGTCGTTGTATCCCGGGCCGCCCAGCGGCTGGGCCGAGTCCCGCATGGCGTTGCTCAGTTCGCCGGGAGTGGCCGAGGGCTGCGCCTGTTTCAGCAGCGCTGCGATGGCCGCCACGTGGGCGGCGGACGCCGAGGTGCCGGTGAACGTGCGGTGTCCCAAGCCGAACCCGGAAACCTGCACGCCCGACGCGGCCACCACGTCTAGCGTGCGCCGCTCTTCGACTTCTCCCCGCAAACTGTCGACCAGCAGCGAAGGCCCGTGGTTGCTGTACGAGGCGACTTGACCGGACTGCGGCGCGGCCGCGATCCCACGCACGCGGTGGTTCGAGCTGTCAGAGATGTAGATTTCGCCGCTCGCGCCCACGGCCACCCCGGCGATGTTGAAGAAGGTGGCGTCCAGCGGATCGCCGCCATCGCCCGAAAAGCCCTGCGCACCGGTTCCGGCGATCGCCTCGTAGGTGCCCGCCAACAGATTCACTCGCCACACGCGTGTGAGCGAGGCGACGAACAGATCGCCGGCGCTGTCGAAAGTCGCGTCACTGGCCGTGCCGAGGTCGAGTTGGAGCGCGTCGCCCGAATCGGCCGTGCTGCTGCCGCCTCCTACAACGGTGTTGATGACGCCGGTGACGGCGTCGATACGGCGGACGCGGCTGCTCGCGGTGCGTTCGACGACGAAGACATTGCCATCGAGGTCCACCGAGACGCGCTCCGGCAAGCTGAGCGAGGCGCTGGTTGCCTGGCCGCCGTCTCCACCACCCCCGAACGGGATTCCGTTGCCGGCGATGGTGGTGATGATGCCGGTGGTCGCGTCGACACGGCGCACCCGAAAGTTGAGCGTGTCGGCGATAAGGATGTTGCCGTCGGGATCGGTCGCGACGCCTTGCGGGCCGTTGAGGCGCGCCGAGGTGGCCAGGCCGCCGTCCCCGGTAAAGCCGCTCACCCCGGTTCCAGCCACCGTGGTAATGATGCCGCTGGCGGCGTCCACCCGCCGGATGCGGTTGTTTGCCATATC
Organism: Planctomycetaceae bacterium; assembly: GCA_007121535.1. Taxonomy (GTDB): domain Bacteria; phylum Planctomycetota; class Planctomycetia; order Pirellulales; family Pirellulaceae; genus SKKK01. Next base: position 4,677 of record SKKK01000662.1, on the reverse strand, counting down.
AGCGATAAGGATATTCCCGGAAGCATCCACATGAATGCCGATGGCCGAGCCGAGGTTGGCACTCGTCGCGGGGCCGCCGTCCCCTGAGGTGCCGGAAATGCCGTTACCCGCCACCGTGGTGATGATCCCCGTGGCCGCATCGACCCGGCGAATGACGAAATTCTCGTTGTCGGCGATGTAGACGTTCCCCGCGGCATCGACGGCCACGCCCTGCGTCCGCTTCAACCTCGCGGCGCTGGCCGGTCCCCCGTCCCCGGTGTAGCCGGTGGCACCGGTACCGGCGATGGTCGTCACCGGCTGCGGTGCCGGTGCGACGCTCGGGGTGCCTTGGTCAGAGCTGTCCATCGCCCCCACGACCAGCACATCGCTCAGCGCCGCGGTGCTCACCAGCGCCCCGCCGTTGTTCTGGCCGAAGATTGCCGGTCCCAAGGCGAACAACTGGAAATACACCGCTTGATCGGGATCCGGCGCCACCGCGGGCAGCCCCTGGTCGAACAGCGCATTGAGCGGCGGCTGCGGCAACTCGCGGCGCTCAATCACCAACTGGACCTGCAGCGGAAGCGCCGAGCGGTTGGTCAGGTTCACCACGTCGATGGCCCGGCCGACCAATTCATGATTGCCGGTCCCGGTGGCCGGGTCCCCGATCTCGCGGAGCCATTGGATCTCGCCCGCGTCCGCCTCGCCGATCAACTCCCCGCTGCTGCTGAGAACCAGCAGCCGCAGCTGGCTTGTCGGCCGGTAGAACGGATCGCTCGACTGCAGCACCAGGCGGCTGGACGAGTTGGCCGGCAGGGCGACCGAAAACGTCACGTCGGGCGTCCCGGCCGGTCCGCCAAAGCGATGCACCAGGCGGGTTTCGCCCCCCAGTGCGTGCAGAACGGGATCGAGCTGTGCCTGAAAGTGGGAACGCTGGTCGTTGCCCGCGGCCTGGATGAACAACACGTCGTAGCGAGGATCGTCCAGATAGGACTGGACCAGTGCCGCCACGGGGCCGTCCTGGAAGTAGGGTTCGCTGTAGTCGATCACGTCCGAGACGATGATGTTGACCTGCTGGACTTCCACCAGCCAGCGAATCGCGCCCAGCAGCGAGGCCTTGGAATGCGCGGTGGCCAGGGAGAGTTCGGCGCCGGGGGCCAAGTCGTGGATCACTTCGAGCATCGCGGTGCCGCGGCCGCCGGCGTGGCCCGCCGGAGCATGGACGTCGATCGTGGCCGGCAGGTCGCCGGTGAACTGCGCTTGGGTGAGCCCTTCACCGCCGCTGGAAAGAACCCCGATCCGCACGCCGGTTCCGTCCACGCCGCGGGCCAAACGCAAGGCGTCAGCGTTGTGCAGCGAATCGCCTTCGCTGGCGAACAGACCCTGAGCATTCCCCTGGCCGGTCAGCCGAAGCGTGGCGGTGTAGAGTTCCAGAATCTGCTGAAACCAGGCCGTTTCACGGGGCGTGGGATCGGAGATTCCGACCAGGGGCGAAGCGGCCAGCGCCGGAGTGCTTTGGTCGATCAGCGGCAACGCCAAATCGTTGAACGCGGCAGCCGTTTCCGGAGTGAACAAATCCTCCAAACCTGCGACGATCAACGGCAGCGCGGCCGCGAACCATTCATTCCGCGTGGGAAAATCGACCACAGCGGATGTCTGCAGAGCCGTCTTTAAGAAGAACCCGGCGATCGCGAATTCCCATTGGCCCGGATACACCAGGTCCAGCGGCTGCACCCGATGGCTCAGTGACATTGCCGCCTGGCCGCCTTCCAGCCGCGCCGCCAGATAGTCGTTCTGCGCAGCCAACAGCTCGGCTTGCCGAACCCGGCCGTCCGGAACTTGTCCGGACAACTCGACGATGATCGGCTCGTCAGCCGGGACGGTCGCGGTCCCGTCCAGCTCCATCTGCAACACGGCGCCGGGCACGTCGATGGCGCCGTTGATCGCGCCGCCGCCGTGAGCGCTGACGCCCAGGGTACTTTGACCAGCCAGGAAAAATCCGCCGGCGTCGATACCGAACAGCAGGTTCACCTGCAGCTCGCCCGACCAGTCGAGCAGGCCATCCAGCTCGGCCGCGCGGGCGATGTCGCTCATCAGGTCGATCGTCGTGTCATTGAATTGTCCCTGGCCGTTGAGCGGGACAAGTTCCGAGAACCGCACCAGAATCTGCTCGTCGCCAACGCACGCGGAATCGTCGAGCCCGCAGTCGATGACGGTCACCGAGGCGGCCGAGGCGTTGACCGCCGCGTAAAACTCCTCGAGCGAAGCGGCCGGCTGGTCGATCGTCTGCAGCGCCGCGGCCAGGATGCTCAGCACGCCGGGCGTGGCGTCTTGGTCCGAGAGCGAGAACAGGGTGCCCAGGGCATCGGGAATCACCGGCAGGCTGCCCGGCGGCAGATCCAGCAGCGATCCCCAGCCACCGAGCGCCCCGCGCAGCGCGACGACGCCCTGGTTGTAGGTGTTTTGCAATTGCTCCAGATCCGTATCGACAACAAGCTCGAAGGCCCCGATGTCGGGGGCCGCTCCTTGCGGGCGCGGCATGCCCCGCTGGTCGGTGTCCGGGAAATTGTCCGGATCGCCGGCGTCGATGGCCGGGCTGCCTGGCAGCAGGGCGTGGGTGAGAGTGGGTCCGCCGCCAGCGGCCAGCGGGCCGAGCAGCGGGTCCTGGCCCAGGATGTTGCCCGTGGTATCCCCGATCAGCCCCGTCCCGGTTGCACTCTGGATCAAGTTGTAACCTTCGGAAACGAACGTCCCGAACGCGTCGGGGCCGCTACCTTCCACGTCTTGATTGCCGGCCAGCAGGGTACCGAGCAGATGCACGGTCCCCTCGTTGTAGATGCCGCCCCCCGTGCCGATGTTGCTGTCTCCACTGCCGGCGACGTTAAAAGCAATGGTCGAGTAACGGATCTCGATCGATCCTTCCGCGGCATTGAAGATGCCGCCCCCGTGCAAATCGAAGGTGCTGCCGCTGATGTGGTTGCCGCTGATCGTGCTGTTGGTGATCGTACTGCTCAATGCTTGGTTATAGAGGCCGCCCCCCTGCCAGCCGGCGGCGTTATTGCTGAGTGTCGAGCCAGTCAGTTGAAACGTGTCGGCGCGGCTGACCTGCAACGCTCCGCCGTTGTCGACCGCCAGATTGCCTTCGAAAGTGGTGTCCGTGACCGTCAGCGTGCCGCCGAAAAACTCCATCCCTCCGCCCCCGGTGGCGGCCTCGTTGCCGGCGAATGTGCTGCCGCTGATCGTTACCACGCTTCCCACACGGATATGCCGAAGCCCTCCCCCGCTGGATTCGGCGACGGCATTGTTGCCGATGAATGTCGTGTTCGAAACAATGAGATCGCTCGAATTGCTTCCCACGCCGCCGCCACTTTGTGCGCTGTTTCCCGCAAACACCACCCCGGTGATCGTTGTCTTCCCCGTCCCGGCACTGACAGCGCCTCCGGTCGACCCCGCCATATTGCCGGCAAATGTGGCTCCGGATATTGACAACTCCCCGCCACCCTGACGAACGGCCCCGCCCCCGGAGCCGGCGTTGTTGCCGTCAAACGTGCCGCCAGCAATCGTCAAAGGACTGTCCGTCCCATTGCTGATGGCACCCCCGGCTGAGCCAGCCAGGTTCCCATCGAGGCTGCTGTCGAGGATGGAGATCGCCCCGCCCGAGCCGATTGTCTGGCCGCCGAACCGGAGAAGCCTGTTATCGATGGCGCCTCCGCCCGAGCTAGCCGTGTTTCCACTTAACGAACTGCCGGTAATGACTAGGTCGCCCGCTTGATTATCAATCGCTCCACCGCCTGATCCTGCTGTATTGTTATCGAGCGAACTGCCGATGATGGTGAATAGCGACGCTCCCAGGTTGGAGACGGCCCCGCCGGCTGAGCTCCCAGAGTTGCCGCTGAGACTGCTGTTCAGAATCGTGATACTCCGGCCACCGGCATTGTGAATGGCGCCGCCCGCCGAGCCGCTGTTCTGGTCGACGACACTCTGCTCAACGTGTATATTACCGCCCGCGGAGAAGATGGCTCCGCCATGGTTCCCGCCGCTGTTGCCGCTGATCGTGCTGCCGATAACTTTCACACCATCATCGGAATCACTCTCCATATACAGTCCACCGCCCCTCGAGAAGGCGTGATTATTACTGATGACGCTCTCCAGAATTTCGATCCCGGGGGGTGATGCTCCCTCTTCATTTCGAAGATGAACCACAAGCCCGCCACCAACGCCGGCAAAGGCTTGATTCCCGGTCACGCGCGTGTTTTGGAGAAGGACAACGCCTCCTGTCTCGTCCTGGAACAGGCCGCCGCCGCTCTCCCCGGCAGTGTTCCCCATCAGATCACTGTCAAAAATGGATAGCGCCTGCGCCAGACTGTAGATGCCGCCCCCGCGGTTCCCAGCGACGTTGTCCTCGAGGATGCTGTTGACCAAGACCACGCTGCCCGAATGGTCAGCGCGGATGCCGCCACCATGCTCATCCGTCATGCCGCCCCGGATGATGACATTGACAAACTCGACCCTGGCGGTGCCCACGCCGACGATGTGAAAGACCCGATCGATGCCGCCGGCGTCGATCACCGCCGGAGTTCCGGGGACACCATACGTAATTATCCGGGCGTTGCCTTCTTCGGCCCTGGTTTCTGGCGGCGTAGCACGCGGCCGAGTTGCTTCTCCAAGCGCGCCTGGAAATCGTCGTCTCCCAGGACTCGG
>SKKK01000218.1 GCA_007121535.1 Planctomycetaceae bacterium | reverse complement strand
GCGGCGGTGCGTACCGTTCACTTCTCCGACGACGGGCGACTGTTGCTTAGCAGCGGTAACGATAACACCGTGCGCGTTTGGGACGTGCTTGAAGGCTCGCTGCTGAAAACGCTTCGTGGCCACGGCGGACGTGTGCCGGCCTGCGCGTTCGCACCACAAAGCCGTCAAGTCCTCTCAGGCAGTCACGATCATCGGGCGATGCTCTGGAGCCTGGAACGTTACGAGGAGCTGCGCGTCTTTCGCAGTCGGGTCTTTTCCGGCCATCGCGACGCGATCCTGGGGGCCGATTTCTCGTCCGACGGCGCCCGTGTGATCAGCGCCAGTCGGGATCGCACGGCTCGCATCTGGGATGTCGCTTCGGGCCGCGAAATGCGCCAACTACGGGAAGGACACGATTTCCTCGTCGCTGCGTGCTATTTCTTTCCCGATGGAAAACGTATCCTGACCGCAGCGATCGACAATACCGTTCGGGTTTGGGACATCGTCAGCGGAGCCCAGCAATTGGTCCTCGATGCTACCGGTTTCAGCGCGGCCGTCGCCCTGTCAAGCGACGGGCATCGAATTCTCACGGGGTCGGCGCGAGAGCAGACAGCAGACGAGGATGCAGGGCAGGCCTGGTCGGCGAAGCTGTGGGACGGGCAAACGGGCCAACTGCTGCGCCGATTCGATGGGCACGCCGGCGAAGTGACCGCCGTCGCCCTCTCGCCCGTGTCCAACGTGCTCTTTACGGGCGACGCGAGAGGCCAATGCCGATTGTGGGATGGCGAAACCGGTGAAATCCTGTGGCAGGTGTCGGGCCATTCGCGTCAGGTCAGTTCCGCGACCTTCACCTCGGATGGCCAGCGAGTCCTGACCGCCAGTCCGGATAACACGGTCATCGGCTGGGACATCGACACCGGCCGGGCCACGTCGATTCTTCTCAAACACCCCGATGCCGTCACGGCCCTGGATCTGTCGCCCGACAACCGCTACGCATTGACCGCCTGTGCCGACCGAGCCGCACGCCTCTGGCACGTGGAAACGAATCGTGAACTCGGGCAGATTCGCATGAATTCCTCGATCGTTCAGGATGTTGCCTTTTCACGCGATGGTAACGAGGCCGCGATCATGGCTGCCGATGGCACCGTTCAGATCTGGAAAGTGGATCAAATCGGTCAGCATGACGGCAACGGGATCGGACCGCATCAAACCCTTGAAATGGATCCCGACCAGGCTTGGGCACTGGCCTTCTCCCCGGATAGCTCGCTGCTGTTGACGGCCGGGGGCGACGAGGCGAATCTTTGGAACGTGAGGACGGGCCGATTAGGCATGCGTTTCGCCCGCCAGGGTTCGGTGGCTTCAGCTCGGTTCGCTCCTGACGGTCGCCGAGTCGTCAGCGGCAGTTGGGATACCACCGCCAAGATTTGGGACGTCGAATCGGGGCTCGTCCAGCAGCGACTCGAGGGCCATACCGGCTTTGTGAACGACGTCGTCTTTTCGCCTGAGGGAAATCGCGTCGCAACGGCCAGCGACGACCGCACGGCGAGACTCTGGGACGCCGACACGGGACGGGAGCTGACCCGCTTCACCGGGCATCAGGATCGAGTCCGGAGCGTCGCCTTCTCGTCCGATGGCCGATACGTTCTGACCGCGTCCAGCGACAAAACGGCGCGAATCTGGGACGCCGAAACGGGACGCCAATTGCAGGAACTGGCGGGTCACCATCAAGCCGTTCTGTGCGCGGCCTACTCGGCCGACAGTCAGCATGTCATCACCGGCGGCGAGGACAATCAAGCGCTGGTCTGGGACGTGACCGGCGACCGGGCGGTGATCACCGCACAGCTCGAAGGTCACTCGGCTGCCGTGAGCGCGGTGGCGTTTTCCCCCAGCGGAACGCGCGCCGTAACCGCCAGCCAGGACCATACCGCCATCGTCTGGGATCCGCGGCAGACAACGGAATCCACCGGCCCGTCCAAAGGCACGGAGATCCTGACGTTGAAAGGGCACACCAGTGAAGTGACGACGGTAAGTTTTTCTCCCGATGGCCGCAGCCTGTTGACCGGCAGCCTGGACGGCACGCTGATCCTCTGGCCCACCGAGGACTGGCAATCTTCCTTGTCATCCGAGGCCGGCCCATCGCTTGTTACACCTCCTGATCTTGTCGATTTGGCTGAAGAAGAACTGGACGATCAACGATGAACTGCTTGTGTCTCCGCAAATTGAAGGCTTTCACGGAAAGCCTGAAGAACCTGCCACTGAACATGGTGGCTTCGCTGCTTCCCAAGGACTTGCCCCAATTGTCCATGCTGGGCGGAATGGCCAGCGGGCTGGTAACAGCCCAAGCCATGGCTTCAGCTTCCGCCCAGGCACAACTGCGTGCCGCGTTGATGCTGGGTCTGCCGCCGTTCCCGATCCCGGCGTTGGATTTGGGCAGACTGGAAGCGATGGCCTACCTGTCGGGAACCACGGGGGCCAATGCGCTGAACGCCGATATGTCGCTATCGCTGCAGCGGATGGCGACGTCCGTCAACGTCAATCTGCCGTCCATCATGCAGATGTTGATGGAATTGCTGCAGCCGTTGCTTGATTCGCTGATGGATCTGTTGGCGCTATTGCAGTCGTTCGATGCCGTGCACGCGGCGTTGGGCATCAATCTGGCTTCGGCCGGCGCGATGGCGGCTTTGGACTTGCGGGGACTGCCAATCAACCTGTTGCCGGACGTGAGCGGGCTGGCGACCGCTGCCCGCCTGGGCGAAGCCACTGGCATCAAGGTCTGGTCCAGCAGCCCCTGTTCCGCCAGTTGTCCGGTGGGCAGCACGCTATACTGATCGCCGGCGCCGGCATCAAACGCGGTTACGTCCACGGCGCCAGCGACAGCACCGCCTCCGCACCGCTGGAAAACCCGGTGCATCCCGGCGAGTTATTGGCAACCATCTACCACGCCTTTGGCATCGATCCGGAGACCATCGTCTTCAACCACCTGAACCAACCCCGCGAACTCGTGAAAGCTCAAGCCGTCACCGCCCTGTTCGCCTAAAAAGGGCGGACGAAGCAGCTTCCCCGGAAGACTTGGACCGACAAACGATCGGCGAGTTGTCCGAAATCCTCGCCGATCTGCAACAGCGACTACGATCCCGCGAATCGTAACCGAGCCGCGTTTGAGAGGAACCGTCTTGCTCCCCATCCGTTCGTTGCCCCGACGTCTCGCCGCAAAGGATTCTCGCGAGCGCGGATCACGAGGGGCGTTCCCATCGGGGACCAATTGGAGAATGGTTGAGCACGGTAGACGGACCGGGCATCTGCTTGAAAACGTCTCCGTGGTCGCCGGAGCGAGTTTTCGAGGCACCTGGGGAAGGGCCGTCTTGGTTTCCGTGTCGAGCCAGGGGGTACCGTGGAACGAGTCCGTTGCAGCACAGCACTTCGTCAGGCAGGTTTTTCGAAGTGCAGTGTGTAGGCAAAGCGATTACCAAACATCGCTCGCTCTCGAAATCCAGCAGCCTTGGCGAGTTCCGCCACCGTACCACGACGCTGGAAGTGGGGGTCGAAAATGACCTCCGTCACGGACAAGATACCACCGGGCTTCAACGCGGCGAAGATCTCGCTCAAGGCCGATTCACGATCCGGGATCTCGCCCAGCACGGTCACCAGACCGCGGCACGATTGGTCTTCGTGAACGGATTGTCCAATTCAACGAGCCATCCCAGCCACACCGGGCACGGCAGCGAATAGAAACGGGATGCCGTTTGCCAAGCGATAAAGACAACGAAGGTCAGACCGACGAAGCCGAGAACAAAATACACAAGAGTTGGCATACGCTCCCCGAATCGGTGCCGATGATGGGGAAAATGACGTTTTCACGACGAAGTATACCCGCTGCTGAACGGCACGACAACGAACCGAAAAGCAGGACAGGTCCGCTTTTCAAACGTGCAAAAGTCAACCTGTCCCGCTTTCGCCCGCTCCGATTCATCCATCGCGGAACGTTTCCAAGGCCGACAAGGCACGTTTGAGACTCGGCGATGACGCTGCAGCGCTCTGCGGGTTCCATTCCGTGCGAACAAACTCGCCCAATCGCGAGTTATAGGCGGGGCCTACCTTGGCCGTTGATCCTCGCGCTGGCAGAAGATCATCCCGCACGTCTCGCCTCCGTGAAACGCTGGCAATGGTAAGGAGCTTTTCTTTCGCGTTCCGCAACTGATCTGGATTGCGGGGTACGCGGTCTTGACTAACAGCCAGAAAACGAGCGAGCGCCTTTCTGTGCGCCATGATCCACGACTCAATCTCCACGACGGCCACACGGAAAATGAGACCCGGCTCTGGAGGATCACTCAACCAATCGCGGATAAGTTCCGATGCACAACCGGTCGGGGAATCAAGATCGGTAATCAGGAAGACGGGAAGCACTTTGGCGGTCTTGTTGAGATCGGAAATCTTCTTTCGCAGATACGTGTTGCCCTTAAACCCGAAAGTCTGACTTGCGGACATGCGGACACTAGCCAAGACGGCCTTTCCGACGGTCTCACTCAAGGCGTCTTCCACACCCAAAAGAACCACATCGCGAATCACTGAATTGCTCCAAGGCGTCCCGCAGATTCCGGCTTCGTTCTCGGCAAAACGGCCTCGCCTACGGTAAAACCATTAGCCAACAAGACTCGTACTTCGTCAAAGTCCGACGCGAGTTTGACTTCTGTTCCTTCTCTTGCAGCGCTGAACACGAGGACTTCTCGACCATCGATGCCAGCCTCTGTCAGAAGTGCATCACTGTGCGTGCTAACAAGCACTTGTCTGTGCCGCATTCGCTGCATTCGGTGGATGAGAGGTGCTAATTCAGCAACGATGCCTGCATTGAGAGAAAGCTCGGGCTCTTCCAACAGCAATAGGCTATCTGCTTCCAAGAGCGACCAGAGCAAGCCGATCAATCGCAATGTTCCATCGGAAAACTGGTCTTCACGCTGCCAGCCCGCTTGCGGTCGCCAGTGAGAGTATAACGCCTGCAAATGGGGACGTCCGGTAACATCGTCTCGGATGAACTTCAATTGCTGCAATTGGGGAACGGCGATCTTCAGGGCCTCCTCGATTTTTGATAGCCGTGAAGACTGTGTTCTTCCAGTTGTCTTTGCGATGCGTTCGAGAAACCCTTGTCCGAAAGGATCGTTCTCCAGAGTGCCCTGGAAAGAATCCGCGAATCGTAAGAGTTGTGGAACCAAGTGCAAATACGTCACACTTTGAAAAAACTGGGCGATGTCCCGGAATTTTTGATTCGCGTTGATCTGTTCAAGGTAGGTTTGTGTCAAGCGATCTCGATCCAACTTGTCATCAGCGTCCGGTCGATCAAGGATCTGGTGTTCACCTTGCCAGACCCTTTCGTGTGTTAGATACGTTTGGCGTTTGCCGCGTGCCTCCTGCTTGATACCTATACTATATCGCCACTCGGGCTCGGCCTCCGCGCTTTGCGATAGGTGCGTTTCAATCACAATTTCCGGATCGCGTCTTGCTGCCAAGCACCGAAGTTTGGAGACTCCACCACGATCTTTGACGGCCTTTTGAAGCCCTCCTCCCTCAGTAGTGGCGATGTCGCGAAGAAACCGGAACACGTCGAGAAGGTTTGATTTGCCCGATGCGTTCGGTCCAACCAGGAATTGTCGCTCTTTCATAGGAACATCAATTCGCGGAAAGTTCCGCCAATTCTTCACCATCAATCGGTTGACCATCATGTTTCTGGTTTCCAGCGGTAGACATGCCATCGGGAAAGGCGAATTCTGGGGAGCCAGTAGGCATCCCGCAATGTCGTCATTGTATCCGGGCGGTGGAGCGAATGTCAAGTAAGACGTAGCTTCACCGAAAACGACTCCCGACCCCTTTCACCGATTCCACGAAGAAATGTCCGGCAGGACGGTTACTTGGAATCGATTCGCTCGAAGGCACCCAGATCGAGCACGGTATTTCGCGGCTGAGTCTGCTGGTGCGGTATGTATTGGCGAACGACGGGAAATCGCGTTCGGATCGGCGGGGGTAATTCCCTTCCGGCGCGACGGCAGGGTGAGCTGGGCAGCAGCCGGAAATCTTCAGCCTCGAAATCCACAAAGCCTGGCGTCTGCCCGGCGATGACGTGCTCCTGGCCGCGGATCGTCCCCGAGAACGTACTGTGGCTGGTTCGCCAGTCCGTCGGCAACCAATTGCGATGCAGATGCAACGTCCCCTGCTGGGTCATCAGAGCGAGCCAACGTCCGCCCGCCGCGGCGTAGACGACGTTGTTGTAGCACGCCACCGACTCGTCGTCGGTGGACATTCGAAACAGCGTGGTGGTGCGCCGACGATGCGATACCACGGTATTGTTGTAGAAATGGAGGGTGCCTTTGCGGTAGAAGTCCGGTCGGTTGCTGTCCCCACCGTAGTGAACCACCTGGTTGTTGCCGCCATCGCGTTTGATCAACACGTTTCCGTAGACGTACGTCTCGCGGTAGGCGGTTTGGCTGGACAGTGCGGGCGCTGCCGCCGCATCGACCAGATCCAAGGCGCGGTTTCCACCGTCAATCCAGTTATAGCGGACGATCAGTCCGGCGGAGCGATCCTTCAGGTTGTTCCCCCGGCAGTCGGAGCGAAGAGGGCCGTACAAGTTGCCTTCAAAAACGATCCCATCGGCCTGAGTGTAACTGTTGTGTTCGTACAGGCTGCCTTCGATCCCGTTGCTGTGGATGTGGCAGTTCTGGACGAGGATGTTTCGAGACAGCGGACTGACAAACAGTCCGTTGCCGCTATCGTGCAGGATGCAGTGGCGGATGGTGATGGCTTCGCCTTTTTCGACAAAGATGCTGGCAGCGTTTTTCGCATACGCCGTCCGGCCGCGACGGCCTTCGAATCCAAAGGGAGGACGCCCGCTACGCACCTCCAGGTTTTCCAGCACCAGATGGGCGGGCATGGTATCGGCCGGGCGATTCGCGCCGCCGATCTTGATGACACCGCGTTCCTCGCCCCAAAAGTTCAGTGCGGGCCGAGTCGTCGCATCTCTTCCATCGATCACCGGCAACCGACCATCCGGCCCAGGAATCCCGCGAACGTGGATCGGTCGCTCGGCGGTGCCGCGTCGACAGATGACCCACTTTTCACGGTACGGCTCCGCTCGCCAGTGAATCAGAACCTCGTCTCCGGGGTTCAGATTCTCCCAGGGCACGTCGCCGATCGCAGCCAAGGCCCTGCCCGGTCCGACCTCGTACCGAGTGGCCTGGGCCGCAAGAGCGGGCAGCACGCTGAGGCTGACAACAACGGATGCGATTGCTGTTCGTATCCAAGTACGCTTGTCTGTCATCAGGAACTCCTTCATGGGATGGAAACTCGATGGATCGTCGGGGCGGTCCCTGTTGATTGTACATCAGCCAGTTGCTTTTTCCGAAAAGGGCTGTTACGTTCAAGGGGTCGTAGAAGCCGGTTCGCAGTGGGTAGATCGATACCCGTAAATCGACTTCCGGTCCGCAAGTCCGCGTGCGCCAAGCCGTCCTCGAAAGACTGTCGATGAAACCGCATGACACCGATGTCGATATTATCCTTCGCATCCCCGGCAATTGGGCTGATCCTGCTGATTTGGTGGAACGGATGCCGGACGGCGTTGAATTGACGCCGGGTGGTTTGGTGCTGCCCGATGGAACCGATCTGGAATGGATGCCGCTGCTTCCGGACGACCAGTTTGCCGGGATCTTTCGGTCCGCCTGTCGCACCGAGGCTCGGCCGGAAGAGTTGGAGGTTTTGGACAGCTATTCCGTCAACATCGCGTTGACGGGACCTGGCGGCTCTCTGGACGCTGCCAGGGTCATGTTGCGTGCCGGAGCGGCGATTGTCCGGGCTGGTGGCGCGGGTGTGTTCATCGACAACAGCGGCGTGGCCCACGGTGGGCATGATTGGCTGGAAATGGCCGACGATGGCGGGTCCGATGCGATCAGCTATGCGTTTATCAATATCATACGCGGCCAGCATGAGTTGTGGACGATGGGCATGCACGTGCTGGGCTTGCCCGATCTGGCCATGAAGAACTTGAACGATCAGGACGATACGGAAACATTGGTCGAGGTCATTCGGTACCTGTGCGAGTCGGAAAGATCGATCGGCGACGGTCACATCTTGGCTGACGAGGAGGGCGCCCGTTTTCGGGTCGCAACGACGACCGGACGCGTTTTCGATTCCGATAGTCCGATGCACAATCCTTGGGGACGGTTCAAGTTGGTCAGCATGAGAGAGATCGCGGAAAGCAACTGATTCCGGCGATTCTGTACCGTGCGATCGCAGCCCGGCCGCGGACGAACAAGCGGGCAACCGGATCCGTGAACCGGCTGCCCGCTGTGTTTCATGGTCCTGCGTCTTACAGTATCTTCTTCAGGTTCATCAGGCAGCGGCGAACGTTCTCGATGGGGTCGCCTGCCGGCCGTTCATGTTCGACGATATACCATTTCGTCCCGCCCACGGTTTGGCAGATCTCGAACACCTTCTGCCAATCCACGTCGCCTTCGCCCACCACGGCTTCCGGAGGTCCACCGTGCTCCTTCAGGTGCACCGTGACCGATCGGCCGGGGAACCGCTTCAAGGTGGCATAGGGGTCGCCGCCACCGTCCAGGCAATTGCCGATATCCAACTGCATGATCACTTCGTCCACGGTGTTTTTGAAGAGCAGATCCCAGGCCGTTTCGTCGCCGATCTTCTGGAAATCGAAACCATGGGCATGGTACCCGACGTACATGTCCAGCGGCTGGAGCTGCCGGGCGATCTGGTTGTATTTTTCGGCGGTTTCCTTGACCGTGTCCAGTGACTTCGCGTACGCGGGCGGCATCCACGCGACGACCAGGTACGGATTCCCCAGCGTCTGGTTGAACTCGACGGTCTCCTTCAACTGATCGCCCTGCAAATGCTCCAGTCGCAGGTGCGTCCCGCAACATTTCAGCCCGTGATCGTCCAGCAGACCACGCATCTCGGCAGCCGTTCGCCCGTAATACCCGGCGAACTCGACGCCTTCGTAGCCCATTTCCGCAACCGCTTTCAATACGCCGGGCAGGTCTTTTTCGCATTGGTGACGCACGGAATACAGTTGCAACCCGATGGGGATCTTTTTCCCCGCATCGTCGGCCTTCAGCACCGAAGGCAACGCTCCGACGGCCCACGTCGCCGCTGTTCCGCAGCCCCATTTCAATACGTTTCGTCGTGACAGATTCATGCTGGCTCCTTTCTCGAAGATGAATACGACTCAGCATGAGAATCTAGTTCGCCGCGAACGAAACCGCAAGACAGGCCCCGGCGGAAGGGGGCAAGCGAACGGGGCCGGGAGTGGCCCGTGGAAAACTTGGCCTTGTGCTGTCCTACGACTCTTCCGGTTCTTGTTATGCGGGACAGCAAGATTGAACGGCGCGGCGGGCGGCAACACGTTGTGATCGGAGGATCGTGCCGAGGTGGCGGCGACACCATGCCCACACCTGTTTGATGGGTACCTGTTCCAGCGCCTGCCCGATCAGCTCGGCTGTGGTTTCGCCCGGCAGTGCGGCGTAGCTCAGGACCATCTGCGTGTAGCTCGGTGTGTAATGCCTTGCCGGCGTTGCTGAGGACCAGCGGATCGAGCCGCAGATCAAGCCCCCTGCACATTCCAGTCAGGAAAGAACAAGGCCAGCACAACGCTGGCTGCCGTCAACGAGGTTCGCGCCCTCAGCACCAAACAACAAAACAGCCAAACCACTGCCAAGCGATCGTGCTGCCGCTTCCGTGGTCGATCGTCTTGCTGACGGCTTTCGGCCATGTCATGCATGCGTATCCGGCACCGTTTGAGTTCCGACTTCAGTTCCCTATACTTCCGCTTCCAGTTATCCCGGCTTCGTTGAAAACGCGGACGATGAGTGCCACCCACATAAGTTGGACCGTTGTGCCTAGCAGACGGACTGAGCCAGCTTAAGCGGATCGTAGTTCGGCCAAGCGTACCCGAACGCGTACTTGGCGGCGTAGAACAGGTTCTGACCGTCAAAGAATGCGACAGTTCGCTTAATGGGTGGTTCAGCAGGCATGAAACACCTCCCGTGCTCGGCGGAGACCACCAAGAAAAACAGAACCCCGCCGGAGGCCTTGCGGCGTGTCCGACGGGGAGTAGATGCCATTTGTTTTTGCTGACTTACAAGTATCGGCCTGGCTTGGCAAGAAATCAAGTCGGGCGAAGCCAAAAAACGGAGCGATAGGTGCCGGCTTCGCCCGGAAACCCCTCAGATAGCGATAGGTGCCACCCGCATAAATTGGACGGAAGTCCGTTCCCCATGTTTGTTACCCCTGCAGCATTACAACAGGAACCTAAGTAGAGCGGAACGCATTCCGTGCACTGTCCAAGGCAAGGCAAAATGCCATTCGCTGGCAAAGATAGCGGTACGGATTGGTGGCACCTGCCAGGCACCATCACTAGTAAAGTGACACGGTTGGTCAAAGTAGGGGACCTTGACAAATGGAGCCTTGATAAATGGGTGGCACCTATTGCTGTTCCCCTATTGCTGTTCCCAAAGATGAAAACGCGGGTGATAAAGTCCCGTCAATGCTCCCGTGTCCAGATCATATCCGGCGACATTGGTAGCCTT
>SKKK01000364.1 GCA_007121535.1 Planctomycetaceae bacterium | reverse complement strand
GTCACGGAACGGAAACAGGTATGCGAGAAAACGCGAAATCAGGCCAGAATGCGACAAATTGAACACGCCACTCCCGACCCCTTTCGCCCGATTCCACCAAGAAATATCTGGCCGGGTGCTTCGTCGCGCTATTCGGGGTTCGGAGCGGGTGGGGCCGTTTGTCGCTGCAAATGGTCGATCTGTTTTTGCTGGTCCAGCAGCTTCCGTTGCAGGGCGACGATCGACTGCTGGTATCGTTGGACATCTTTCCGGAGCTGACGGACCGCTTCGGATTCCGTTGCAAGGCGATCGCTGTCATCGGGCGGATTGCCGGCCGGTTCCGGGGAAAGGTCGTTGCGCGTGGGTCGCTGGTTTCGCCGAGCCTGATAGGATCCTTGACCGACTTGACGCACGTCCAGAGCGGGCTGCAGGTACTGGCGAACGTTGGCGAACGGCGCGGCAGGCAACTCGATACCGCCGCCCAACACCACGGTCGCCTCGATCGTCTGTCGGTCGCGCTGGATTTGAAAAGTCATCGTGTCACCGGGCTGTTTGTACAACATGGGTCGGACGGCCTGATAGACCGAGCGGATCAGGGTCCCGTCGGCCGCGACAATCCGGTCGCCGACCTGAATCCCGGCTCGTTCCGCCGGACTTTCGCCAAACACTCGGCTGACCACCACCCCATCCTCCGCCCCATCCAAGACCATGCCAATTACCGGTCGGCGGCGCTTCAAGACGACGACTCCGGGCCGATCGGGATCTTCTTCGCGAACGGTGATCAGACGTTGCAAGTGGTTGATCGGCACGGCATAGGTCCATCCTCGATGATCGTGCAGGGCGTCCGTAACGACCACGATGCCGATCAGACGCCCCAGACTGTCGACCACGCCGGCGCCGCTGGAAGTCTCGGCGGTTCGCAGGTCGCATTGCAGCAGCGGCGGATAATTCGTGCCCGCCAGCGTTCGCTGCCTGGCGCCCAGGATGCCCACCGATACCGCCGGCCCTTCGGTACCCCAGGCCGCAGCGCTCAACACCCAAGCTCCGACCGCGGGAGGATCGTCGGTCCAAGCGATCTTTCCAGGCAGATCTTGCTCGGTCTCCAGCAACGCCAGGCCCGTGTATTGATCCAAGACTCTTGCGACGGCCGTCAATTGTTGCCCTGTGCGCAGGGTGATTCGCACCTGCGAGTCCGCCACGGCGAAGACGGGGCTGATCACCAGCCGATCGTCGACCACGACTCCCGTACAAACCGTCACACCCGCGACGACCGGATCCGGGTCGGGGTTGCCCTCGGCCGGCTTGCCCCCGTCCTCGTCCCCGGACAGATTGCGGACGCGAACGGTCACCGTGGCGTCCAGCAGCTTTCGCGAAGCCTGTTCCAGCGATGGCAAGGGCGTTTCTTGGGCCGTAGCGGCCAGGGGGCCAATCGCCAAGAGCAAGATGGTGAAAAAACGCGGTTGCATCCGGCGATCGACCTCCATCTAAATCGATAGACGGGTAGGTTCCGTACGATCGGTTTCCCACAAGTCCAATAAGGCCTCCAATTCTGGATCAGAGACCTCCAACAGGAAAACCGGAGATTCCCACTGCAAAACATCGGCTGGCACCAGCGCGGCGGGGTTCGCCCCATGATCGCCCGAAACCGTCGAAGCCGCGGCATCGGCGAAGTCGGTTGGCGAGTCTGCGATTGTCTGATCCGTCGCGTCGGCCAGGCTGCGCGGTTGGGCGACACCGGATTCGTTGCTGCTGGGCTGTCTGTTAACGGCAATCAAGATCAATATCGCAGCCGACGCCAATACGAAAGGAACGACTGACAGGAACGAACGCGGGCGACCGCCATGCCCGGAGAGCAACCGTGGCATTCGTGCCGGATATCGAGCCGCCAAGCGTGCCGCGTCACGGCGCAGGCGGGATCCCAATTCGTCTGCACGATCAGACCGCATAGCTCAAGTCCTCGATGAACTCCGAAGGCAGGACGGACGCTTCGCCATCCGCCTGCAGTTGCTGCCGCAGCCTCGATAACCCGTGGTGAATCCGCGACTTGACGGTGCCCAATGGCACGCTCAGCACTTGGGCGATTTCTTCATATTGCAACCCTTCGCTAAACCGCAATACCAAGGTCTGACGCTGGGCGTCGGGCAGACGTGCCACCTGGGACCACAGGCTTTCCTTCCATTCCGCCACCTGCGCCGCTCGCTCGGCACTCGGGACCGCGTGAGATCGCGGGTCGTAGCTTTGATACAGCGTGTCCAGCTTGCGGCGCCACGTGCCGTAACGGCGACGATGTCTCCGCTCGATATTCAGCAGGATGCCATACAGCCAAGTATAGGGAGTACTGTCGCCACGGAAGCCATCGATTTTTCGAGCCGCCAGCAGGAAGGTCTCTTGCACCAGATCCTCGGCATCCCACGGATTGCCGCTCAATACCAACGCAGCACGATGAATGCGGTCCAGGTGCTGGTCCACCAACTGTTGGAAATCCACTCGGTTGTTCGGCCGATCGCGTTTCATCTCAACTCAGTGTTACGACGGATTTCACTCATTGTCGACGCTTCTTCCATCATACCGCATGGCATCAGGAAATCCCACCGAGTTGTGTGCCCGTAGGTGGAGACAAAGTTCAGGAAGGATTGGAAATCCGGCATATCTCCTCGCTGACGCTTCGGGTTACGATGTGCGGCGCTTTGGGTAAGATTGATGCAACTAGTGCGTTGTCTAGGCGAAAAATGCGGATTGTGAGCGGCACGGCGCTAGCCGCCGGTTCTGGACGCCAACGGCGGCTAGCGCCGTGCCGCTCACTCAT
>SKKK01000451.1 GCA_007121535.1 Planctomycetaceae bacterium | reverse complement strand
GTTCGGGGTCAGGTCTTGACATTTAACTTTTTGTTGTGTTTACGGTCAGATCTTGACATTCAGCTTTGTGGCGAGTCTCTCTGCCGAAAAAGTTAAATGTCAAGACCTGACCCCTTGACCCCGTTACAAAACTGGATTTGGCACCAAACTGAATTTGAATTAAACGGACATTAATGCCGGGTTGTTGTGTCGCGCGGGGCGTTCTGGCATGATGGACGTAGACAGCAGGAGGCACCGTCAGGATGCCGCCGTATACATGTGCCTTTGGTTTGACACTCGTTAGCAAGGAGTCCAGAAGATGAGCCATTCGATCAGCCGACGTGACTGGTTGCGCATTTTGGGAGGTTCCGGATTAGCCGCTGGTGCAGCCGCGTTGCCCGGCAGTCGAGCGGGGGCTCAAGAGAGTGGCTTCCAGAGTTCGATTATCGCCAGCAATCAGGTCCAGGCAGGTCGGGCGAACCCCGCGATCGTCGACGGCCGCGTGATCCAGCCTGAACGGGAATTACCGGTTCTCCACACCACGGACGTGCTGGTGGTCGGTGGCGGATCGGCGGGCGTATGTGCGGCGATCGCAGCCAAGCGGGCTGGCGCCGATGTGTGTCTGGTGGAACGGTACGGGCATTTCGGCGGCCTTTGGACTGGCGGGCTGGTGTTGCTGATTTTGGGCCATATTGTCACGGGGGGCAAACAGGTCTGCCAAGGCATCGGGGAAGAGATGATGCGGCGTTTGGACAAGATGGAAGGCGCGATCGTCAACCGGCGGCCGGGTACGAATCCAACGGTCGATGCCGAGGCGACCAAATACCTGATGGTCGAGATGGTGGACGAGGCCAAGATCGACGTGTTTCTGCACTGCTGGGGCGTTGATGCGATCATGGAAGGCAACGCCGTGCGCGGTGCGGTGTTCGAGAGCAAGTCGGGTCGTCAAGCGATCCTTGCGAAAGTGGTTGTGGATGCCACCGGGGACGGTGATCTATTCGCGGCGGCGGGAGCCGAATTCGAGCATCGCTCGCATAACGTCGGATTGGTCACTCGAATCGCCAACCTGGATCGAGTGGACGCCGAGCGGGCCAAACTGTCGCCCAAACCGCGTCCGCTGGGAGGCGTCACTCCGGTGCCGGGAGTGAATTGGGTGAATATGCGAGGTCCGGAGGTCGATGGCTTGTGTGTGGCCACGTTGACGCGGATGGAGTTGAATCATCGCAAGTTCATATGGCAGAACATCCAACGGACTCGAAAGGTTCCCGGCTACGAGCAAGTTTATTTGACCGAAACTGCGCCGCAGTTGGGAGTCCGGATCACGCGCGTGTTGCACGGACTTCACACGTTGACTCGCGAGGATTTGCGGGCCGGCAAACGTTTTCCGGATGTGGTGGGCGTTGGCGGCTCGGAGAATGGACAGCACGACGAGTGGCAGATCCCCTACGGATCGCTGCTGCCGCGGACGGTTGACAACGTGCTGGCGTCCGGACGATGCATCGACGCCGAGATGCGGATGGCCGACCTGGTGCGTCTGATCCCCAATTGCTTTGTCACCGGGCATGCTGCGGGTGCCGCGGCGGCCGTGTGTGCCGCCGATGGATGCACGCCGCGGGAAGTCGAAGTGGCCAAGGTTCAAAATTTGTTGCGGGACCAGGATGCGTACCTGGGTTGATTCGATGAAAGCGATAGGCTGGAATGTCTCGTCCGTTCGCTGGGGCGTGCGGATCGTCTGCATGCTGGCAGCGATTGCGTTCTTGATGCTTTGGATGCCCGAGACAAACACTCTGGTTGTCGTTCCTTCGTTCAGCCCGCTGGTCGCGGCTTCTGCCGTGCTGGCCACGTGGACGGTGCCGGCCATGGCAGGGATCGGGTTGGTGGTAGGCTTGATTGCCCTGGTTCGCCACCGCTGGTTCTGCCGCTGGGTGTGTCCCACCGGGCTGTGTGCCGATTCCGCCAGCCGTCTGGGACGACGCTGCGGTCGTTCGTATGCACGGTCGCCAGCGCTCGGCCAGTGGATCGCCCTGCTGATTTTGGGCGGCGCCTGTTTGGGATACCCTATGCTTTTGTGGATGGACCCCTTGGCGCTGATGTCAAGTTTCTTCCGCTTGGGCGATCCGAATTGGGACATCGGCTGGTGGCTGAGCGTAGCCGGTTTACCCGTGGTCGTGTTGATTGGTTTGGCCTGGCCGAATCTGTGGTGCGGGCACGTCTGCCCGCTGGGCGGTTTCCAGGATCTGTTGGCCCAGCCACGTCGCTGGTGGAACCGTTCGCACAACCACGATCCGCCGCCAGTACACAGCCCCAGTCGCCGCTTCGCTCGGCGAACGGTCTTGGGGCTGTCGCTAGGGGCCGTCTGGGCGTCGTTGGCTGGCCGCGTGCGAGCGCGTATTCCCGCACCCCTGCGTCCCCCGGGCGCGATCGGCGATTTGGATTTCCTCGGCTTGTGTATCCGGTGCGGCAATTGCTCGCGTGTGTGTCCGGCGCACATCATCCATGCCGATGGCCTGGAACGCGGCCTGGCAGGCCTGTTAGCGCCCACGATCCGATTCGAAGGCGATTACTGCCGCGCCGATTGCGTTGCCTGTACCGAAGTCTGTCCCAGCGGTGCGTTGTCCCGGCGAACGCTGGAAGACAAGCTGCAGGCCCGCATCGGAATCCCGCGAGTCGATATCGACGTGTGTTGGTTGGGCGACGGACGCGAGTGCTCGATCTGCCGCAACGAGTGCCCGTACGAAGCGATCCGGTACGAGTTCTGCGAAATCGAATACACCACCGAACCACGCGTCGACCTGGACCGCTGCAATGGTTGCGGCGCTTGTGAAGTCGCTTGTCCCACCGTGCCGCACAAGGCGATCGTTGTCTTTCCGAACGCGGACTGACGCCCGCAACCCAGGCAGCCTTCGTGCTCGTTATCGTAATCGGCTTCGCACAATCGAGCACGAGCCTATCGCGGGCTCCGGCGGAAACCAGTGTGTTTCAGCAAATGTCGTGAATTCGAGAATTCGATTGTCGCTAGGCGACTCTTGCCGGTCGAATTGCCTGGACTCCGTCATCAAGTCTTCCATCAAGACGCGGCATCGCTTCGCTCGACCGCACTCCGTTGGTGCATACCATCGACCGTATCCTTTCGCCAATCCCCCCGGAAGGGCGTTGGGGTTGGCGAGTCCGTAAGTTGACGAAGACGAGCTTTCGCGAAATACTAAGGAATGAACCGGTTGACCGCTCTTTTACGCCTGGGGAAACTGCATGAGGCCGCTGTACTTTCGAAGGATGCTTTGCCGAGAAGGCACTTATTACACGCTGATGGTGATTGGTGTCTTCCTTTGGGCGGTAACTTTTGGGGCCAATTTGCTGGTACTGGTGGCTGGGCTTTTGACTGGTCCTTTGCTGCTGAATCTCTGGCTTAGTAAAAGGACGCTTAAGGGCATCGAAGTTTCGCGTCATTTGGTTGGCACGGTGACAGCAGGTCAAGCAATCCCGGTGGATATCCAGGTGGACAATCGCAACAAGAGATCTCGTTGGGTAGTTGCTGTGCAAGATCGGATGCGAGGCGAATGGACCGGCCAGCCGGTCAAGGAACTACGACCACGGCTGTTTTTCGCGTCGGTGCCCGGCGGACAGCATCGGCGGTTGACCTATCGGATCATGATGCCGCAACGAGGCAGGTATCGATTTGGTCCGCTACGGATCTCGTCGCGTTTTCCTTTTGGCCTGATCAGCGCCCGAAGATGGTTGCATGACGAAACGGCACTGACGGTTTATCCCAGGTTGGGCCACTTGTCATCGGCGTGGCAGCGACGCTACTTTCCTGTGCCACAGGGCACCACCGGTTCTCGTCGAGCGGGCCGCGCACCTGGGGACTTTTACGCGGTGCGGCAGTGGCAACCGGGCGACAGTTCGCGGTGGGTTCACTGGCGGCGCAGCGTCCGGCAGGGTCAGTTGATCGTCCGTCAGTTTGAACAGCCGAGCGACAAGCGTTTCATCCTTGTGGTCGACCTGTGGCAACCGGAGCGGCCTGAGTGGGAGGATTTGCAGCGGGTGGAGTTGATCGTTAGTTTCGCGGCCACGGTGGTCAGCGATCTTTGTCATCGGCCCGGCTTTCACCTACGATTGACTTTGACGGGTTCGCCGCCTCAAACGATCCAAGGTTCGACCAACGCCGCCGTACAATCTGCTGCGCTCGATCGTTTGGCGGTGGCCAGCGCGACTCATCAGGTCGACGAAGGGGCGGTTTGGGAGTCGGTGGCGGAAGAGTTTTCCGGGCCTTCCGAGATCGTGGTGGTCAGTCCTCGTGCCGGCACTTTGCTGGCCAAGAATTGGAGCGACACGGCGCCGGCTCATCTGGCCACTTACTGGCAGATAATCGGGCCCTTGGAGCGACGTTTTTCCGAGTATTTCAAGGCAGGCTAAGTTGGATCTTCAGCAACGGATCAATTGGAATTTGGCAGCCATGGCCGTGCTCTCGGCCACCATGGTGGGCATGGGACAGGGCAACTATTGGTTGCCGCTGGTCGTGGCTTTGCTCGCCGGAGCGTCCCTTCGATTCTGCGATCGTTTCGGCCAGATCGTGTTGGACTGGTGGGTGATCAACGTCGCGGTGCTGGGAACGGTGGCGATTGCGATCTGGCGTTTCGCTCAGGTCACCGGTGCGCCGGACGCAGCGGTGGCCGCTGAAGGTCTGATCGGCCTGCAAGTCGTGATGATGTTCGAGCGGAAAACGAGTCGCACTCATTGGGACCTATTCAGTCTCAGCCTGCTGCAGACGTTTTTGGCCTGCGCGTTCTACCATGGTCCCCTTTTCGGTTTGGTGTTGGCCACGTACCTGTTTTTCTTATTGGTGACGCTCAACTTGTTGGGCATCCATCGTCAGCAACAGCGTAGCCGCTCGGCGGAAGGCTCGCACGGTGGCCGAACGGCCTACGAAGCGGGGCTGCGCACCGATTGGTGGCAGGTAGCGGGCGTGGCGGCGGGCACGTTGATCGTCGGCCCCTTGTCGCTGTACCTGAGGTTGCATCCCACTTCCGAGCGACATGAGGGGCGATCCCACAAGCCTGATGGCCAGCACCCGGCACGGCTCTTGGGATCGCGCGGAAGGTCCGGGGAACTCTTTCAGCCGGTGCTTGTGGACGCCGCTAGGTCGTCTTGCTCCGAACCTTTCGGCGCCGAGTATTGGTGGCGTTTTGGCCGCATGACCGTGGCTTGTTTGCTGATTGGCGCGGTTGTCTTTCTGACGACACCTCGCTTTGGCGGCGTGAACGTGTCGCTGATTCGTGGCGGCACCGGATCGTGGCAATCGGCTCCGCTCACGTTGCAGCGCAGCGTCGGATACGACGATCAGGTCCAACTCGGTGAAGTGGGTTCCACGCTGGAGAATACGCAAAAGGTGTTAGCCGTCCGCTTACGTCGACACCGAGACAATGCGGATGTGCCGCTGGTCGGCACCCTTTTCCTGCGCGGCGCAGTGCTGAATCGATACAGCGGGGGTAGTTGGCAATGGGTGTCGCCGGTCGACAATCCGTCCGACTTGATGCTTCAAGCCGTCGACACCGAATTCGAGCGCCAAGATGCGCCGATGGAGTTGATCCGTCAGGAATTCCGCGTCGAGCCGATGGATCGACCCGACCTGTTCTACGTGTGGCCCAGCATCCGGGTCAATCGTGACGTGAGAATGCGGTTTGACTCGGACGCGCAGCGATTTCGACGCGTTGGGACGATCGTGCGACGGGCGTTCAACTACGAGTTGGTCACCGCCGAGTTGGTCGATGGCCAGCAAGCGGCTCTGGCGCCTGCTGTGGCCCCGGTCGAATTGGCGCCCCTCATGGAATGGTCGCCCGAATCCTTCCCCGCACTGGCTCGACTGGCGCAAGAGTGGATGGACCAGGCGAATGTCCCGCCCAGCGATCTGATGGGTCGGGCGCGGGCCTTGGAGCGAGCCCTGCGCTCTTCGCCTCGATTCAGTTATCGCCTGGGTGAACAGCCCCGCGACCCGGCGTTGGACCCGATCGAGGATTTCATCGTCAACGATCCGCGAGGCCACTGCGAATATTTCGCGTCCGCGTTGGCTCTGATGCTGCGCAGCCAAGGTTTGCCTTCGCGAGTGGTCGTGGGGTTCAAGACCGACGAATTCAATCAATTGGATCAACGCTACTGGGCTCGCCAGTCCCACGCGCACGCCTGGGTCGAGGCGTATATTCCGGCCGAGGCTATCCCGGCGGACGTTCATCAGCGGCATCCGTTATTCGATTGGTCGCACGGCGGGTGGCTGCGTCTGGATCCGTCACCGTCCAGTTTGAGCGAGCTGACGCTGGCGGAATACCTCCGACAGCGGTGGCGTGATTGGCGGACGTCCATGCAGACCGCCTGGACACAGCACGTGATGCAGATGAGCGGCACGCAACAGTTTTCGCTGATCTACCGACCCATGCTCACCACGGTGCGAGACACGTTGACACGGATGGGCGAGGCGAGATCAGACGGCCAGTTCTCGGGCACGCCTCGGCAATTGATCACCCTGGCGCTGCCCTGGATCATCGCCGCGTCGCTGGCGATCGTGGCGTTCGCATGGTGGACCTTCCGCCAACACCGGTTGGGGAAAAACTGGAGAGGGCGCGACCGCAGATCCGCGAAGCGCTGGTGGGGCAACGGTCAAACAAGCCATCCCATCGACTTCTATCGGCGTTGGGAGAGCCTCTTGCTGAAAAGAGGCCTCGAACGACCGCCGGCCCAAACTCCGCGTGAGTTCGCCCGGCACGCTGCAGATCGACTGAATGGCATGGCGGGACAACCGCCATTGCACGAGTCGGCCCAATGCGTGATCGATGCATTCTACCAAGTCCGCTTTGGCGGCTCGAAGCTGGATGATCGTCAGATCGCCCGGGTGGAAGAGGCCTTGCAACACCTTCATCAAAGCACCCGCGGGAAAGCGCCATCAAGGACGGCGGTCGAGTCAGAGCGCTAGTGCGTTGTCTAGGCGACGAATGCGGATTGTGAGCGGCACGGCGCTCGCCGCCGGTTCTGGACGCCACCGGCGGCTAGCGCCGTGCCGCTCACTCATCGCGACCCCATCCCACCGGGAACCACGCACCGAATCACCAAACCGGCGGCTAGCGCCGTGCCGCTCACTCATCGCGACCCCAAGATTTCGCCTGGACAATTCACTAGTCCAAAGACTCGTACCCCGAAGCTTGAGCGAGCTGTTCCCGTCGCCCCTTGACGTTTCATGTCAACGATGCCTAAAGTGTGGAACACAGGGACGAACGTTGCGTGGTGTCGAGACGTTCTCGAAGCGGGTTCATGCATGATGCTTGAAGCCATGGCTGGGTCGCGAGCGAACGTTCCGGGTTTTCCAAGGAGTCGAAGCAACTCATGGCCACCATCAATTTCGTTCAAGCTCGAAAGATCTGCACCGCCGAAGAGCTGGAAGTGATCGAGGCGACTCGCCGCACCACGTTGACTCAATTGAGCCCTGCTGAAGTCAAGAAGCATATCACGCTGGCTCGAAAACTGCGGAACAAGTGGCGGGATCTGGCGACCGGCCAGCGACGCCGCAGTCAGGCAGCTCAGAATGCTCGAGTGACCCAGGAGAATCAACGCAGCCGGCAAAAGGCCGATTTGTTTGCCGAGGTGTTGCAGCGTCTGGAACAGCAACAGGAACATCTCAAAGAAGCCGGCAAGAAGGCGACGACGAAAGGGGCGACGGGAAATCCGCCCAAGCAGGTGCGAGCGGCCGAACACCGATCGGAACGAGCCGAAGTGCGCAAGAAGCTGGAAAAGAAGCGTACTCGGATCTCCAAAACGCAGCAACGCAGCCAATCAAGCTCGACGGCCGCCGCAGAACAACCATCCGATCTCAGTCCCGCTGAGCAAACCGACACGAGCCCGGCGAAGATGGCAACCAAGAAGGCCGCAAAGAAGACGGTCGCCGGAGCCAAGTCTTCGAGTGCCAAGAGCGCGAAGGCATCCAAGAAGAAACCGGCTCGCAAGAAATCCGCAAAGCCTTCGATTCGCACCTTGTTGACCAGCAAGACATCACCGACCGTCGCGCAACCCAAGATCGGCTCGGTTGCTCCGAAGAGTACCAAGCAGGTGCGGGCTAAGACGAAAGCCAAAAAGGCGCGCATCCAAGCCAGTGGCCTGCAGACCCGTACTCGCGGCCACGTTTCGGCCCGCGGCAAACGAGCACAGTCCCGTCGCGATTCTCGGAATTAGGGGGGGACCCGCGCTGACGCTTCGGGCTACCAATGTTCCGGGATAACGAGATCAACTTGAAATGGCTTGGACAAACATGTCTTGGCATCGGGATGTCGTCGCAAATTTTTTGCGAAAAAAATCCAGTTTTGAGTCGCAAGAATCATTGACAGGGCATGGTCCCAGCAGTACCATCACTAGATGTTGATGCGTTCCAACATCATCGCCGCAAGGTTTCTTGCAGTGTGGAATCACGTTTGGACAATCGACAAGGAACGTTACTCCACCATGTCGAGCCTGCCAAGGTCTCACTCAGAACAGCACCCGCGTTCGCTGGATGACAGTGGACGTCTTTCCAGTTCCCAGCTCGATCGTCGCGCACCTGACGGAAGCGTTCAGCGCGGCGTAGCGAGCGACATTCTAGGGAGAAGAGATTGATGAAGTGTTCCGGAAATCCGATCAGTCGACGCGGTTTTTTGACCGTTGGCGCCGTAGGAGGTCTGAACCTGGCGACCCTTCTTCAGCGACGCGAGTTGCAGGCCAGCCAGGCGAATGCCGGTTCGAGGCCAGCGAAAGCCGATAGCGTGATCCACATCTTCCTGCCGGGAGGGATCGCGCATCAGGAGACGTTTGACCCCAAGCCCTACGCCCCGATTGAATTTCGCGGCGAATTCGGGACGGTCAAGACCAACACGGGCGAGGTAATCTGCGAGACTCTGCCCCAGGTGGCCAAGATCGCCGACAAGTATTCCGTCATCCGTTCGATGTCGCACGGCGAGGCGGCTCACGAGCGGGGCACGCACAACATGTTCACCGGGTATCAGCCCAGCCCCGCGTTGCTGTACCCCAGTTTTGGAAGCGTGGTCAGTTACAAATACGGTCCTCGCGAGAATCTTCCTCCCTACGTCTGCATCCCGAATCAGCCGAATGTGTACGCGGGCAGCGGCTTCATGAGTTCCTCGTTCGCGCCGTTCAGCTTAGGGGCAGATCCGGCGAATGCGAATTTCTCCGTGCGAGATCTCAGCATGCCACGTGGCGTGGAAGAAGAGCGTTTTGCTCGTCGCCGATCCGCGTTGGAGGCCGTGAATCATTACTTCGCAAAGAAGGACCAATCCGACAGCGTCCAGGCGATGGACACCTTTTACGACCGGGCTTACAGTCTGATCAGTTCGCAGAAGGCACGCGAAGCGTTTGACATCTCGCAGGAAAGCGATGGTCTGCGCGATCGCTATGGTCGAAACCAAGCGGGACAGCGAATGCTGATGGGGCGGCGTCTGGTCGAAGCTGGCGTGCGGATGGTGACTTTGACGTATGGTGGCTGGGATCATCATGCGAACATCTCTCCCAGCATGAAGCGTCTGATGCCGCCGCTGGATCAAGCACTGGCAGCTCTGGTTTCCGATTTGGACAGTCGAGGGTTATTGGATAGTACGCTCGTCATGGTCACCAGCGAGTTTGGTCGTACGCCGCGGATCAATGCGGATGCCGGACGCGATCACTGGCCGCGTTCCTTCAGCGTCATGTTGGCCGGTGGTGGCATCAAGAGAGGCGTGTTCTACGGCGCGACCAACCCCACCGCATCGGAGGTGGAGGAAGGGCCGGTGAGCCATGCCGACTTGGCCACGACCATGTACCATTTGCTGGGGATCGATGCCGGAAACGAGCTGATGGCGCCCGGCGATCGCCCAGTCCCAATTGTCGACGGCGGCAAGGTCGTCGAGCCGTTGCTGGTTTAACCTGCCTGATGGGCTGGCAGTCACCAGGCACACGGATATAAGAACGTCCGTGTGCCGGATCGCCTGCGTTGCCTACCTTCCTACAAAGAGGTGATCATGAACCGCTCTCGAATTGCGGCTCTTTTGGTGAGTGTTTTCGTAGCGGGCCCTCTGCTGGTGATGGCGGCTGACCCCTCGGTCACGTCGCTTCGCCCCGTCGGTTTTCAGCGGGGAACCACCGTGGAGGTGCAACTGAGGGGTGCTCGGTTGGCGGATGCTCAGGAACTGCTCTTTTGTTCGCCGGGAATCGAGGTCACCGAAATGACGGCCGAGGCGGAGAATCGCGTCAACGCGACGCTGAAGATCGCCCCGGATTGTCGTATCGGTATCCATGCCGTGCGACTCCGCTGTGCCTCGGGCGTCAGCAACTTGCGGACGTTCACCGTGGGTGCTTTGCCGGAAGTTCCCGAAGAGGAGCCCAACGATGATTTCGCCTCGCCGCAACCGATTCCCATGAACAGCACGGTCAGTGGCGTGGTGGAAAACGAGGACGTCGATTATTTCGTGATCGAGGCCAAACAGGGCGAGCGGATCTCGGCGGAAGTCGAGGGGATTCGCCTTGGTTATACGTTCTTCGATCCGTATCTGGCGATCCTGAACGAGGACCGCTTCGTATTGGCGCGAAACGACGATGCCACGCTGCTGAGGCAGGATTCTCTGTGCACTCT
>SKKK01000327.1 GCA_007121535.1 Planctomycetaceae bacterium | reverse complement strand
TCACGGACGTGGCGCCCGGCACCTACTCGGTGCAGTTCGTGGCTCCCGATGATTTCGTGTTCACCAAGCAGACGGGCGTGCTGACCGACGGGGACAATTCCGACGCGGACAGTGACGGCAAAACGGTGCAGTTCACGGTCCAGTCCGGCGACACCATCGATTACGTGGACGCGGGACTCAAGCGGGTCGCGGATTTGCAGATCATTAAGACCAGCGGGACGACGAGCGCAGTTCCGGGAGGGCCGGTAACTTTTACGATCGTTGTGAGCAACGCTGGGCCGAGCAATGTGACTGGGGCTCGGATCATCGATGTGTTCTCGCCGTTGCTGGTCGACGTCAGCTATACCAGCACGGTGACGGGCACCGTGTTCGGCAACACGGTGAATGGTTCTGGAGATATCGACGACACCGTCAACATGAAGGTCGACAGCACGATTACCTATCAGGTGTCGGCGGTGTTGAGTCCCAGTGCAACCGGGACGTTGACGAATGTTGCCCAGGTAATCCCGCCACCCGGGATAGTGGACGTTAATCTCGAGAATAACGAGGATTCGGCGTCGATTGTGATCGACAGCTTGATCGTGATCGGGCCGGACAAGACGAATGCCAGTCTGCCTTGGATTCATTTGGTCGGCCGGGAAACGGGGGAGTTGGTCGGGCGATTCCTGGCGTTCGATGAGGAGTATCGGGGCGGGGTCCGAATCACGACGGGAGATCTGACGGGCGATGGGGCGCCGGAAATCGTGGCCGTCCGGGGGCGAAATTCGACGCCCGATGTTCGCATCTTCGATTTGGAGGGGACTCTGCTGCACGAGGTTCGGGTCTTTCCGGAATCCTTCTTGGGCGGTGTGGACATTGCGGTCGGTGACGTGGATGGCGACGGCCGCAATGACTTGATTGCGGGGATGAGCTTCCAAGGTTCCCAGGTGGTCGTCTTTCGAAACGTCACGGACCCAGCACCAGGTTCCCCGCTGGCGTTCGAGCAGGATAAGAGCTTCTATCCGTTCGGCCCGAGTTTCATCGGGGGGGTGGTCTTGGCTGCAGCGGACATGGGCGAATTGGAAGGAACGCTGTTCCATCCCACCCTGGATGGAACCGCCGAAATCATCGTTGGGAACGAAGCGGGGATGCGACCGACAGTCAAAGTGTTCGATTACGGGACGCTGCAAGCCGTGCGAACGTTCCACCCGTTTACCCCCAGCTACCTAGGCGGACTCTCATTGGACGTGGCACGCGTCAACGGGGATCTGATCCCGGACATCATCGTCGGAACGTCGGTATTGGGTGGGTCGATCGTCGAGGTGTTGGATGGCAACGTACCAACAAAATCGACCATTCTCAGTTTCGTCGCCTACTCGCAAGACGAGACGCCAAGCTACAACGCGCCGGTGCGGGTGGCAGGGGTCGACTCCAACGGCGATGGGTGGGCCGATGTAATCGTTACTGGTCAAGGAACCAACGGAACGACGGGAACGATCAAAGTATTCGAGGCGACCACGCCAGCCGCCCTGGTTGGCCAGTTTTCTGGAAACCAGCCTACCCCATCGGATTTCGCCAATGCCTATTTCGTCGCCGATTTACGAACCGCAAGCCCCACGCCGCCTGATGGCGGCGCGCCGCCATCGGCAAGTTGGACGAATTTTTCGTTGCCCGAGGACGTAAACGGCGATGAAAAGGTGTCGCCGCTTGACGCCCTGATCCTGATTAACAAACTGAACTTGCACCACGGCATCGTAGAACTGACAGGCCAGCCGACGGGAACCTATTACCCCGACGTGACTCAATCGGGCTTTGTCGAACCGAGAGACGTGTTGCAGGTGATCAATCACGTCAACGGACGGCGGGGACAAACTGGGGGCGAGGCGGAAGCTGACGAAGTTGCGAGTTCAAACGCGTTATCGGTACCAGGTTCGGGGCTTTTCGAGTTGCCGATATCGGATGCCGGGCCGGCCGGTACAACAAAGCAACACTTCGCCCGGGCACCCGCCGAACCTACTGAATCTCAAGCAGTTGATCGCGTGTTCGCAGATACTGCGCACGACCAAACCGACGCGGTTTCGGCCTTGAGCGTACCAAAGCGAAGCACAGGAAGGCCCGTGGAATACGATGCAGAGGACGCGAAGAATTGCGATTGGGATTGGGAACTCGACCTGGCTGTGATCGCCGAAGACGTCATGGAGGCCTGGGAAAAGGCGCTTTCCTAAGCCCCAAAGAGCAGATCCGGATATCGAACGACGTGGGAAAGTTGGTCCTCGGGATGGCTTACCAAATCGCTTCCAACCCGACGTGGGCCCCGTGGAACAGCGCGAAACCGTTCGTTGCCAGACCCGTTCCGCTGGCGGGGGTGAACGTGAAGTCGAGTTGGTCCGGAGCCAGCGCGAGACCGCCCAACCCCAGGACAGTGTAGCCTCCGCGGATCGACCACACGTTCGTGATGCGGCGCATCAGCGTCAGTTCGACCTCGCCTAACATGGCCGCCGAGTTTCCGCTGACCCCGGGCACTTGACGCACCACAAAACCATCCGGGAAATCGTTCACCGTTTGTCGTTGCCCGGCGTCGTTCAGCATCAACCCTGCTTTGCCCGTCACTCGCACCGCCCATGGGCCCATCCATTGTGTCATGCGGCCGCCTATCCGTAGCCCGTACAGATAATTGTTTGTCGAGACATCATAACTGCTGGTGCCTTCCAGCAAGTCGGTTCCGATCAACGAAAAATCTTCATTCAAGGCGACAAAGCGAAAGCCCAGCAGAAAATCGAGTTGCGTGCGGCAATCACGACAACAGGATTTGATGCACCATCCGCTATCGGTGATTTCCTGAGCTTGCTGGAACGCAGCCGATTGTTGTCGGCTCATCAGTGCCGACAGACGGTCCAGCGGTTGGGGTTGCGCGATCTGGATGATCTGCTGGAGATCCTGGGATCCGGCGGCATGGCCAGCGAAAGCGTGCTCCGCGATTCGCGGACGACGGGCATCAGCCGCCTGGAGGCGGAATCGCTGCCATCACTGAAGTACGATGCGTCATAGCAGGTCGTCCAATTGCCGGACCAGGGCGTCGAAGTGTTTCAACGCCGTCTCGACCGGCTCGGGTTGGCTCATGTCGACTCCCGCGTCGCGCAGCAGATCCAGGGGGTCCTTGGAACAGCCGGCCCGCAGGAACTGCAAGTACTGGTCCAATTCCGTCGGGCCGCCGTTCAGCACGCGTTGGCTCAGTGCAATGGCGGCGGCCAGCCCGGTGGCGTATTTGTAGACGTAGAACGCTCGGTAGAAGTGCGGGATGCGAAAACACTCCAACGCCAATTGGTCGTCCAAGGCAAAGTCGGGACCAAAGTACTGCTGTAACAGACCGCGGTAGGCGTCCTGGAACGACTGGACGGTCAACGGCTGACCGTTTTCTGCCATCTGGTGCGTGATCTTTTCGAATTCAGCGAACATGGTCTGCCGCACGATCGTGGCGCGGATGCTATCGATCTCGCGACTGATCAGATACGCGCGATAACGATCATCGCGAGCCCGCTGCATCAAGTACCGGAACAGCAGTTGCTCGTTGAACGTGCTGGCGACTTCCGCGACGAAGATGGTATAGTTGTAATACAAGAAGGGCTGGTGACGCGCCGAATAGTACGAGTGCATCGAATGCCCGGCCTCGTGAGCCAGGGTGAACGTATCTTCCAGCACCTCTGGCTTGTAATTCATCAGGATGTACGGATCGCCGTCGAACGTACCGCAACTGAACGCACCGCTCTGTTTGCCCCGGTTCGGGTATCGGTCGCACCAACGGCCTTTCAGGCCTTCTTCCAGCACTTGGCAGTACTCGCTGCCCAGCGGTTCGAGCGCTCGAACCACGTCCGTCACCGCCTGGTTCCAGGTCCGTCGCACCTTGACTTCGCTCAGGATGG
Organism: Planctomycetaceae bacterium; assembly: GCA_007121535.1. GTDB lineage: Bacteria > Planctomycetota > Planctomycetia > Pirellulales > Pirellulaceae > SKKK01. The sequence continues at coordinate 25,696 of SKKK01000327.1, read as the reverse complement.
GAGCGTAGGTGTCGTAATGGTGGATGTCCTTCAGCTTCATCTTTCGGCGTCGCAGATCGAAGTAGCCATGCACCGAAGGCAGTTGCCGGTGAACCGCAGCGATCAGGTTGTCGTAGACATCGATCGGCACATTATCCGGGAACAGAGCCGCCTTTAGCGAACTCTCGTAGCCGCGGACTTTGGCGTAGTATACGTCGGTCAGGATCGACCCGCTGAGCGTTGCCGCCAGGGTGTTCTGGTGGGCCTGGAACTGCTCGTAGTACTGTCGAAAGGCGGTTCGGCGGACGTTTCGTTTGGGCGACAACAGCAGTTGATGGAACGTTGCATTGCTCAGCTCGATGCGCTCGCCCTTCTCGTTGGTCACCATCCCGAACTTCAGGTCCGCGTCATGCAATTGCCGAAAGGCTTTCGCCGCCGACCCGGCCATCTCGCCCTGCATGGCCAGCAGTTCTTCCTCCTTCTTGCCCAGCGTATGCTTCTTGAAGCGGATGATCCGCTGCAACAGCAGGCGATACGCTGCCAGGTCGGCGTCTTCCAACCAGGCGTTCAGCTTGGCTGCGGCCATGGCCAGGATCTCGGGGCGGATAAAGCTGGCCGCCTGGCCGGCGCGAGTTGCCACGTTTTGAAAGCGAGCCATCAGTCCCTGATAATGGCTATTGGTCTGATCCTCCGTCGTTTTCAGAAAAGCATACGTCCCCAGTCGCTCGCCCAAGCGATCCAGGTCCGCATCCAGGGCCAGGCACTCCGCCAACACAGCGGGACTTTCGCTCAAGCGACGGCGAAAACGATCGTAATCGGCGATTCGTTCACCATATTGCTCGAAAGCCTCCTCCCATGTTTGATCGTTAGGAAACAGACTGCTAAGATCCCAGGTATCCGCCTGCTTGATCTGATGCCGCTCGGGCAATTGCTTGACTTTCATGAAGGCTCGCCATCTCGAAATGCAAAAGGTTCTCGAATCGTAAAACCGCGTACGACGGGCATTCTAGGCCATTCGCAGCTTGCTGGCCACCGGGGCTCTTGCCATAAACGTCAGAAGATCGCTTGCGAATGACAAGAAACACCTGACCACGTTCAACCCATCGATATCGTTCATGGTCAACTTCGACCCGTCGCAGGACCGGGACGCGAAACGAGAATCAGCCACGTAAGGATCAGATTCGCTCGAGAACGACGCCTAAGGCGATTTTCAACGGTAACGCTGAAGATGATAATAAAATCTCACAGTACGTATTTGAAACCCCGCAGGAACGAAACGGAAACGGATCATGCAGATACAAGAGCGAGAGCGATTTGCCATGCTTCGCCACGGCCCAGATGTTCCATTCGCTTATGTCCGCGACTACTACGGGCTGCATTGGCCCCTTCCGGACAAACTGGAACATGATTTCGGGAAATGGTACAAGCTGAAAAAACGGCAGCCTTATCGTCGGGAGGATCGAATTTCGCGCTACGAGATCGAAGCCTTCATGCAGCAGAGATCGGTGATCCCAAAGAAATGGATGGCGGCTCAACTGGGCACCGATCCTGCATCACTCGACAGAGTTCTGGAGGGCCTCTCAGAAATCGGGATGCGTCGGGAGCGATATGAAGTGTATCGCGATCTGATCGATCGGTCGCTGCCCCGTGATATCGTTTCGAGTCTACCGACTTTGGAGTTTGTCACCTTTTCGGATCATGACTCGTTCTGCGAACGCGTTCATGCGGAATTTTTCGACGTGCTCGGAATTCGGCTCGAGCCATTGTTTTGCGCGACATCCAAACTCGTTCAAGACGATCCACCACGGTATGCCAGCGACTTCGACTGTATTACGCTGGAGCCGGTTAGCGGTGTCCATCAGATGTGGCTGGACTTTGGTAAGCCACTGGAGCTTGCAGCGGATCTATGCTCGAAGCTGTTGTACGCCGGGAACCGCGAGGAGCTGAGGCCCTATTGCGCAGGAACCCGTGAGCCTGATGGCCTGGATTGGTATGATTCGTTTCTCGCAGGAGAGCACCATGCATCCGAGCCAGTCATTTTCCACCAGCGTTGACAAGTTCTTGGAGACCATCCGGCCCTATGGCGGGTCCGGTACCTGCTTTCCTCCGAATCTGGTTGAGCAGCAGTCTCGTCGGATTCGTGGTGAGAATCTTCATGCCTGGTTCGTCCGTTTGGTTGACCAATTCTGTGATGGTGAACCAAGCCGTTGGGCGCTGGAAGGAAATCTGGCTGTCTTTGCTCGCTTTGGCTGGCTCAAAGGGCAGCGTTTGGCCTTTGCCAGCATTCAAACGATTGTTGCTACGCGCGACCTGGACGCTTACTATGTTGAACAGCAGGGCGAAGCGATATACCTCAGGTTGGACTTCGACTATCAAACGCTCGGCGAGCCGTTTTCGCATCCACTTGCCCATATCCATATCGAGGGCGAGCACTCGCCTCGCTTCGCTTTGGACGGCGGCAACAGCGGTAACATCATCGTGGATTACCTTGAGTTCCTGTATCGAAACTATCATTCCGAGAAATGGCTTGAATGGCTGAAGCGGGTGTGGGAGGATGAGTTCAGAAAATCCGCCGTTCGGGGAGACATAAACCCTTTTTCAAGGATTGTTGACGCCATCCGCTCAAGCCAGTTTCAGGTATTGCGTGCCCTGGCTGACGATGTCAGCCGGATCAAGAGGGCGCTGCGAACGAAGAAGGATACTCTGTTCGCCCCGCATGTGAACGGGGAGGATCGACTGCTGCTCGAGTATCCGCAGGCGAGATAGACATCGCGGGTTTGACGTAGAACGCAAACGAGATCAGACCAACTGGCTTGCACGGAAAATCCGATTTGTAGGGATTCGTCGATTTTTGATGGCTGGGAGATCTGCAGCGGGAACGAGTCCATGGGTTGCAGCCCAAGCGCCGGTTTGCCGATGCTATCCAAGACGGCAGCCCACGTCGAGCTATTCGAGCCCCAAGGTCAAATGCATGGATCACGTGTCACCGCCAACTGGCCCCGCTGCGGACCAGCTACAAACGGCTCTCCAAGAAATGGATCAACTGGTCCAATTGATGCGTGGTCAGCGAGATGTGGCGCGCGACCAGTGTCAGCAACTGCAGCGGCGGTGGAAGCAACGGGTGGAACAGATCGAACAACGTCTTAACGCATCGCAACTGGAATGCGAGCGGTTGCAACGCGAATTGGAATCGGTCACCCACCCGGCGGTTCGGCCGGTACCCTGTCCGCGTCCCGCAAGCATCAAGCAGTTGTTCGCACGAATCCGGGATCAGGCTCGATGTCCATAACCCCCAGCGAGGCAGCGCCGTCCGCTCTACTGACCGACCTGTACCAGGTCACCATGGCCTACGGGTACTGGAAGGCGGAAATCGCCCAACGCTCGGCGGTCTTCCATCTGTTCTTTCGAAAACATCCGTTCGCAGGTCAGTACGCGGTGGCTTGCGGGTTGCCTCAAGCCATTGAATTCCTGCAATCGCTGCGTTTTTCGGACAGCGATCTGACGTACTTGGAATCGCTTCGCGACGCAGACGGCCAGCCCCTGCTGGCGGCAGGGTTTCTCGATCACTTGAGTCGATGGCGTTTCTGCTGCGATGTGGACGCAGTGCCCGAAGGCACGATCGTCTTCGCACATGAACCGCTGCTTCGTGTGCGAGGGCCGCTGCTCCAAGCTCAATTCATCGAAACGGCGCTGCTGGCGTTGATCAACTTTCCGACCTTGGTCGCCACGAAAGCCGCTCGCATCGTTGGCGCCGCCCAAGGCCGCCCGGTGCTCGAATTCGGCTTGCGGCGGGCGCAGGGCCCCGACGGCGGGGTCACGGCCAGCCGAGCGGCCTATGTGGGAGGCTGTGCGGCTACGTCGAATGTGCTGGCCGGCAAACGGTACGATATCCCCGTTCGCGGAACCCACGCGCACAGTTGGGTAATGGCGTTCGACAACGAGCAGCAAGCGTTCGAGCGATACGCCGAAGCGTTGCCGAGCAACTGCACCCTGCTGGTCGATACCTACGACACGTTGGAAGGCGTCCGTCACGCGGTGCAGACGGGCCTGCGATTGCGTCAGCAAGGCCTTCGGCTTCACGGCATTCGCTTGGATTCAGGAGACCTGGCCGAACTCAGCAAGCAAGCTCGTCAGATCCTTGATCGAGCCGGATTCCACGACACGAAGATCGTGGCCAGCAGCGATCTGGACGAATATGAACTGGACCGGTTGCTCTCCCAAAACGCGCCGATCGACGTCTGGGGCGTGGGGACTCGCTTGGCCACCGCGTATGACGAACCGGCGTTGACCGGCGTCTACAAGCTGGCCGCGTTGCAGGATGCCGGCGGCGAATGGACGTATCGGCTGAAGCGTTCCGAAGAACGCGCCAAAGCGTCCGATCCGGGGATGTTGCAAGTGCGGCGTTTTTTCCGGTCCGACGGCCAGCCGGAAGCGGATCTGATCTACGATCTGTTGACGGGGTTGGAAGCCAACCCGCGAATCGTCTCGCTGGACGGTTCGACAACCCAAGCACTGGACCATCTCACGGAGTGGGACGATCTGCTGGTGCCGATCTTCCGCGAGGGGACGCTGGTCTACCAGCCTTCCCCAGCCGAGGCAGCTCGGCAAAAGTGCCAGTCGCAATGGGCAGCGTTGCCGGAACCCGTCAGACGTCTGCGCGATCCGCAACCGTACTTGGTCGGCCGCGAATCGCGTTTTCACGCCCTGCGGTCCCGGTTGATGGACGAGACCACACCCGGGACGGGAACGTAGTCAGCGTCAAGCGTTGCTTACAGCCAGGCGGCGATCTTGGCGCACAGGTCGGCGGTTCGGACGCTGTAGCCCCACTCGTTGTCGTACCAACTGACAACCTTGATCAACTTGCCCTTGCCGCCCAGCACCTGCGTCCAGTCCGAGACGAAGATCGAGCTGTGCGGGTCATGGATGATGTCGCTGGACACGATCGCGTCGTCGGTGTACTTCAAGATGCCCTTCAACGGCCCTTCGGCAGCGGCCTTGATCGCCGCGTTGACATCGTCCGCCGTAACCTCCGTGCCCAGATTCGCCGTCAGGTCGACCGCGCTGCCCGTGGAAACAGGCACTCGCAGAGCGATGCCGGTCAGCTTGCCTTTCAAGTCCGGAATCACCAGCCCGACTGCTTTGGCTGCGCCCGTCGAGGTGGGAATGATATTCAAGGCGGCGGCCCGCGCCCGATACGGGTCCTTGTGGGGCATGTCGAGCACGTTTTGGTCGTTGGTGTAGGCGTGGACCGTGGTCATCAACCCGGACTCCAACGTGAACTTTTCGTGCAACACTTTGGCTACCGGCGCCAAACAGTTGGTCGTGCAGCTCGCGTTGGAAATGCACTTCATTTCGGGAGTCAACTGGTCGTCGTTCACACCCAAGACACACGTCAGGTCGGCGCCGTCTTTGGCCGGGGCGGTCAGGATCACCCGCTTGGCACCCGCGCCCAAGTGCGCATCATAACCGGGGCCTTTCTCGTTGGTGCGCGCGGTGAATCGTCCCGTGCTCTCGATCACGATGTCCACGTTCATCTCGCCCCAAGGCAGTTTGCTTGGGTCCTTTTCTTCCAGGACTCGGATCTGCTTTCCACCGACGATCAGATTCGCTTCGTCATGGCAGACATCGCCTGGGAATCGGCCGTGGATACTGTCGTATTTCAACAGCGTCGCCAACATCCGGTTATCGGTCAAATCGTTCACCGCGACCACCTCGAACTCGCTGGATCGCTCGAAGAAATTGCGAAATGTCAAACGTCCGATCCGTCCAAATCCATTGATAGCGATCTTGATGGGCATGCTTTTCCTCCTAGAACTGGGTCTTCCTCATGTTATCACCGCGCGCACCGCGCACGCGTTTCATCGTCACTGAACACGGATCCCAAACGGCGGGCCGATGCGACGCCCGCAACGCAAATACCTTTTGGTCCGATTAGCTTGAAAGGCCGAATTATACCGTTTTGCCGAAACATCCACAACCGGCCAGCGCGAGAACCAAAATGATGGTGCCCAACTTGGAGCGGCAGGCGGTCTCGATTAGGATCTCGTGTACGCAGGCTCGCACGGAAGACGGTGCTTCTTTCTCATGATGTTGCGGCCTCCAGACGCGTCGGGAGAAAACCTGAATGACCGCCGATTTGTCCACGGAACAGGCTCGCGAGAGGATTCGTGCCGCTTACGATCCGACGTTGCTCAGGCAGGCTGGGCATGTGTTGGTCGAGGCGTTGGCGGACCATCTGGCGACGGTCCAGCAAGGCCAGGGGCCGGTTTTGCCGTGGCATGTGCCGGAGGATCTGGTTCGCGAGGCCGGCGAGGTCCGGGATCAGATACCGCCAAATGGGAACCGTGCGGCGCTGGTCGATCGATTTCGCCGATTGTTGGCGACGATGCTGGAACGAGGCTTGAATCTGCACCATCCGCACTACATCGGACATCAGGTACCCCCACCGGTACCCATCGCGGGTTGGTTCGACGCCGTCGGATCGGTCACCAATCAGTGCATGGCGATCTATGATATGGGGCCGTGGGCGACGGCGGTCGAGCAATCGATGGTCCGCCGATTGGGCGAGCAGATCGGCTGGCAGGTGGGCGAATTCTCGGGACTTGTGACTCATGGTGGCTCGCTGGCCAACTTCACCGCTCTGTTGACGGCTCGCAATGTCTCCCTGCCCGATGCTTGGGAGCGAGGCGTAATGACGGATGGTCGCATGCCGGTGCTGGTCGTGCACAGCGACGCCCACTATTGCGTCGCGCGGTCGGCTGGGATGTTGGGATTGGGAACCGGCAGCGTGCTGCGAGTGGGCTTGGATTCGCAACGGCGGATGGACCCGAACCGATTGGACGAACTGCTGGGCGATTTGCGCAAGCGAAACCAGCCGATCGTAGCCACCGTAGCCTGCGCGTGTGCCACTCCGATTGGTGCATTCGATCCGCTGCAGACGATCGCCGACATCTGTCGCCGACATGACGTGTGGTTGCACGTCGACGCGGCTCATGGTGGTTGTGCGTGCTTAAGCGCGCGGCATCGGCACTTGCTCACGGGCATCGAATGTGCGGACAGCATCGTCTGGGACGCTCATAAGATGCTGTTTGTCCCTGCCCTCTGTGCCCTGGTCTTGTATCGCAACGCGGCGCATCGCTTCGAGGCTTTTCGGCAGGACGCCCCGTATCTGTTCGATCCGTCGGCGCCCGGCATGGCCGAGTACGACAGCGGGATGCGGACGGTCGAATGCACCAAGCGCGCCGCTGCGTTCGGATTGTGGGGCATTTGGTCGATGTTCGGTCCGCAATTGCTGGCTGACATGGTCGATGTCACGTTCGAGATGGGCCGCGCGTTGTACGAGAAGCTATTGGCGGCCTCGGATTTCCAAGCGCTGCACGAACCTCAGTGCAACATCGTCGTCTTTCGGCACGTCCCCGCAGGCATGACGGGTACATCCCCCGAACATTTAGGGCGTTTTCAATTAGAGTTGCGACGGCGGCTAATTCAGTCAGGCGACTTCTACATCGTCTCGACCAACGTTGATCGAATCGGGGCCTTGCGAGTGACCATAATCAACCCGCTGACAACCACCCGGGACTTGGATCAACTGTTGGACGCGTTGCGTGCCGAAGCCAATAGAATGTTGGCAGAAGGCCTCGCGTGATCCAGGCTCGTCGTCCGACACCCCCCTTCCCATGGAGAGCGGCGCCGGGTACATTAAGAATTTGGAGGAGGAGGAACCCATCATGCGAGAAAGAGTTAGAATTTTCACACACGCGAGTGGCGAGGGGTCGACCGTTAGCGATTCGGCCCTGCAAGACATGATCAACGATTGGTTATCTGATAACAAGGGGGAAATCGTGCGGATTACCCAATCAGAAAGCTCTCGACCGGGCAAAGCTCAACATGTGACGATCTGTATTTGGTACGTTCCAGATGAGGCGGGTGCGAAGCAGTGAGTTCCTGCGGTCCTGCCGGTTTACAGCGTGTCCAATTCCCGTCCGGTGATGCCCAACAGCGACGCAGCGAATTCCTCGTCGGAATAGTACGCTTGACGCTCCGCTCCACGCTCGATCCCTAGCATCTCCAATAGACGTTCTGCCTTTTCCTGAGGGTATTGTCGTTGGACGCTTCGCAGCAAATGCAGGAAATCCGAATCTTCTAGAGCTGCTTCCACGGTTTCCCACTTGCCAATCAGGTGGTGCGGGTTGTGTTCTAGTATTTTTGATTTACAATATTTCGCAATACGAGGCATGTCACACCGGGCTGCGATCGAGGCGGCGATGACCAGCAGGCGGTCTCGCACATGCGGTCGGCGACGTTTTTCGCTTGCCGTCGCCAGATGAAGGTATAATGCAAGGATATCGATGGGTTGGGACATAACAATCGTCATGATGTATGATTCTCGCGTGAATTCAAGGCCTGCCAGGACGTAGAAAATGGCAGAATTAGGCAACCTCACGGATTATCGCTGGTTGGTCAGTAGCGACGCGGAGCCTTGGCTGGAACGAGCCGCCGAGGCGGAAGAGACTCCGGAGTCGTTGTTGAAGACGACCATCTCTTTGCGAGGCGATCTGGGGACCCAACGGGCTAATCTGCTGATCGCACAGGTCCAGTTACGGCGGCGCGCCAGGAAGAAGTTCAGCCAGGCCGATCGGATGTTTTTTACACGGCAGTTGTTGGAACAAGCCACCGAAGAGCGGATCGGCCAATACAAGGCGGCGCGGTTTCCGAAACAAGGCCCATTGTTGGACCTTTGCTGCGGGATCGGTGGCGACTTGATCTCGCTGGGGCGACGTACCGCCACCCAAGGCGTCGATCGTGACGAAATAGCCACGACTCTGGCGACGGCGAACTGCGAGCGACTGGACCTGACATCGGCATCGGTGCAGGTCGAAGATGCGGCTGAGGTCTCGGCCGACGATTTTTCCGCTTGGCACTTGGATCCTGACCGGCGTCCGGAAGGCCAGCGCAGCACGAAGTTGGCGTTGCACGAACCGGATCTACAGAGCATGGAGGGTTTGTTGTCCACCAACCAGCAGGCTGCTATCAAGCTGGCGCCGGCGACAAAGGTGCCCGATGCATGGAAGAAGGAGGCGGAACTGGAATGGATCAGTACGCGAGGCGAGTGCAGGCAGCAGGTTGCCTGGTTCGGCGATTTGGCTCAAGCCCACGGCCAACAAGCGGCGACGGTCTTGTTTGACGGTTCTGCAAACGGCTGTACCATTCGAGGCGAGCCCAATTTGGCCCTTCCGACAGCAAGCCAGGTCGGGCGTTACGTCTTCGAACCCAATGCGGCCGTGTTGGCTGCCAATCTGACCGGTCAACTGGCGATGGAAGTCGGGTTGCAGGCGATCGCGGCGAACATCCCTTATCTGACGAACGACAATCCGGTGGACAATGCGCTGCTGGCAGGTTTCGAGGTTATCGAGTCGATGCCTTTCAACATCCGCCGCCTGCGACAATACCTGCGAAAGCAGGGAATCGGCCGATTGGAAGTCAAGAAACGTGGGGTGCGTTTGACGCCCGAGCACGTGTTGGCCGAGTTGTCACCGACCGGGGACCGTGCCGCGACTCTGTTGCTGATGCCGATAGGCAAAAGGATCCTGGCGATTATCTGTCAACGCCTCTGACATTAATCTTGGGGATCGGTATGTACGGGAGTCGATGACTTGGTTGGGAAAATCCAGCGTATCGATGTGTTCCCGTATCGTTACCCGACGTGCGGATACTTCAAGTTCCTGTCAGGCGGTCGAGCTGCAATCGCGGTGAAGGTCACGGCAGACGACGGCACGGTGGGCTGGGGGCAGAGCGTACCGATAGAAACGTGGAGCGACGAAACGTTCGAGGCGTCGACGATCGCCTTGCGAGACTATTTCGCGCCGCGTTTGATCGGGCATGACCCGACCGACATTCCCGGAGCGCATGCCATCATGGACCGCACGATCGCCGGTACGTTCAGTACCAGCATGCCGATCACTCGGGCGGGGATCGATCTGGCGTTGCACGATCTGACGGGCAAGTTGCTGGGTCGATCGCTGGGGCAGATGTGGGGCAGAGCGACGGGCGGCCCTTTGACGCTCAGTTGGACCATCAATGTCAACCGGCTGGATGACCTGGACGCATCGTTCGCAGAAGCTCGGCAGCGCGGGTACCGCCACTTCAACATCAAGGTTGCACCGAACCTGGACTTCGATGTCGAACTGGCTCGCCGAGTCCGCAGCCATTCGCCGGACGGTTTTCTCTGGGCCGACGCCAACGGCGGATACGATGTGGCGACCGCGCTTCGAGCGGCACGCACGTTGGCGGATGCGGGCGTGGATGTCTTGGAATCCCCGGTAAAGCCGCATCAGCTCAGCGGGTACCAGTCGCTGAAGAAACTGGGCGCGCTGCCGATCGTGATGGACGAAGGTGTCGTCTCGCCCGTCGAATTGATCGAGTTCATTCGGCTGAAGATGTTGGACGGGTTGGCCATGAAGCCAGCGCGATGCGGAGGCCTGTGGTCCAACAAGCAGCAGATCGAGATTATCCAGCAGGAGGGGCTGATCTGGTTGGGCAGTGGCCTGGCCGACCCCGACATCAGCCTGGCCGCCTCGTTGGCTCTGTACGGCGCCTTTGATTTGAAAAGGCCGGCCGCACTGAACGGCCCACAGTTTCTGGCAGGTCACGTGCTGCAAGCCCCCATCCGGATCGAGGGCGATCAGGCGTACGTGCCGCTCGGACCGGGGTTGGGGATCAGGGTAAACGAGCCGGAAATTCGTCGATTGGTCCAGCAGACGCGACAACGATGAACCACCTGGGAAACGCTTTGCCAATAACGGCTCCCGACCAGGGGTGTTCAATTTGTGCTTGTCAAGGCCCGTTCTTTTGATCGCATGCTACTTCTGCGGAAAATCTGCCAGCAGGAGCGCCGAGCCGTTTTGGAGTGCGGCAGCTTGACGCCGCTCTCGTTTTGGGCCAGCTTTGCTTGCTTTCAGCGCCGCGTGCCTCTTGATGCTTCGGGAATCCGGAATACCGATTGGCTCTTGACGATCGCCAAATCGTCGGGAAACGTGTGGAAAGCCTGGACCAGCATGCTGCGGCTACGCGTCTCGATGTTGACGTAGCTGATCGCACCCAGCGCCAAACGCCCGTTGGAATCAAAGGTATGCAGCAGTCCGCGCCGTTCGCTTTCGCAGGCCAGATGCTCCTGAAACATCCAGAAAATCGAGGAATCCGCGGGCTCCAATTGAAATGTGGTCTGATAGAACATCCCGCCTCGACACTCGATCTGTTCCTTTCTCGCGTCGCCCAAGCGGTGAAACAACAATCGTCGTCGTTTTGGAAGGGGATGATGAGCGGCAGTGGCGACTTCCGTCAGCGTGAAACCCCGGTAATTCCAGGTGATGACGTGTCCCGCGCTGGTGATCTCGACCTTGGCCCAATAGTCGCCCCGCTCGATTCGGCGTGCTTTATAAACCTGAAATAGCTCCGGATGCAAGGGGCGACCGTACAACTGAAACGTCAATTCTGCCACTTTGGGTCGAAGGGTCAACACGTGTAGGGTCCTTGTCGATTGGATGATGTACTGGATGAATTCTGGATGAAGACGGCAAAGACAAGACCCATTATAGACGGCTCGTTTCACGGGTACAAAGCCACTTTGCCAAAACCTTGGAAAAAATTCGGCTGCCGTAAGCATCGACGGCTGCTGGCATCAGAGCAGCGTGTACAGATCGTAGATCGCATGGGTGCCGACGGCGATGCCGAAGCCCCGGCACCAGAAGAGCACCGCGAAGAATACGCCTGCCGAAAAACGGAACAGAAAGCTGTACCAGGCAAAGTCGTCGCCAAAGGGCATGCTGAAGGATTGCCCCGCGATCACGACATCGAATTGGTAGTGAGCCGCAGAGAATAACAGACTGACCGTCACCACCGCGGCAAACGTGCTGAGTCGCCGGGAAAGCCCGGTGAATCGAAAAGCGCTCAGCACTGCTGGCAATAGCAGCAGCCGAAACAGCAGCTCTTCGTAGATTCCCGCACCGACGTAACCGACCATCAACGCCACCAGGGAGCCGTGCGCAGGAGACTGGGCGCTGGCCGCAGGCAGAATCGCGTTGAATAAAGCCCGTTGACAGGTGGCCAGCACCAACAGCAACAGTCCGAACAGCATCGATTCGATCCACATCCCGTACAACACTCGGCCCGGGAACCGCCACGGTTGATCGGTGGCGTGATGCCAAGCGAGCAGAGCCCCGCAGGTCAGGATGGGCAACAGAAAATATTGGCCGAAGCCGATGAAGTCCAGCCAGGTGCGCAACCAAACGTCGGCAGCGTTGCGGATCGCCAGCGGGCCGAGCGTCAACACGCCCACTTCATAGAACAAGAGAAACGGCACCACGAACGCCAGACTGGTCAAAGGCCGCGCCGATTCGTGCCAATACGTCCCAGCGGCGTCGGTCGCCTTGGATTGTTCGTTCCTCGACATCGGCTCACGCAGCTTTTCGGGTCGACTCGCGGCGTTTGAGTTTCTTCTGACGACGGCGCTCCGATCTGCTTAGACCATCCCCGCTGCCTGACGACGCATCGCCGGTGGCAGCCGACTCGGTGGACCGACGCGACGCGGCCGGTGGGTCAACGGTCGCCGGCGAGCTGTCATCTTCCCGGGCGTCGAAAGCGATCGCATCGGAAATCCGTTCGAGCGGCACGGGCTGAGCAGGTGGCTGGGGACTAGATGTCTTCGTTGCTTCGGGCGACGTCTGCTTCTTGGATCGCGCCGCCCTCTTCGCGCCGGGTTGTCGCTTCTTGTCGGCCGCCTTCTCTTGTTTTGGTCTGCTGGTCTTCTTGGCCACCGGAAGCATGCCGTGGGCATCCAGGTAGACGTACCGGCTGTACGACGCCACGGTCATCAGGATCATCAGATGACCCATCATCGTCAGACTGCTGATGGTCATCGCGGTCGGGAAGGAAAACAGCTCTTGGGGCGACCAAAGTCCGATGACCAACGAAGACATCAGACTCAACGTCGCCAGCACCAACGACGTCCAAGCCGCCCGGCTCTCACGCACCTCCAGCAACAGCCGCAGGGACAACAGCAGCCACAGCACCGAGGGCAGGACCAGCAAGACCGTCGGGGAATCGAGCACCGCCATGACTTCCGAATGGGCGACCGCTACGGCCAACAGATCCCGATGCAAATGGGTGCCGATCGCCAGCGAGGTGATCAGCAATGCGGGCGATACCCAGACCCATACCCGGTATCGGCCCCGATAATCGTCCGCACGAAGGCGGCGCAACCGGTAGATCTGAAATCCCAAAACCGTCGCGATCAGCAAAAACAGCGACGAAGACCAAGAAGCCAAACCGCCCGGTCGTTCGACGTCCAACGAAGCGACGGCGGAGATCCAGTGATCGGCGGGCAAGCGATGGACGTGCCCGTACGCCGCTTGGATACCCGAGGTCACCAGCAAACCGCTGATCAGCAACAGCATCAGGGTGACGATCCGCTTGGGAACGATCGCGGTCAAGGGTTGCAGATGATCGGCCGCAGCATCTTCGTCGTATCTCCGACCGGGCAAGCGGACCGTTTGACCGGCCTGGCCACCCGATGCCTCGCTAGCTTCCTGCTTCCCAGCATGAAGACGTTCTTCCATCAAGACGCGGCGACGTCGCTGATCGCATGCCGCGCTGCGTTGGATCGGCATTTCGTCGAATCCTCCTGTGCCAATATCGTGCTTCCCTGCTGCCCTAGTGAGTTTCGGCAAACTCGGGAATTTTCTCCAACCTCTGACTGAGATAACCCTTCCAGGAAACTAGGCTACCTGGGAAAAACAGCGTAAGTATGCGGCCTGCACCATCCACTCATACAGCCACTTTGGCGGGGATGTGTGGGTAGGGGCTGTAGTTTTCCAAGCGGAAGTCTTCGTAACAGAAGTCAAACAACGACGTTACCGCCGGGTTGATGTGCATGGTGGGCAGCGAACGTGGTTGTCGCTGGAGCTGCTGTTTCGCCTGGGTCAGATGGTTCCGATACAGGTGCACGTCGCCGAACGTGTGGATGAACTCACCGGGCCGCAACCCGGTGACCTGGGCGATCATCATGGTCAGCAACGCATACGACGCGATATTGAACGGGACGCCCAAAAAGACGTCCGCGCTGCGCTGGTACAACTGGCATGAGAGCCGACCATCCGCGACGTAAAACTGGAACAGCACGTGGCACGGCGGCAACGCCATCTCGGATAACTGGCCGACATTCCACGCCGAAACAATCAGCCTCCGTGAGTCCGGATCGTTTTGAATCCGGTCCATCAATTGCTGGATCTGATCGATCGAGGCTCCGTCAGGGCCGCTCCAACTGCGCCATTGCCGCCCATAGATGGGTCCAAGATCGCCATCTTCATCAGCCCATTCGTCCCAGATCGAAACGCCGTGTTGTTGCAGAGACCGGACATTCGTGTCCCCGCTCAGGAACCACAACAATTCGTGGATAATCGATCTCAAGTGCAGCTTTTTGGTCGTCAGCAACGGAAAACCGTCTGCCAAGTCGAAACGCATTTGATAGCCGAAGACGCTGAACGTACCTGTCCCGGTGCGGTCGTGTTTCTGCACGCCGTGATCCAGAATGTGTTGCAGTAGATCCAGGTAAACTCGCATGGATTCCCTTGTACAGTGATGCCGATCCCGCGGCAAGTAGGGGTCGGGATCTCCGAGACCGACGCTGTATTGTTACGGCCTCTACGACGAAAGAGCACGAGCGAACTGCGGGGTCGAAGCGTGCCATCGACCGTCTTCGTCGCGTGCGATGGCCGGGCCGACTTGCCATCGGGTGGGATCGTCGGTATCGCGGATCACGGTTCGGTATAACGTATCCCGCTCGATCGGGTCCCGTCCCGCTTCCTGGATCAACTGGCGGATGGCATCGACCGACAGCATCTCCGGAGTCGTGGCTCCGGCGTCGTGATAGATCAGTTCGTGTCGCACGGTTCCATCGAGGTCGTCGGCGCCGTAGCTGAGTGCGATCTGGGCCGTGCCGAGGCCCAGCATGATCCAGTAGGCTTTAATGTGAGGGATGTTGTCCAGCATCAGACGGCTGACGGCCATCGTCCGCAGATCCAGCAGCGATGAAGGCTTCTTCAGTTCCGACAGGCCCGTGTTTTCCGGATGAAAGGCCAAGGGGATAAAGGTCTGAAAGCCCCCGGTCTGATCCTGCAGTTCCCGCAGCCGGATCAGGTGGTCGATGCGGTGCCACGGTTGTTCGATGTGCCCGTACAGCATGGTACAGTTGGTTCGCAGTCCCAATTGATGGGCGGTGCGGTGAATCTCCAGCCAATGCGTGGCATCCGCCTTGTGCTCGCACAAACGATCTCGGACTTCGGGATGGAAAATCTCCGCGCCACCGCCCGGCAAACTGCCGACGCCGGACTCGATCAAATCCTCGATCACCGATCGCACTGGCTTCTTTGCCAGGAACTCGAACCAATTGATCTCGACCGCGGTCCAGGCTTTCAGGTGCAAGTTGGGAAACGCCTGGTGCAGGATGCTGACCAGATGCAGGTACCACTGATAATCTCTCTGGTGGTGCAGGCCGCCGACGATGTGCATCTCGGTACAGCCGTTGTCGACTGCTTCCTGACCGCGAGCCAGGATTTGTTCGTCGTTCATCACGTACCCCTTGGGATCACGCAGATCCGAACGGAAGGCGCAAAAGGTACAGCGATAAACGCAGACATTGGTCGGATTCAGGTGCGTATTCAAGTTGTAATACGCGGCATTTCCGTTGATCCGTTCACGAACCAAGTTGGCCAATTGCCCGACTTCGTTCAACGGCACATCCGGCTCGTACAACACCAGGCCGTCCTGCAGACTCAGCCGCTGCCCAGCCTCGACTTTTTCCCGGATCGGTCTCAGTTTAGGATGTATCTTCATAGTCTCTCCTACCGTTCGCAGCTTGGCTCATTAACCGGACGGGCTTTTACGTGCCCCCCGTTCGGCGCAGGTCTCCGGCCCCGCCGACCGTAAATCCAGTTCGGCGCGGGTCTCCGACCCCGTCGAAACCACCGACCACAGGTCTCCCAAGCCAATATTGGAATCGCCTTTATGCTCGAGCCGCTTCGTAGGCCGAAATGCGGTCTTCATGCTGCAGCGTCAACGCGATGTCATCCAATCCGTTCAGCAGGCAGTAGCGGCGAAACTCGTCGACCTGAAACGGCTCGCTCCATCCGAATGCGTCGCTGATGGTCTGCGTTTGCAGATCGACCGTCAATCGATAGCCGGGGTGCTGAGCAAAATTGTCGAACCATCGCTGCACGACTTCCTCGTCCATCGGGATCGGCAGTACGCCGTTCTTAAAACAGTTGTTGAAGAAGATATCAGCGAAACTGGGCGCGATCACCACGCGGAACCCGTAGTTCTCCAGTGCCCAAACCGCGTGTTCGCGGCTGGACCCGCACCCGAAATTGCGCCGAGCGACCAGGATCGATGCCCCTTGGACCTCGGGTCGATTCAGCTCGAAATCCTCATTCTCGCTGCCATCTTCGTGGTAGCGCCAGTCGAAAAACAGGAACGTCTCGTACCCCGATCGCTCGATCCTCTTGAGGAACTGTTTGGGAATGATCTGGTCCGTGTCCACGTCCGAACGGTCCATCACCGCCACCAGTCCGGTCAGTTTCGTAAACGCTTGCATGATCGATTTCTTTTCCTGGTTGGGAGTTCCGTGATCTGGGAATGTGTTCCGAGCGGGTTGCCGGGTTCTACCCATGTTGAGGCCACTGGCGAATATCGACAAAGCGGCCTTGGATCGCTGCGGCCGCCGCCATCACGGGCGACACCAGATGCGTGCGTCCGCCCTTGCCCTGGCGGCCTTCGAAATTTCGATTGCTGGTCGCCGCGCACCGTTCGCCCGGCGCCAGCTTGTCCGGGTTCATCGCCAGACACATACTGCAACCCGCCTCGCGCCACTCGAACCCGGACTCTCGGAAAACCTTGTCCAACCCTTCCTGTTCGGCCTGGACCTTGACCAGCCCGCTGCCGGGGACCACCATGGCGCCGACGTGCGAGGCGACGCGATGCCCCTTAGCCACGGCGGCGGCCGCGCGCAGATCTTCGATGCGGCCGTTGGTACAGGATCCGATGAAGACCCGGTCGACTCGCAGATCCTCGATCCGTTCGCCGCCCGACAAGCCCATGTACTCCAAGGCTCGCGCCGCCGCCTTCTGCGTGGTCACATCGTCAAAGTCCGCAGGTGTGGGAACCCGACTTGTTACCGAGACGACCTGCCCGGGCGTGGTTCCCCACGTGACTTGAGGTTCGATCTGGGCTCCATCAAACACCCGGCTCGCATCATACGAGGCGCCCTGGTCTGTCGGCAGTTGCTGCCACCGTGCCACCGCATCATCGAAATCGGCCGGCGCGAATTCCCGGCCCCGAAGATAGTCGTAAGTCACCTGATCCGGTGCGATCATGCCCGCTCGAGCACCCGCTTCGATCGACATGTTGCACACCGTCATCCGCTCTTCCATCGTCAACGCTCGAATGACACTGCCCGAGTACTCGATGACGTAACCGGCACCGCCCGACGTGGAGATTTGACCGATCAAGTACAAGATCAGGTCTTTCGCAGTGACTCCGTGAGCCAACCGGCCATCCACTCGCAGTTCCAGCGTCTTGGGCTTGTACTGCAGCAGCGTCTGCGTCGCCAACACGTGCTCGACCTCGCTGGTCCCGATGCCGAACGCCAACGCTCCGAACGCGCCATGGGTGGCCGTGTGGCTGTCGCCGCATACGATCGTCATTCCCGGTTGAGTGAACCCCAGCTCGGGGCCGATCACGTGCACGATGCCCTGTTGCGGATCGCTGATGTCGTACAGCCGAATCCCGAACTCCTGGCAGTTGCGACGCAATGCATCGACCTGCTTTCGCGAAATCTCGTCGGCGATCGGCAAGGATCGGTCCGTGGTCGGCACATTGTGATCCGGCGTCGCTACCGTTCGCTCAGGTCGGCGCACGCGACGTCCGGCCAGCCGCAATCCCTCGAATGCCTGGGGACTGGTCACTTCGTGGACCAAGTGCAGATCGATATACAGGATCGTCTGCTTGCCTTGCTCTTGATGAACCACATGCTGGTCCCAGATCTTCTGGAACATGGTACGAGGCGTTTCGGTCTCCGGCATGGCTTTATCTACTTCTTCGTGGGGGACAAACGGGAAACGGTGTTTTCAGCGTTTCAAGTATAGACTGAGGCCTGAATCTTCGTAAGAGGCCGTAGCGGGCTTGAGACGCCTTGCCAGTCTTGCGATAATCAGGGGGGGATATCTGATTACCTTGGCGTTTGGGAAGGAATCGATCGATGAGTATGCACGGTGCCGGGTTGCTGCTGACGGTGGTCGTGATCGGGTGGGGCGGGGGCACAGGATCGGCCGAAGAAGCGACGCGTTCTTTGGCCCCAGGCGTGGACCAGGTGCTGTTTGCCGTCCGCCAGACCTACGACGATTCTCACTGGTACGCCAATATCGGCTACTTTTGTGACGACCATCATCAAAAGGCCTATTCGGGCAACGGAGGCCCAGCCGAGGGCCGCTTGATGAAGCTGGATCTGAGGACTGGCGAAGCGACGGTGCTGCTGGATGCTCAAGGCGGCTCGATCCGCGATCCCCAAGTGCACTATGACGGCGAAAAAGCCATCTTTTCTTACCTGAAGGCGGGCACGGATCACTATCATCTGTACGAGATCCAGTTGGACGGCAGCGGCTTGCGTCAGGTGACCGATGGGCCGTATGACGATTACGAACCGGCGTATCTCCCGGATGGCGGGATCGTGTTCGTGTCGACGCGATGCCGCAGTTGGGTTGCCTGCTGGATGACCCAAGTCGGCGTTTTGTATCGATGCGATGCCGATGGGAGCAACATTCGACGGCTGTCGTTCAATACGGCTCACGACAACACGCCTTGGGTACTGCCTGACGGACGCATCTTGTTCACCCGCTGGGAATACGTCGATCGCAGCCAAGTCGAATTCCATCATCTTTGGACGATGAATCCTGACGGAACGAATCAGCAGCCATTCTACGGCAACATGCATCCGGGGATCGTGATGATCGCCGCCAAACCGATCCCGGGCAGCGACGAAATCTTGACGACGTTTTCGCCAGGACACGGCATTACCGACCATCGTGGATTTGCCACGATCGTCTCGCCCAAAGCGGGACCGGACGAACAGCGGTCCGCGCGGCAACTGCATGGCTGGCCGACATTGATCAAGGATCCCTATCCCGTTTCACCGGACGTGTTCCTGGTGGCTCATGGCAAAGAGATTCGGCGGATGGATCGTTCGGGGAAGATGCAAACGCTGTACACGTGGGACGGTCCTGGCGAGGTCTACGAGCCTCGTGCGATCCGCTCGCGACCTTGCGAGACGATGATCCCTTCGCGCGTCCAGTGGCAGGAAACCACCGGCCGATTGTTCCTGGCGGACATCTACCGCAGCCGGCAACTGGAAGGGGTGGCTCGCGGTGAGATCAAGCGTCTGTTGGTATTGGAAGATCTGCCCAAGCAGGTCAATTTCAGCGGAGGCCCCGACCTGGTGTCGTGGCTGGGCCAGTTCACGCTGAACCGCGTATTGGGAACCGTTCCCGTTCGAGAAGATGGTTCCGCCTTTTTCGAGGTTCCTGCCGGACGACCGATCTTTTTCGTGGCGTTGGATGAAAACGATCTTTCCGTGAAACGAATGCACAGCTTCACAACCGTGATGCCCGGCGAGGTGACCGGTTGCGTCGGGTGCCACGAACCGCGAACGAACACGCCTGAATTGGGCAGTCTGGCAGACGTTCTTCATCACCAACGCCAACCGGATCCCATCGAACCGTTCGACGGCTTTCCCGACGTCTTGGATTTTACCCGCGACATCCAACCGATCCTCGACCAGCACTGCGTGGCGTGCCACGGTCCGGAGCAACGCGAAGCAGGGGTGCTGCTGAGCGGCGACTTGGGCCCCGTATGGTCGCACAGCTACTTCAGCCTGCTGGCCCATCTGCAGGTTGCCGACGGGCGAAACGGTTTGGGCAACTACCCGCCACGGACCATCGGCAGCTCGGCCAGCCCGTTATTGGAGAAGCTCAACGGCGACCATCATGGCGTCGTCGCGTCGCCCGAACAATGGCGGACGGTCTGGTTATGGATCGAGAGCGGGGCGCCGTTCGCCGGCAGTTATGCGGGGCTGCGCAACGCGGTGGACCAAGGCATTGCCGGTCGAGCCACCGGCCGCGTGTTCGGCGAAAACCATGAGTTGCTTCAGGAGCGATGTGGAGCCTGTCACGCGCTGCGCGATCCCCAAAACGAAGAAGGCCGCGCGCTGCCGTTTCGCCCGCTCGTGGCCCGAGCCCAACGGGGCGTGACGCGCGAGGTGGGAATCCATGAACGCGTCGTTATCCCGGACGATCCGCTCACCAAGTTCAGCGAACACATCCTGCTGAACTTTTCCCAGCCCGAAAAGTCCAGCTTGCTGCTGGCGCCGCTTGCTGCGGAAGCCGGCGGTTTCGAGAACTGTGGCGCGGTCTTTGCGGATACCAGCGACCCTGCCTATCAGCGTCTGTTGGCCAGCCTGTACCAAGGTCAAGCTGAATTGGACGCACAGCCGCGTTATGGCACCGAAGGATTCGTCCCGAACCATCAGTACATCCGGGAATTGATCCGCTTCGGCATCCTATCGCCATCCTTCGATCCGTCCACCGATCCGCTGGACGTGTTCGGAGCGGATCAGGACTACTGGCGATCCTTGTGGCTGCAACCCGGCGGACACGACGGCCATTAGACCCCGCAACGTTGTCTCGGATCGCGAAACTTATTCCGGCTGCGGATTCGCCAGTTCGTCCAGCACTTTGTCCAGACCTGCGACGACGCGGGCCGTGCGTTCGTAGTCGAGTTTGTCCGGGGTGTCTGCCGGGCTGTGGTAATGGGGATAGCGGAACGGGGCCGTATCGGTGACCATCAGCGCCGGGTAACCGGCTTGCCAGAACGACCAGTGATCCGACCAGCCCACGCCCGGAATGATGCCGGGCAGCGCCCCGCCCTCGGAAGGAAACCGAGCGTGCCGGCGGAACGATTCCACGACTTGCTTGACCAGGTGAGCCGACGCGGTGTTCCCTACGAACGCGATGAAGTTACCCGTCGAAGGATAGACGGCCGCCAACGGCCATGGGTACTGCTGGCTGCCAGGCCGGTCGTTGTAGTACCCGATCGTCTCGAGGCTGAACATGGCGACGATGTTGTCCCCGCGGCGTCGGCACTCGCGGGCATACACCAGCGAACCCATCGCCTCGGTCTGGAAATAGGGCGGCTCTTCGTTGACGAACAACGCGAACCGCACCGTGCGAGCCGGTTGGCGCCCGGCAAAACTCCGGGCCAGAGCCAGCGTTGCGGCCACGCCCGAACCGTTGTCGTTCGCGCCGGGCGAACCCACCACGGTATCGTAGTGTGCGCCAACGACCAGGATCTGATCGGGCAGGGTGTGTCCAGCCACCTCGGCCACGATGTTCCAGACCGCTTTGCCTTGCACCGTGTACGTCTGCCGTTGCGGATCGTACCCGGCGGCGCGCAACGACTGCTCCAGCCATTCGGCAGCGCGGACCAGACGCTGGTAGTGCAACAGATTCCGCTGGCCGATCCGGCCAGCAAGCATCTCGACGTCCCGCCGTAAATCTTCGGCTAACACCGCCTGCTCCTCACTTAGTTCCGGCAACGGACCAACGTAGCTTTCGCCCGGCATGGTCAACGACGGCACCAGATCACACGCCTTGACGACAACCGCCATCCCGGCGGCCAACACCAGGCAAACCACCAATCGTGATCTCCACCAGACGCGCGGAAAACAATATCGACGTTGGGTAACGCCCCTGTCTTCTTTCATCCCGAATCACCACCCTAAAAGAAGGGAACTTATCCCGATCCACGTCCTTCATTTTATACTCTGCCGCTGTCGAGCTGCAGCCGAGAGTTGTTGCACGATCTGCTGCGTCTGAACTTCGATTTCATCACGATGAAAGGAAAGCACGTGGCTTAGCGGCGTTGGACCAGGCGGACGGCGGTGGCGAATCGGCCGCGATAGAATTCGGCCATGGCCAGCAGGTGTCGGTTCTCGGGACGCGAGTCCAGACGGCAACAGCGCAGGGCGGCTTCGACGGCTTCGTCGTAGCGGCCGTCGCCCAGCGCCGCCAGGCACGCGCGGCGCAGTTGACGAACCCCGCGCAGCGCGTCGTGCAGCAGACTCAAGTCGCAACGGCAGCGACGGCACGTGTCGGACCAGACCTGCGCCGCACCGCACGTGGGACAACGCAGTTTGGCGGTGGATTCTGTGCCTTGGGACATCGCGAGTTCCCTCGATCCGATCGTCAAGCCTCTTGCAGGTAGAACACGATGTCTTCCAGACGCTCGTGGTAGCGGCCAAGGTCCGACAACGAATGGTTGGCGATGGCGTCTTCCAACTGCTCGATCAGTTCCTGGATCTCCTGCACGTCCTCTTCGCCCACGTGCGGCAGCAGATTGGTCGCCTTGGCGATCAATTGGATGGCTTCCTTGATCGCCACTCGTTCGCCCTCGGGCAACTGAGATTCCTCGGGAACGGGATGACGGGTGGCCGACACGGGCGAGGTGCGGTCGCCGAACATCTCCGCCAATCTGGCGCGGGCTTCCTCGTGGCCCTCGGCGCGGAACTCGGTGATCGCGTTCTTGATCGTCAGCCGTTTTTCCAGGCCCGTGCTGCGTTCGATGGCGGTGACGATCAACATGCCGTCCAGATTCAAATCGAAGCGGCAGAGGATTTCGTTGCCTGCGTCGGCCGATTCATCCAAACCGTCGAGTACGAACCCCCCGATGAACTGATTGTTCCGCACATCCACGTTTTCGCCCTGGAACACGTTGACCTCCACCGCCGGCTGGCCCCGGAACATCGTGCTGTAGAGTTCGGATCGCGTGGCGGGCAAAGCCGTATTGCGGTGGATGATGGGCGAGAACTGGTACACCGAGGGCATGTTGTGGACGTATCCGCGGCACTGCACGCCCAGCGTGTGCGGCGTGATATCGACCAGCACGGCGCCGACGTCCTGGCCGGCGATCAACGCGCCTTGCACTGCGGCGCCCATGGCGACGCACAGGTCCGGGTCGATCTCCTGGTGAGGCGTCTGGGACAATTGACTTTCCAGCATCTGCTGGACCAGCGGCGTGCGGCTGCTGCCGCCGACCAGGATGATCTTGTCGATGTCCTTGGCGTGCAATCGCGCGTCCTGAAGCGAATCGTCCACGCATTGGATGGTCTTCTTCAGCAACGGTTCGATCATCTCCTCGTATTCGTTGCGGTACAGTTCCATCTTCAAGTGCAACGGCGTTTCGTCCCGCTCGGCGATGAACTCCTCGTTCAACTCGACGCACGCGTCGAACGACAACTGCTTCTTGACCTCTTCGACCGCTTGCAGCAAGCGCGAACGGGCCGTGGGGATCTCGCGCAGATCCAGCTTGTGCTGCTCCTGGAACCGCTGGCAGACGAAGTTCAGCAGCAACTCGTCGAAATCGTCGCCGCCCAAGTGCGTATCGCCGTGGCTCGACAGCACCTCGACCACCCCGTCCTCGACTTGGACGATCGAGACATCGAACGTACCGCCGCCCAGGTCGTACACCAGCAGCCGCTCGCGGTGATCGGCCTTGGCCTCGTAGATCAACGAGGCGGCGGTCGGTTCGTTGATGATCCGCACCACTTCCAACCCGGCCAATTCGCCCGCTTGCCGCGTCGCCTCGCGCTGCGTTTCGTTGAAGAACGCCGGCACCGTGATCACCGCCTTGCTGACCGGGCGTCCCAGCTCTTGCGCGGCCCGGTCCTTCAGCGTTCGCAGGAAGATCGCCGAGATTTCTTGCGGAGAATACTTGGTGTCGGCCATGGTGACGGTGGTGTCCTGGCCCATCTTCCGCTTGATGGACTTGACCGTCCGCTCGGGCGCCAGGATGGCTTGATTGCGAGCCGGTTGTCCCACCAACAGCCGCCCTTGGCTGTCCAGTCCCACGACCGAAGGCAGGATGGCCGAGCCGTCTGCGTCCTTGATCATCGCCGGTTTGCCGTCGCGAATCACACACACGGCGCTGTTGGTGGTCCCCAAGTCGATGCCAATAATCGTTTCCACGTTCCGTTCTCCGCTGAAAAGAGAAGTTAGGTTGTCCATTCCCCGTGATGGGTCTGTCCTGGTCGGTTCGGCGACGGATTCTCCGGTGCGGTCTGTCCGTTCGCCGCGTCGTCTGATTCGCCGTCCGCACTATGATGCGGCCGTTCGAACTCGCGTGCTAGCGGGTCCTGCTCGCGCTGCGGTTCCTCGTCCTGCGGGGCGATTACCTCACCCTCGGGTTCCCGCTCGCGCGGCAACTCCGTTTTGCCGGGCAGCGGAAGGGGTCGGGAGTCGTTTTCGGAGAACGCTTCTTCCAGATGGCTCGTCGATGCCCGAAAACGACTCCCGACCCCGTCGGACCAAGGCTCCTGTTCGTCCTGGCGGTTCCACATTTGTTCATCTTCGTCAAGCTCGTGGTCGTGGTCTTCGTCCTCGGATGCTTCTTCGGGTTCTCGGTCCGCGCGTACGGCGATGGGTGGACGTGCTGCCCGGACCTCGGCGTAGCGTATCAATCGGCCTTGCCACAGGTACCCCGGGCGCACGATGTCGACGACCGTTTCGGGCTCGACGTCCGGGTCGTCGACCAATTCGACGACGGTCATCTCGGTCGGGTCGACCGGGTCTCCCAAGCAATCGATGCGTTCGATTCCCAGTTGAGCCAACGTCCGTTCGAGCCGCTGGTAGATCAATTGATACCCTTCCAGCAGCGGCACCATGATTCTCTGGTGCAGATCGGCCGTTTGCTGGCGGAACAGGTCGGCCGAAGCGCTGAACCAGGCCCGGGCCTTCCAGCGCTGCCAGAAGGACAGCCGATCGAACCGTTGGCGCGCGGCCTGTTCGTGGCGGCGTACGGTGTCTTCCAGCACGTTGGCATGGGCCGTCTCTGCCGCCCGCAGTCCCCGCTGGAGCGCTTCGTCCAATTCGATCAGCGCTTCGACCAGCGGCCGGGCCGCCCGGGCGGCGGCATCGGCTTCGCGTGCCCGGACCGAACGCATCTGGTCCGCGGCTTCGTCGAGTGCGGTGATGGCTTGCTGCAGATCGTCCTCCAGCCCGCGATTGCTCTTCGTCTGCAGCTTGATCTCCTGCCGCAGCGCGGTAAAGGCTTCGATCAACTGGATCATCCCCACGTCCGGCAGGGCTTCCGCGGCCGCGTCCTCGTACTGCGCGACGTGGTCCATCGCGGCGATCTCAGCTTCCGTGCGCCCCAGCCACTCGCGAAAACGCCTGAGCAGTTCCTCGTTCTCGTACCAGCTTCGCATGAACGCTCCGTCCGTCGCCCGTTTATTTCCTTGAGTTTCCCGTTTCCATCCGTCCGGTGGTCGTCAAGCGTCGGCCAACGACAGCAGTACGTCGGTCCCAATCCGCTTCCGAGAGATTTGCTGCTTTTCGTCGGCAATCAACTTGTCGAAGGTTTCCAAATACCGGAGATCGAACAAACGCATTTGCACACTGGTGACCGGATCGCGCAGCGTTTCGTACGCGGCGCGTATCTCGGCGAACCGCTCGGGGGAGCGTTCCGGCGAGAACTCGCGCACCAGCGCCAAATATCGCTTGCGGATGGCTTCGGGGTCGGCGCTGGGTTCGACCCCCAGAACCTGATACGGATCAGCGATCAT
>SKKK01000167.1 GCA_007121535.1 Planctomycetaceae bacterium | reverse complement strand
CGGTTGAGGTGACGGGACCGGAAACCGGGTTGCCGGGCGAGGCGGCGACAGTATCCTGGTCGGTCGTCAATCTGGGCGCGGCGGTGGCCGAAGGTCCGTGGACCGAAGCGGTGTACCTGGCGGACGACGATGGGATCAACGACGATCTGTTGCTGGGGACGTTCACTTATTCGGACTCGCTGGCCCCCGACGATCCGGCTTTGGTGCGGACCGAGACAGTCACCCTGCCGGCCTGGGGTTGGGCGGGCGAGATGCGGATCGTGGTCCGTGTGGACTCGGCGGACCAGGTCTTCGAGAGCGACGAGACCAACAACGCCGCGATTTCGGACCAGGCTTTCACGCTGCCGGCGGTGCTCCGTTTGACGCTGCCGCTGACCGAGGTCCGCGAGGATGCCGCGAACCCGGCGATGCGAGGCGTGGTCACGCGCAGCGGGCGCTTGGACCAGCCGCTGACGGTCGACCTGAGCAGCGATCGGACTGACGAGTTGACAGTGCCGGCCAGCGTCACGATCGCCGCCGGCCAGCCTTCCGCAGCGTTCTTCGTCCACGTGCATCCGGACGGCGTGGTGGACGGAGACCAAACGGTAACGTTGACGGCTCAGGCCGACGGGAACCTGGCTGCCGACGCCACGGTCGTGGTGCTGGACGTCGACCGGCAGACGCTCTCTCTGACGCTGGACGAGGTCGAGTTGACCGAAGGCGAGAGCACCACGGGGACGGTCAGCCGGGACGTGGCGATTGCCGAACCGCTATTGGTCACGCTGACGGCGTCGCCGGCCGGGGAACTCAGCTTTCCCACGACGGTCACGATCCCCGGCGGCGAGACTTCGGTCGAGTTCACGGTGCTGGCCATCGACGACAACATCCCCGAACTGACGGAAGTCATCACACTGACGGCCACGGCGGCCGGCGCCCACAGCGCTTCGATCGACGTCACCGTGCTGGACAACGATCAGCCGACGTTGAGCTTGAGTTTTTCGCCCACCCAGGTATGGGAAAATGCCGGGGCGATGGCCGCTGTCGGCACGGTCAGCCGGTTGGAAGCGACGGGGGTGCCGTTGACGGTGCGGTTGACTAGCAGTGATACCAACAAGGCGCTGGTGCCGAACCAAGTGGTGATCCCGGCCGGTGCGACAGGTGTCGACTTCTATCTGGCGGCTGTGGACAACGACGTGGTGGATGGCGATCAGATGGTGACAATCCAAGCGGTCGGCATCATCCCTTCTTGCGACTGCGCTATGCCGCCCGGCAGCGGCGGGGTGGTCTCGGCCGACATCCTGGTGCTGGATGACGACGGGCCGACGCTGCAGATCGTGGTCCAGCAGGAACTGCTGCCGGAGGGACTGTTGGAAGCGACCACCGCCCAGGTGATCCGCAACACGGGCACCGAGGGAGAACTGACGGTCTACTTGGTATCCAGCGACGTGACTGAATTGACGGTCCCGGCCACGGTAGTGATCCCCGACGGAGCAGACCGCTCGGAGCCGTTCCCGGTGACCACGATCGAGGACGGGATCCCCGACGGGCCGCAGACCGTAACGATCACGGCTTCGGCCGAAGGTTACTCGTCGGGTTGGGTAACCGTGATCGTCACCGACATCGACGTACCGGACCTGATCGTAGCCGACGTGTCGGGTCCGGAGACGGTGCTTGCCGAGCGGTGGGATGTGCTGACGTACACGGTGGCGAACGTGGGGCTGGCCGAAGCCGTGGCCTCGAACGCCGATCCTGACCAGGGTTTTCCAGGCTCTTGGCAGGACCGGGTGTACCTGAGCGACGATCCCGTGGTCGGCAACGACGTGCTGGTGGGGACGTACACGTTTACCGGAACGTTGCCGAACGATCCCGGCATGAACCAGTACAGCCGCAGCGTTCCGTTCCGTGCGCCGCTGGTACCGGGCGATTACTGGGTGGTGGTCACGACCGATCTGGGGCAGACGGTGGCGGAAGAGGTCGAGACGAACAACACGGCGATCAGCCGGGTGCCGATCCGCGTCGAGGCGGCCTACTCGGCCACGGTCCAGACGGACATCGAGCAGGCGTTTGCGGGTACGCCGATCCCGATGACCGGACAAGCGATCGACGCGGCGACCGGCGGCGCGGCGCAGTATGTGATGGTGAACATCTACGTCCAGGTCCGCGGCACGACCCGCGTGATCGCGGCGATCACCGACGACAACGGTCAGTTTTCCACCACGTTCCAGCCACTGCCAGGCGAGGCGGGCCACTACACGATCGCGGCAACACATCCGGGTGTCGGCCAACCGGACGAGGCGCAGGATACGTTCGTGCTGATCGGAATGGGGGCCACGCCGGGACGGCCGGCAGTGACGATCGACGAGGGGGCCGAGCGGACCGTCGAGTTTGATCTAAACAACTTGAGCGACGTGCCGTTGAGCGGACTGGAACTGGCTCTGGTCAGTCAACCGGACAACCTGCAAGTGACGCTGCCGACGGATCTGGCGGCGGATTTGGCTGGGCTGGCCAGCGCGCGAGTGCAGGTGGATATCCAAGCGTTGGACGCTTCGGTCGAACAGGGTACGGTCGTGTTGCGTTTCACCACCACCGAAGGCGCGTCGTTGGATGTACCTGTCGACGTGACGGTCAATCCCTTGCGGGCTCGGCTGGTTCCCAACCCGCAGCGGGTGCTAGCGGCGGCGCTGCGTTCCCGGCAGACGGTGGTCGAGTTCCAGGTGACCAACACCGGTGCGGCGGCCAGCGGTCCGATCGAGGTCCGGTTGCCCGAGCTGTCCTGGCTGACGCTGGCCACGGAAGGGTCGATGGCTTCGCTCGATCCGGACCGATCGGCCGCAGTGGTGCTGTTGCTGTCCCCGCCTGCCGACGCGATGCTGACGGCTTATGAAGGGCATCTGGTGCTGGCCACCGGGCAAGGTGAATTCGCCGTACCGTTTACGTTCCGCGTCGTGTCCGAGGCGAAGGGAACGCTTGAGGTATCGGCGGTCAACGAATTCTACTTCTACACAGACGAGAAGCCGAAACTGGCCGGGGCCACGGTCATCGTGCGGGACGCGGTGACGCGGGCCGAATTGTTTTCGGCCACGACCGGCGAGTCGGGAATGGCAAGTTTCCCGGATCTGCCCGAGGGCTATTACACGGTCGAGGTCTCCGCCCTCGATCACGATAGCCACACGGAGACGTTGTTCCTGGCTGCGGACCAGACGAACCGTGTCTTGGCGTATCTGCGGCGGCAGACGGTGAAGTACTTGTGGAGTGTCGAGCGGATCGAGATCGAGGACCGTTATCGCGTCTCGATCGAGACGGTCTTCGAGACCAACGTCCCGGCGCCCGTAGTGACGGTCGATCCGCCGCTGATCGACATGAGCGATCTGCTGGTCGTCGGGCAGCGGATGCAGGTCGATCTGACGTTGACCAACCACGGCCTGATCTCGGCCTACGATACCGAATTGTATTTCGGAGATCATCCCGAACTCCGATTCACGCCGCTGATCCGGAACATCGGCGAGCTGCCGGCGGGCAGCAGTTTGACCGTGCCGGTATCAATCGAGCGCGTCGCGCCGGCAGCGCCGGAGTTTGCGATGATGGCGGCGGGCGGCAGTGGGATCTGCAGGATTCCCTCGCAAGTGATCTATAGGTGGGTATGCATCGACGATGAATGGGTAGCCATCCGTATTGGAACCGTTCCGCCTCGCGATTTCGCCTGTCCGCCTGTGCCGCCAAGTAGTGGCGGGGGAAGCGGGGGCCCTGGCGGGGGTGGCGGCGGGGGCGGCAGTGCCCGCGGAACCCCAGTATCGGTCAAGACCGATAATCCATGCGTCGAGTGCAAAGAGCGAGACTTATTCGATATCGATCTTTCCAAGTTTTTTGGCTTTCTGGAGAACGGAACAAAAAGTCTTATCGGAAGGATTCCCATCGTAAATAAGGACAAGCTGAAGGTATCTGCCAACGTATCGGGGGGAGCAAAGATCTGCTGTTACGAGGATGGGAGCCGAGGATTCGGCGTACACGCATCAGCGGGTGTCGACATCGCCGCGCCGGCATTTCAGTGGGGAATCGATACGGGAAATCAGTCGGCCAGTATTCTTGTCGACCCGGGAAGTGGGATCAGCGCGAACTTCTCTGGAAGCTTCTTCGGCGGAGTTCAAGTGACTGTGGGTGGTGGCCTTTCGGGAGAGTACACCAAGGGCTGTGACGAAGATGGCTGTGTCAAGGCTCAGGGAAACGCGTTCGTCCGCGCGAAAGGAGGGGTACAGTTCTCTGCCCAAGGCTCCTTGTCCGGCAATCAGCTTCCGGAATGGTTGACGTTGCATGGTCTTCCTGACGCTTCCATCTCGATCAGTGGGAATTTCACCATTAATGTGGGAGCGAACGGGCAGATTGCCTACGATTGCAACGATGGCTGGGATGCTGAGTTGTGTTTCCAAGGGATTTACATTGATGGGGAGTTGAAGATCGAGACGGGAGGCGAACCGCAATGGTCCAAGGGAATTGGAGACTTGGGCTGGGGAAACGATCCTTGTGCTCCCGATCCGGCAAAAAGCAATCGCTTTTACATTGTCTTTCCTGTCTGCGCATTCGGCGATCCCCCTTGTCCCTCCTCGCAGGGTTCGGGTGCAGCAGAAGATGAGTCTACTGACGTTCCCGATCTGGCAACGTTGGACGACGATGAGTTGCCCACGGGCCCTGACGAAGATGCCATCAATGATTATCTCCAGGGCATTGCAGCGGCCGACCCTGGAATCTGCGCACAGGTTCGATTGAACATTGACCAAGAAGTCGTTCTTACCAGAGAAGCCTTCCGAGCAAGATTGGATCTGGAAAATGGGACCGCTGGACCACTGACGGACGTTCGTGTCGCAATCACAATCTTGGATACCACGGGCAAAGATGTAACCGATCTGTTCGCGATCGCTGACCCGACGCTGACGGGATTCGACATCGCCGGTACCGATTGGGACGTCGCCCCTTACACGACGGGTATTGCTACCTGGGTGCTGATCCCTACGAGCGATGCTGCCGCTTTCTCCGCTACAGAATACTTGGTAGGCGGTACCTTGGAATATCGCGAGGGCGTTACGCCACTCTCAATACGTCTGTCCCCGGTCTCGATCACCGTCCATCCTCAGGCCGAACTCGATCTGCGCTACTTCCACCAGCGCGACGTCTTCAGCAACGACCCTTGGACCGACGAGATCGAACCGGCGCAGCCGTTCCAATTGGCGGTGATGGTCCAAAACCACGGCACCGGCGAGGCCCGTAACCTGCGGATCGAGTCGGCTCAGCCGCAGATCGTCGAAAACGAAAAGGGCTTGCTGATCGATTTCAAGATCATCGGTACCGAAGTGGCCGGCCAGCACCTGACGCCTTCGCTGACCGCCAACTTCGGCGATCTGGCGCCCGGCGAAATCAAGATCGGCCGCTGGTGGATGACTTCCTCCTTGCAGGGCCAGTTCATCAGCTACGATGCCACGTTCGAACACCTGGACGGTTTGGGGGACGAGCGGTTGTCGTTGATCAAGAACGTCGAGATCCACGAACTGATCCGCACCGTGCGCGCTGATGGACCGTTCGAGGACGGGCTGCCCGACTTCCTGGTCAACGATCTGCCCGACCCCGACGATTTGCCCGACACGCTCTACCTGTCCGACGGCAGCGTCGCATTGGTCGGCCTGGCCGCTGATCCCCAGGTCGACGGAACGATCACGCCCCAAAATCTGACCGTCCAGTTGACGATGACCACCGAAGGCGGCTGGTCCTACCTGCGACTGAAAGGCGCCGATCCCGGCGGCAGTGATTATCGGTTGGTCCAAGTGCTGCGGGACGACAGCAGCCAGTTGCCCGACGAGAACTTCTGGCAGACCGACCGGACGTTCATCGGACTGGGCCAACGCCCGATTATCGAAGACAGCCTGCATCTGTTCGATTACGCGGCCGAGTCCGGCCCGCAAACCTACACGCTGGTCTACGAAAAGCGCGATCAGTTCGGACCGGAGATCAGTGACCTGGAAATACCTGACAGCCCGCGTGCCACCGCGGTGTCGGTGCTGAATGCGACTTTCTCCAAACCGCTGCTGGCGGCCAGTTTTGACTGGCAGGATCTGGACCTGCAACGCGACGGCGAGCCAGTACCACTGGACAACCGCGTCATTGTGTCACTGGTCTCCGGCAGCACCTACCAGATCAGCGGGCTCGATCCGTTCACACAAGCCGACGGGCAGTACGAACTGACACTGGACGCCACCGGCGTGATGGACCGGATGGAGAACCCTGGCACCGGCCAGCGGTCGGTCGTCTGGACCAAAGCCGCTGCGGTGCCTCACGTGGTGGCGATCCACGGATTGGGCGCGACGGAGCGCAACACCACCGTCCCCTGGCTGGAGATCGAGTTCTCCCAGCCGATCGCAGCCGGAAGCTTCTCTGCGGCGGATTTAACGCTTACGCAAGACGACGGCGACAACCTGATCGATCCCCAGCAAACGGGAGTGACGGTCGTCCAGATCGGCCCGGTCGATTTCCGAGTCAATCTGCCGACCGAACTGACGCAACCCGAGGGCGACTATCGCTTGACCGTCTCGGCCGAAGGCATCACGGATTTAGACGGCAACGCGGGTGTCGGCCAGCGAAGTGCTACGTGGAGGATGGACACGACACCACCCGAGGTGGTCTCGATCTCGGGCGTGGCGTCGGTGACCAATCAGTCGGTGGCCGCGTTGACAATCACTTTTTCCGAGCCGGTCGATGCAACCACGCTGAATTTGGCCAGCCTGAGTCTGACGCGAGACGGCGACGCGAACCTGCTGGCGGATCCGGTCCAGATCCAACACGTGCAATCGGGAACGTACCGGTTGCTGGGCTTGTCAGCATTGACTAGCGAAGACGGAGTGTACGTGTTGAACGTCGACGTCGCACAGATCCGTGATCTTGCAGGTAATCTTGGCTCGGAGGTCCACGAATTGACGTGGACTCGCGACAGTGTCGCACCGGCCCCAGCAGACAACCTGCGGATCACTCCGGACACCGGCGTTTCCGACACGGACCTACGGACGAACGTGCTGGCGCTGACCGTCAGTGGCGACTTGTTCGAGCCCGGATTGACGGTCCATTTGCACAACGTGACCACCGGAACCGATCTGGGCATGGCCACCGTAACGGATACGACGTTCCAGCACGAGGTGGTTTTCACGTCGGCCGGGTTGCACGAGTTGCGGGTGCGGACGACCGATGAGGCCGGGAACTACGCAGACCGGACTTGGGAGATCTTCCTGGACGTGATCCCGCCACAGGTGACCGGGGTAGCCGTTCCGCCCGATCCGCAGACCGGCAAGGCCGAACAGATCGTGATCAGTTTCTCCGAGGCGATGGCGGTCGCGCCGTTGATCTCGGACGGCTCGATTTTGGATGCGGTGCAACTGGTTCATGTGACGGACGGAGCGTACACGCTGAGCGCGGATCAAATCCACTACGACGCGGCCGCCCGCCAACTGATGATCTCGATCGGTCCGTTCACGCCGGGCGTACATGAACTGCATCTGGACGGCAGTCGGCTGGAGGATCTGGCGGGCAACGCGTTGCGAGGCGGCAGCGGCGGCGTGGTGGTGCTGGACATTCCGGCACTTGCGGCGGCCCAGTTCGTGGAGGTGGCCGGTAGCGACCTGCAAGTCGATGCGTACTCGGTGCCGTCGATGGCCGATTGGGACGGAGACGGTCTGCCGGACTTGATCGTCGGCGAAAGGACAGCCACGGGTGAAGGCAAGGTGCGGGTTTATCTGAACCAGGGCACCGCCGAATCGCCCGTCTTCGAGGACTGGTTCTACGCCACGTCTGACGGCAGCGATCTGACCGTCCCCGGTGGTTTCTGCCTGGGGTTGTTCCCGCGTCTGGTCGATTGGGACGGCGATGGCCTGCCCGATCTTGTGCTGGGTCTGGCGGATGGCACGATCCAATGGCGACGGAACATCGGTACCGCAGGCAACCCGGATTTCGACGCGGGCGTGTTGCTCGAGGTCGGCCCGGCGGGGCAGAAATCGCCGATCCACGTCGGCCAGCGGGCCACGCTGGAGATCGTCGACTTCGATGGCGACGGCCGGTACGATTTGGTGGTCGGAGCGCTCGACGGCCGCGTGCGGGTGTACCGGAACACGGCACCGTCGGGGCCTGCCGAATTCCTGGACGAGCAGCTACTGATGGATGGGGCCACCGAACTGGTCGTTCCCGGCGGGCGTTCGAGTCCTGCCATGATCGACCTGAACGGCGACGGACTGCTCGATCTGCTGGTGGGCAACACGTCCGGGCAATTGCTGTACTACGCGAACACGGGCAGCCAAGCCGAACCGCGGTTCGACGGCGGCCAGTTGCTGTCGGCCGGCGGTGCGGTAATCGACTTGCCGGGTATGGCCCGCTCGCGGCCCTTCGTCACCGACTTCAACGGCGACGGCCGCTGGGACCTGCTGGTTGGCGCCGCCGATGGTTTGGTGCGGCTATATCTGGGCCAAGCCGTGCCGGCCGTCACGGCACAAGCGACCAGTCTCGGGGAACCCGGCGAGATCTATACGCACACCTTCGTTCCCGGACAAGCTCCGACAGACATCTCGCTGGCAACCGTCCCACTGGCCGAGGGCCAACCGGTCGGGTCGCTGGCGGGCATCCTGACCGCCAGCGATCCGGACATCGGCGAGACGTTCACGTTCTCGCTGACACCCGGTCCCGGTGACGCGGACAACGGGTTTTTCCAAATCACGGGCAACCGAGTGGAAACCGCCGCGATCTTGGACTACGAACAACAGCCGGAATATCAGATCCGAGTCCGAGCCACCGACAGCACCGGATTATGGCACGAAGAATCGTTTCTGATCGCGATCGAAGATGTTCAAGGCGTGGTGGGACGTTACCTGTTTTACAACCATTCGTACTTCGACGGCAACGATCCGGACGCCAACCAGGCCGACGACCAGGCCATCGCCCAGGACAAGCAACCCTTGGTACCCGGCCAACTGGCCACGTTTGCCAATTACTCCAGCTTCGAACGCGGAATCAACGGTTTGATCCTGGATATCGAGAACCTGGCCGACGCGGCAGCGGTAAGCGAAGTGAATTTTCAGTTCCGCGTGGGCAATGACAATGCCCCCGATGATTGGTCGTCGGGACCGGCGCCCAGCAGCATCACCTTGCGGTCCGGTGCCGGGCCCGGTGGGGCGGATCGGATCACGTTGATCTGGCCGGATGGGGCGATCCGGAACCAGTGGCTGCAAGTCACGGTCTTGGCGGATGACGTGACCGGATTGGCGGAACCGGACGTGTTCTACTTCGGAAACGCCGTCGGGGAAACGGGTGACGTGGCGGGCGATACGCTGGTTGACCGCTGGGACGTGGCGGCTGTGGCGGCGAATCCTCGCGGTCCGGACGATCCGGCGCCGATCACCGACCCATACGATTTCAACCGCGACGGGCTTGTCGACGCGACCGACGTGGCTCTGGCCGAGGCCTACGCCACCGACCCCGATTCGCGGCTGGGGCTGCTGGACCTGCGCGACGCGGGACTGCCGGAGGTTTCGGTCAGCGTGTCGCCCGAATCGGTGCTCGAAAGCGGCGACGACGTGCTGACGTACACCTTTACCCGTAGCGGACCGGTGGACGAACCGGCGACTGTGACGTTCCGAGTAACCGGCACGGCCACGTATGGGGACGACTATTCGGTCGACGGTGCGGTCGGCTTCAGCCAGCAGGTGGGCACCGTCGCCTTCGCCGCCGGCAGCCCTACGGCTGAACTGCTGGTCCAGCCGATCGACGACAACCTGTACGAAGGCGACGAAACCGTCTGGCTGTTGGTAATGCCGGGCGAAGACTACGGCGTCGGCAGTCCGGACAGCGCTCTCGGCTGGATCATCGAGGACCAAATCCCCGAGTTGCGGATCGACATGACGATCGTCGCTCAGCCCAGCGGGACTGGTGACGATGGCGAAGTGGACGAGTTACCGACCAGTGCGGATTGGGTCCACGAGTGGCAGTCGTTCTGGGTCGAGATCTGGGTCAGCACGCCGGATACGACGACGGTGGGCATCACCGAGGCCGTGGTGGATCTGAATTACTTTGCCGATTATCTGACGGCGCAGGAGATCCAATACGGGCCGGCCTTCACGGAAGGCCGCACGGGCGAGTTCCAAGACAACTTGGGCCGAGTTCACGGGATCGGCGGCGGCACGCTCGTCAGCGGGCTAGGCCAAGAAGGCTACGTACTGCTGGCGCGCGTCCGCTTTGCTTCGACCGGCGACGACCAGGTGCCGGTGGACCAGGCGGGTGGGAACATCGGCCCGTACGACATGCAAATTTCGTTAGCGAACGGACTCGGGCGACTGGCCGATGACCATGCCAGTTTGGCCGCACTAGGCGAATCTCCGGACACCGAGTTGTGGGCGGTGGTTTACGACATCGAGGACAACAATCAAATCGACTTCGGAGATTTTTCCTTTTTCGCTGCGGCTTTTGGCAAGTCGGTGGGCGAACCCACGTCCGAAGCGCCGTATGTATGGTGGGCGGATTTCGACAAGTCCGGCCGAGTCGATTTCGGCGATCTGGCGTTCTTCGCGCCCAATTTCGGCAAGACTCGGCTGGCAGTGCAATCGGGCGAACAGACGCTCGTCTTCCCGT
>SKKK01000664.1 GCA_007121535.1 Planctomycetaceae bacterium | reverse complement strand
TCGAAAACGAAGCCTTCGTCCAGTTGGCTCAGCAGGTCAAGGCGATGACGAGCTATGCCAAGGACCACGCCCTGACCATCGCGGTGATGGGCTGTCGCGTGAATGGGCCGGGTGAGACCGACGATGCGGACCTTGGCCTGTGGTGCGGTCCGACCTACGTGAATCTTAAGCGACGCAGCAAGACGTTGGGGGCGTTCCGCTACGACGAAATTTTGCCGCGACTTAAGCGAGAACTGGACGACCTGATCGCGGCACGGCACCGGGACACATCACAGCAGAGTCGTCAGATGTAAGTTGCGCGCATGTTGTAGAACGGAATTCATTCCGTTGTCCGTTGCGAACGGAATGAATTCCGATCTACGAAGTGCGAGGAATCAGATCGAATCGGCGCGGCGCCGCCGTCGGCGACGCGGGCGAGCGACCGTTTCAGGATTCAAGTCGTCGGGATGTCGATGAGGGGGCGGCGGGCCGGAGGTTCCCATGTCCATGGAATCACCGAAATACTTCTCGCGGGCTTCGGCATGATTGACGACCTCCTGTGGCGTTCCGTGACATAAGACTTGGCCTTTATTGATGACGTAACTGCGATCGGTGATCTGCAACGTCTCGCGGACCTGGTGATCGGTGATCAGGATGGCGATGCCCCGGCTGCGCAGTTCGCGGACGATCCCTTGAATGCTCTGAATCGTCACCGGATCGATTCCCGTAAACGGCTCGTCCAGCAGAATGATCTGGGGATCGGAGACCAGACAGCGAGCGATTTCCAGACGCCGCCGTTCACCGCCCGACAGCGAACCGGCCAACGATCGCCGGATGTGCGTGATGTTGAACTGCTCCAACAGCTCGTTGCATCGCGCTCGACGCGCTCGCCACTTGACGCCCAGCAGCTCCATCATTCCCAGCAGGTTCTTCTGTGCCGACAGCTTGCGAAACACACTGGACTCTTGGGCCAAGTATCCCATCCCGCCATCACGAGCACGGCGAAACATGGGCCACTTGGTGACGTCCTTGCCGTTCAGGATCACTTGACCCTGATCCGGTTCGATCATCCCGCAGGTCATGCGAAAGCTGGTCGTCTTGCCGGCCCCGTTGGGGCCCAGCAGGCCGACGACCTCACCACGATGGACCTCGAAGCCGACGCCATCGACAACGCGGCGACGACCATACGTCTTCACCAATCCTTTGACTTCCAAAATTGCCATCGTTCGTCCTCCCTGACGACCTTAGGTCAGCGAATCAAGCCCATTCGCTGGAAATTGGGAAAGAAGGGAATCGGCGCATTCCAAGGATGCGGCCAGTAGATCAATAAAGCCTTGCCCGTCAATAGATCGTGGCGAACGTGTGGCGGCGGGTTGTCGCCCCAACCGTCCGGACCACCCGGAGACCACAAGCGAGCGTCCTTGCTCTGCGGGCTGTTGTCGCCCAGGGGAAAGTAGTGACCGTCGCCCATCTCGAACTCGATGTAGGGGCGACGGAGATCCCAAAGCGGTGCGCTGCTCCATGATTCGGGAGATTCAAAGACCTCCCGGATATCCCGCAGCGAGTCCAGGTTCCGCTGGTAATCGGTCTCGATCCGGGACTGCGAATTCGACGACACGTAATACACGTCGCGG
The DNA here is from genome assembly GCA_007121535.1 of Planctomycetaceae bacterium. Lineage (GTDB taxonomy): Bacteria > Planctomycetota > Planctomycetia > Pirellulales > Pirellulaceae > SKKK01. The sequence goes on along the minus strand of SKKK01000664.1, from coordinate 9,020 downwards.
TAAAGCTGCAAACGGGATACCACCAGATCAACGCCCGCGCTGCCGACGCCAGCCGGTTCCAGATCCCCGGGCCGGTCGGGACTCCAATGAGGCCGCACGTCGGCGTCCGGCACGTAGGTTGTCGGCCCGTCGAAACGAACGACTCGCCCATTGACCCACAGGATCAGTTCATCGTCGCAATTGGAAAACTTCAGGCGGTATCGGCCAGGGCCACGGACCCTGGTCGATGCGCGAGGCTGGGCCACCGAAACACCGGTATCGCTCACAAACGAACGCCGTCCGCCATCGATCATCAGGACCGCCTGGCCGGTCGCCACATCGATTCGACAGGTGTAATGAACGCCGCCTTGGACCAAATCCAAAAGCACTTCCCCGCTGTCGCTTTGCACTTCCACCTGGGTCTCCAAAGCAAGATCACCGACCCAGTGCAAACCTCGCGCCTGGCGGCGCATTCCCGGCATAAGAGGACCGGCTCGTTCCACCCCGTCATTGTAAGCGTAGTAATCGGTGATCAATTGGCCCTGCAGTTCCCTATTTCTCAAGACCGACGGGATATGCCCCTGCTGGATTTCATGCCAACTCTGCTGGTCCGGCAGCAGGTGGCGGTAACGCAGCCAAGCTTCGGCGCCACCAGCCCCGTCAACCTGAAAACGGCGGCCATCGTCCAGGACTTCCCACGTGGGATTTCTTGGGGAATGCCAATCCTGCCAACGCGATGGCCATCCGGCTTGGATCAACGCTTCGGATTGGTAATTCGTGTCGTAAACCAACTGGAGCATGGCTCGTAATTTCGACGGCGATTTGCGCGCGATCTGGAATCCGTCCTCACCTAAGTCTGCGGCTTCGCTGGGCCGAAAGTAGATGTTGCCATGGCGGATGCGAATCGTCTCGTTGGGCAAGCCCACCAAGCGCTTGATGTAGTTTTGTTTGGCGTTGCCCGGGTACTTGAAGACAATGACATCCCAGCGACGGGGCTGGCCGACCTCGTAAGCAAATTTGCTGACCAAAATTCGGTCGCCGCTGAACGAACGGTGATTGGGATTCAGATTCTTCTCCAACATCATCGTGTATTGGCACATCGGACACACCGTGCCGATCACCTCACCTGGCCCATCGTTCTCCAGGCTCGCACCCGTGCGATACTGATAGCCGCACTGGTCGCATACCACGTCCATGTGCCGTCCTTGCAACGTGGGGGCCATGGAACCGGTCGGAATGACAAACGCCTCAGCGACGAACGCGCGAAACAGGAATGCCAGGATCACCGCCACTGCGATCGATTCGATGGTCTCGCGGGTCGCACGCCCCTCGCCTGCCGACTTCTTTTCGCTTCGGCCCGTCGCCGACTTTGATCGCGGTGAGGCCGGTGGGGCGATACTGGATTTCGTTTTGATCATCAGATTTGCATTTCCGCCCGGATTGCGTCCCTGGTCCCTCGAAGATTTCCCAAAGGTCGATAGTATATCCAAAAACAAAAAATCTCGAAACTCGGCTTCATGCATACCCCTATTTCTGCAGTTGCTTCACTGCCAAAACGCGGCCCCAAAGCTGTTGGACGGGCACTCCGGGACGTTTCCAGTGACGACTGTCCCGCGATAGCGGAACGTTGTCGCCAACGACAAATACTTCGTCAGGTCCCAGCATCCAATGGGGTTCTACGTAAGAGGGCGGCAGATAGTGCACATCGCGGAGTACGCGGAGGCGATCGACCGTGATTTTCGTCCCTTCAGCGCCGATGGCAATCCGGGAAATCGGATCTCGGGAATCGGCATTCGACACGTCTTCCCGTTCCTGCCGATGGCTACGATCGCTGTCGTCATCTTCCCATACATCGCGGATCAGGGTGTGCCCATCGATCGCAAATAACAGTTGGCCATCACACCAAGCCAGTTCGACAAGAACACGTCGCGCAAACGCGAATCTGGGCAAAGTTACGCGCGATCGCTCGTCGAAATTCCGGAACCAGACCAATTGACGATGTCGAAAGCACAATTCGATCCGGTATCTGTCGGTCAGATCCGTGATCTCGAAGGCCAAGCGTCCATGGCCATCGCCGATTCGGATGCGGCAGGCAAGCATTATATCGGTCACAACGTTCAATCGCCGCGAAAGCTGCTGATTGTAGCCATCGTTATCCAAAATTGGCGAAGGCTCCGCTCTCGTGACTACCCCGGCATATCCCGGCCAGTGCTGATAAAAGGTCCAATCCAGAGGCTGCCTCCCCCCTTCTTGAGGACGAAAAAGAAGCCGCGAACCGTCCGCGTGCCACTCACTATCGGGGAACTCAGTTCTCCATCGAGGTGGCATCCCCAGCTCGCGCGGTGGCTGGCGGTCGTTGTCATGCACCAACAGGGCCATGCGTCGCAACTGGGCCAACGACTTCCGCACGATACGTCCGTTGGCGATCACATTGCCTTGCCGAAACTGGATCCGTTCGCCCGGTAGGCCCAAGATCCGTTTGACGGCCCATCGCGACGGGTGATCTGGCATCGGGAAAGCCACAACATCCCACCGATTCGGGGTTCGCCAATCGAAGGCCCTTCGATCGATCAGCACGCGTTGCCCCGCCTGCACTCGTTGGTCGATGCGGTGGTCGTTGTCGGCTCCGCAGTTCCAGCAGACAACACGGCCATCGCGAGGCGGCGCATGGGCATCGTAGCGGACGACCATCCGGCAATCGCGACAGGTCAATTGGAAGTGTTCGCCGAGCAGATTGGGCGCCATCGAGCCTTCGGCAATCCGCACGGCGGGCCAGATGCCATGCAAGCCAACCAGACGAATCGCCCCCATTGCGATCGCGATCACCAACACAGACCATCGCACGATCCTGCCAGTTGCAGTCACACCAGTTCCTTAGGACTTGGTCAACAATAACTTCTTGAGCGGACGGCTCTAGCCGTCGGTCTTCGGCCCCGAGACGGTTCTCCTGCTCAGCCGGCGACCACGACGCTGATCTCGCAGATTGGGCAACAGGCCGATCATAACCGCTGTGTCCGGCAAACACCAGACCAAAGCCTTGAGCAGCGCCGAGAGACGAACAGATCGCTACGTGTGCAGCGATATGTGGTCCGCCTACCTGACGACGGTGGCGAAGCGAGCGGGCTTTGCTCTTCATATCCTGGATCGTTTCCACGTCATGGCGAACATGAACAAGGCGATCGACGAAGTCCGCCGATCATAATCTGGGCGACCTGCCGGAGCCGGAATCCACCCACAGATTCTGTTGACGAGGCGCCAAATCAAGGGAGCAGGACGACGCGGAAGCCCACGTTGTGGACGGGCTGCCAGTCCGGGTAGGCCAGTCGGAACGCCGAGCGGCAATGGATGGGGCGATCGGTGAACGATCCGCCTCGGACAACTCGCCACGGGATGCCGTCCGAATCGCCGCTCCATGGACGGATGTCATTGCGGCCATCGGTGGCGTCGTAGGGGTAAGGCCGGTAGATCGAACGAGTCCATTCGGCTGCGTTGCCGTGCATGTCGTACAGGCCCCAGGCGTTGCCCTGATACGAGCCGACGGGCGCGGTTCCGACGGCCCCGTCATCGAAACGCAAGTCGGCTGGCAGCGGCTGCAGGTTGACGACGCCCGCGCTGCCAGTGTACAGGCTGGTGAACGAACGGTCGGCCATGTTCGCCCGGGCATGGAAATCCGTGTCCGTGCCCCCGAAATGCAACGCGGTCAGCGTACCGGCTCGCGCGGCATATTCCCATTGGGCTTCGGTCGGCAGGGTGAAGGATCGACCCGTCAGGTCGGACAACCGATCGCAGTACCGCATGGCCTGCTGCCACGAAACGCGCACGGCGGGTTGGTCCTCTTCGTCCAGCATGATCCCCGGTCCGTCAAACTCGATCTGCCGTTTGGTGAAGAAGCCGGAATCGTGACCGGGGAACAGAGCGCGGAATTGCCGGTTGGTGATCTCGTAGCGGCCCATCCAGAAGTCGCGTTCGATGCGAACCAGCGTGGCGGGCCATTCGTCGTCGGCGCCTTGGCCCGTCGTGTCACCCATGATGAAGCTGCCCGCCGGGATTCGTACCAGGCTCAACGGCACATCGCCGGGCAGCAGGATGGTTTCGGTCTCGGAGGGCGACGGAGCCGAAGCGGCAGGCAATCGTTGTCGCAGCGATTCGATCTGCTCCAAACGCTGGCGGCACACCGGATCCGGTAGCTGCCGGCTGGGCACGGTCGCCATCGGTGCGGTGCGAGGCGGCAGTTCGGGAATGGCTTCCGGATCGTCCTTGGGGCCCCCGAAACGCAGGGCCAGCTCGTGTCGTCGGCGGTCGGCTTGATCGGGAATCCTGGCCACTTCGCCCCACGTGCCGAAGCGAGGCCCGTTCAGGTCGATCCAAGTGACCAGCCGATCCCACGCCTCGTCGTCCAATTGAACGCCGTAATGGCCTTTCTCCAGCATTTGGATCAAGGGGCTGGTGTTGGCGTGGTATTCGCCGGGCCGCAGCACGCGTGCTTCATCTTCTATGTTGACTCGCCGGATGTACGGGATCAGCGCTTCGTAGGCATTGCCATAGTCCAGACGCCGCGTGCCGTAGGGCGGCGGCATGTCACCGCCTTCGGAGAATCGCTGCAGATTGCATTTCAGGCTCGACGGATGCAACCGGATGGCGCCCAGCCGGGAAAGCGGCAGCCCGGCTCCGCCACGTGGCTCGCCCGAGTCGCGCAGATCGAGCAGCTCGCGCCCGTCGTCCGTTTGCCGCCCGTCGTGGCAACCCACGCAATGCTGATCCAGCACCGGTTGCACCTCGCGCGCGAAATCGAAGCCGCGTGCAGGTCCGTACCAGGGCCGGATCTCCGAAGGGCGGCGAGACATGGCCAATTCGTAACGGACTTGAGGCGTTTCGCCGGGCGATTCATGGCAGCCGACGCACGAAGCCACCTCGCCCGGCATGGCGGTGTACCACGAGCGCATCAACTGGACGGCTCGGCCTTGACCGTCCAACGCCTGGATGGTGATGGGCGTGTTGGCCGGGACGCGGAACTTGGCCGATCCATCCTCGTACACCGGGACCGTCCCCAGGATCCGCATCACCTCCCACGGTCCCGCACGTCCCACCTTGTCCGGGCCAGCCATGCCGGGATAGCCGAAGTGATACGCGGCGATCCGCAATTGCTGTACCACGCCGCGCGGAACCCCTTGCAGCCCCGCACCCTGGTGGACATCGTGTACGATCACGGTCGCCTCGTCCTGTTCCAAGTCGATCCGGTCCGGGATCACCGGAGGTCGAACTCTGGGTCGGACGAGGATGGGTTCGAAGAAATCGTAGTCCGGGTGGCTCAATAAGGGCGTCTGATTATCGAACGCGTCGACCAGATAGATGCCCCACCCTTGCTTGGGCGCACGTTGCATCGCGGCGATCGCGTACTTGTCGCTCAACGGATACGGGTGCAGGAACTGGTATCGAGCGTCGCGAGTCAGTTCGTCCACAGCGACGGGGACCGCCGGTTCGCCGCGATAGCCGAACCGATACACGATCCCCTGGTCCTCGCTCCAACCTTGCGATGTATCCAGCACCACCAGTTCACCTTTGCGATTGCGGCCATGGTAACCCGCCAGGATCGCTGCGATCCGGTTCGGTTGGCCGGGCACCTGTCGCGGGAAGAACAGAGCGTTGGGATAGTACGAACTGCTGCCATAGACGGCTCGCTGGCCCGTTCCGTCGGGATTCATGACCATCAACGGCCGGACATAGGCGTGCAGCAGGCCCGTGTAATCCCAGCGGCTGAAAACAATCTGGCCGTTGTCCAGGACCGACGGATGCAGGTCCAGGTCCTGGTCGAAGCAGAGTTGTCGGACGTTGCCGCCATCGGCGTTCATCACGTACAGGCTGCAAGCTCGCTCGCGCCCGTGCCAGCAGGGTACGGCCGTAAACGATGCGGTGGACGCAAACACGATGCGCCCGTCCGGCAAATAGCAGCCGTCGAAGTGATCCGCCCCGGCGATCGTTGGCGACACCTGCCGCCGACGACTGCCGTCCATTTGGATTTCGTGAATCTGCCAATTCTCGCCGACCGGCATGGTGAACAGCAGACGTCGGGCGTCGAAGTCCAGGTTCATCTCGCCGACATACCGGTCGTTTTCCGGTCGAAAGACGGTTCGAGGCGTCTGGTCCGGACGATGCAGGTTGTAGACGGCCAGACGGTTCTCGTAGCCTCGGCGCGGCAACGTCGCATGACACTGGTGATTGGTGGGCAACCCGAGCTGTCCTCGGCGACGCTGCAAGACCAGCAGTTGGTCGACATCGATCAGCGGATTCGCCAGCACTGCGTCGCGCCGCAGAGCGACAAAGCGTTGCTCGACATCCGCATCGCCCCGGTCGATCGCGGCGGCCAACGCTTCCCAGGCCGCCAGGAATTCGGCGCCGCGCGGATAGCGTTCCCCGAACGTCTCGATCAGATCCTCGATCGCCAATCGCAGCGATTCCATACGATATGCCAGCCGCTGCTTTTCCTCGCCGATCTGAGTGTCATAAATCGGTGGACGTTCGATAGGTCGAGTCAAGGGCGGCGGCCCGGTACGCACCGGCGGGACCAGAATCGACGGAGCGATGGAACTGGGCAGCTCGTCCGGCGTCGCGGCACGGGACTTGGCTTGCAGGCCCGCCATGCCAATGGCTATGGCCCCGCATACGGCAACCCATATTGATCGCCGAAGTGACAAGCAGGTCTTTCGAAGTCGTTTCGTCTTCATCGGAACCATCGTATTCTCGTAATGATGAAGTCACACCTCAACCACCTGACGATCCTAGCACAATTGCCCGAGCATGCCCATCGAGAGCCACACATGTCCATGCCCAACTCATTAACTCCAGAACCCCAAGACTCAAAGTCACGTTGAACCAGAACAGTCTCCGACGATCCTGGTTCATCGATCAGACGGCGATGCAAGGCTCAGTATCTGACCGTCGGCAATCAGCGCTTTCTGCAACCGGTCGATCGGGACGTCGCGAGGGCTGCAGTGGTGCTGAAGGCACAGATGAGCGGCCGTACCGGCAGCTTGGCCGAGCGCCATCCAGGTGGGTTCCATGCGGATCGACGAGTAGGCGACATGGGTGGTCGATGCGGCGACGGGGACGATCAACCCGTCATACGACTCGGGGATCATGATCCGATAGGGGATAGGATAGGGGCGGGTCAGGTGCGCGAGCATTCCGAGATAGCCTTCCAGGACGCGCGTGTCGCCGGGTTGCCCTTTCCGGCAGGGAAAGCTGTCGATCGGGAACTCGCCGATGGCGACCGTATCCGAACAATTGGCCAAGGTCAGGCCGTGCTCGACGCCCGTCACGTCGTGCTCGGTCAACGTGTAACAGCCGCACAGCCGCCGCGCTTCGCGGACGTACAACTGGAAGGGAAAATGCCCGTTGTCGGCAAATTCGTCGCGTGGCCAGTGGTATTGGCGAGCCAATTCGCGATGCGGGCCGGGAACCTCGGGATCGTGCTGCAGGAAGTACAGCAGCCCGAGCGTGATTTCCCGGTGGCGCCGGCAGATCCGCTGCCGCTGCGGCCAGTCCGCTTCGACGTAGCCGGCGTTCTCTTCCGCGAAAGGAAACGCCAGCGGTCGAGGGTTGATGTTGGCGTCCACCTTGCGATTGGGCAACTCGGTCACCGACAGGGCTCGCATCAGCGTATTGAAATGCGCCGGATAGTAGCCCCAGCCTTCTTGGAACTTGCGAGGCGGTCCCAGACGGCCCGCTGCCAGATCGTCCAGATAGGGCAGATACATCCGGCGGTCGTATCCGTCCGGCGGACGCTCGACGCAATGGTTGTTGGCCGGATCGGTGGTCAGGCACAGACGATAGGTGTACGCCGGCAAATGCAGATCGGCCGCTCCGCTGCTGCCCGGCAGGAATTCGCCCGTTTCGTAATCGAAATACACAACCCCGGCGTGCGGCTCGCCGAACTCGTCGCGCGACTCCCGCCCCAGCCGGTACGCGGCGCCGGCCATCGCGTACAGATCGCCTTCGTAGGTCGCGTCGATGAACACCCGAGCGCCGATCGTTCGCGTCTGGCCGGTGATCCGGTCGCGAATCCGGATTTCGCTTGGACGCCGCTCCGTTACCTGCACCGCTTGCAGCACGTGCGATGGGTAGACAGCGATCGTGGATTGCTGCCGGATCATTGCCGTGAACGTACGCTCGGCCACCGACGGCTCGTAGTAGTACCCGTCGCGGCAAAGCCGCACTTGCGCGGAATCGGGACCGAATCGCCGGACATAGTCGTCCCGGACGCGTTCGACGAACTCACGGAACAACCCGCCGATCAACTCGCGGTGTTCGATGTCGCTCTTGCCCAGTCCACTGGCGCTCATCCCGCCCAGATGCGGATGATATTCGATCAGCGCCACCGACCGCCCTCGGCGCGCCGCCGCCAGCGCAGCGGCGATGCCGCCGGGCGTGCCGCCACAAACGGCAATCTCGTAGTCGTTCCTCATACCCGTCCTAATCATGCTTCGAACCGCGGTTGCCGGACATCGTCCATACCGTCAATCCCTCCAGCTTAGCGACAGGCCGGCGGCGTACAAGGCTGATCAGGTAGGCCAGCGCGATGAACGAGGCATTCACCAGGGCTGCGGTCCAGTAACTGTGGATCGGCAACATCCAACCGTCGGGCAAGGCGCCCAACACGCCCAGCCCCAGATAGCCGTTCAACGCCACCGCCAGCACCAAGGCCACCGTCGCCGCGATCCCGTCGACTCGCCGCGTGAAGAACCCCAGCATGAACAGACCCATCAAACAGCCGCCGAAAACCGACGTGACGATCAGAGAAACGTCGTTCATGCTCTCTTTGGGCAACACGGCAAACAGCAACGCTCCGGCGATCATCAGCGCGGCCGCCACCGCGGCGGTCAACCGGGCGGCACGCAGATAGAAGCGGTCGCTGCGCCCGCGCGCCAGAAACGGCTTCAGCAGATCCACCACCGTGACCGTGGCGATGGCATTCAGGCTGGAATCGAGCGTCGACATGGCCGCCGCGATGATCGCCGCGATCACCAGACCGGCCACGCCGGCCG
>SKKK01000529.1 GCA_007121535.1 Planctomycetaceae bacterium | reverse complement strand
TGGGCTTGAGCGTGAACAGGTTGTAGTGCTCGTTATCGGTGATGTACACGTCAACGATCTGCGGCCCTTGCGTGTCGATGAAGATTTCCAACGTCTGAGGGTCTTGGCCCGCAGCGGGATTTACGTTCCCGGCCACGTCGGTGGCGGTGACGAAAATCGTCCGCAGACCATCCGGGTCCGCGAAGTGGTTGGGGTCGTTCAAGTCGACCACCGAGCGGATTTCCCAGTAGCCGTTCGGTTCCTGGTTGGTCCCGTCCAATGGCGTGGTCGTCGTTTGGCCGAGGAACACGGCGTTGTTCGGATTCAAGCTGCCGTCGACGTCGGCGTACAGGCGAATGATGCTGTTCGCTTCCGCCCGTCCCCAGAAGGTCGGCAGCGTCTCGGAGGTGATCCGGTCGGAGATGGTATCGTGATTCGGCGGCGACACGCCCGTGTCGCTCAGCAAGCCATCGTCTGGTACACCCGGCTGGCCGAAGGACACGTTCGGCGGTTCCGTATCGACAATGATTTCCAAGGACTGGCTGCGCGCTCCCCAACCGCTTTGCGCGTCGTCCGCCGGATCGATGATCTGGACTCGCGAGCTGATGAACCAGCTACCGTCATCCAGCGGGGTGGTAAAGGTGAACTCGTAGACGCCCGGCCCGGCAAACAACGGATCGGTGGCTGGTTGAGCGAAGCCCAAGAACACTTCGCTGTGAGTGTTGTTTTCAACAAAGATCCCCACCCGGAAGCCCGGAGCGGTCGCCGGTCCGGCGGGATTCACGTCCGGATTGAACGGGATCGTAATCGCACCGGGCGGTGGCGTGGCGTTCCCGGGGATATCGTTCAGCAAGATCGCATCGTCCAATCGCAGGAAAATCGTTGGTGTATTGTCATACGTGATGTTGTCGAACTGCGATCGGCCCGTATCGCTGTTGTCGCTGCCGCCTGGAGGGTTCGGCGTCCCATCGACCGGAGCGTCCTTCAATTCGATGTCAAAGGGCACCGGAGGCGTCTGGTTGAATACCGTCAGATCGTAACCGTTGACCGCAAGAGTGTTGCCGTCGGCGCCGAAGACTCGCAGGTAGTACGTTTCGCCTTGCACGGCGGGGATGCGGATTCGGGCTCGCGAGTCGTTCGCCGCGGAAGGAGTCGGCGCCGAGTTGTGATGGAAATCACCGGTTTGACTGGCGATCACATTCCCCGCGGCGTCGAGAACCTCAACATCTAACCTTCCACCACCGGGAATCAAAGTGTCCGCAAAGCTGCGGAAGTAGACGTGGAAGTCCAGCGTTCCGGTCTCCTTCGCCACGACGCGGAAGTAGTCGACGTCCGCCGGGACGAAACGATGCTCTTCGGCGTTGGGGAAGATCGTCAGATTCTGCACGTTGATCGCGTCGCCGGAACCCAGGTACGCGGCCGTCGCACGGGTCTCGTTCCCCTCGTACATATCCGGACCCATCCACAGCAGGTTCGGATGCCCCGTATTCGGAGCGACAGGATCCACCATGGGCGACACGATCTCGATGTCGGTGTACGAGATGTCGGGCATCGCGATGGCACCGCGGAAGACCCGCACCGTTCCTTCGTCCGGGCGGCGGCTGCGGTGGACGACGACGAAGTCAGTGGCCCCCAGCGGCAAAACATCCTCGACAGGGTCGTTCGCCGAAAGTCGGACCACGCTGCCGGCGACAATCAGTGCGTCGCTGGCACTCGGAGGCCCACCATCGACGTTGATCAGCAGATTGTGAGGCAGGAATCCGGGGGAGGCCGGGTCGGCCTGCGGGGCCGGCACGACGATGATCGTGTCGTGCCCCAACCGAGCCATGACGGTGACCGTTTCCACCGAAGCGTGCAAGACGATCGGCGCCAAGACGATGCCGTTAACGTTTTCGACATCCACTCGACGGTTGGGCGCATCGACCGTAATCACGTCATGACTGTTGGTGCCCATTACGACCACGTGGTCGCCATCATTGGGGCCCAAGTTGACCTCGAAAACGCTGGTTCCCAAGTTCGAGAACGAAAACGCCGTGTTCATCCCGTCCAGCACGTAATTACCCGACGCGACACCGGTTGGTGTGTAGGTCAGCAGATCATCTTCCGGCGTGCCGAGCACCGTCAAATCGGCCGTTCCCGTATTCGTATGAACGTGCTCGACTCCCGAGAACGTCACCGGACCGAATCCATCCTCATGCACCGTCCTCGCATCCAGATTCACCGTCACTTCGCCCGCACCGCTGCCCGTGAAGTTCAGCACGTCGCTGGCCGAGGGATTTCCGCCTTCGACCAGCACGCTGGCGTACGGATGGTTCCCCGCAACGTTGAACACATCGTCGCCGTCCAGCCCGTCGAGCGTCAGATGTTGGACATTGGCCGTTTCCACGACTGCCCGCTGACCCGCCAGCGTCTGCAGCGACAGAGCACCCGTCACGCCCGCCACGCCGAAGATATCCGACGAGTTGGTTCCACTCAGAATCAAACGATTGGTACCAGCAACCCCGTCGACGGTCACCGTTCCGCCTTGGCCCAGTGCCGTGTAGCTGATCCCCAGGTGCGTCGTGCCCGTGCTCAGGTCCGTGAGGGCCACGTGGCCTGCGTCCAAGGCCGCGCCCGGCGTGTGCTCGAATACCTCGTTGGCCCCGCTGCCCACCACGGTCAACGAACCATCCGCGCTCTGGCCGTCGAACAACAGAGACTCGATCCCTACGACGGTGATCGCCTGGCCGTCCACCTGCAGAGCGCCCGTCGAAGGCGTCCAGGTGGCATTGTCGCCCGAAACCGTCAAGGCATCCCCGTCGGCTTGCGGCTGACC
>SKKK01000545.1 GCA_007121535.1 Planctomycetaceae bacterium | reverse complement strand
GGCGCGAACATGGCCGAGGGCAAGTTCGAGCAGCTCGAAGTCCTCGCTCCCTGAGATCGGAGAGACCATGTTCGAGTCGTTGAAAACCTTCGGAGCGGTCCTGGTCGAGCACCCGCTCGGCTGGCTCGTGCTGGGCTTCGGCAGTCTCGTGCTGCTGCAGACCGCTGTCGGCCTGGCCCGGTCGCGGCAGTGGGCGCTGCTGCCGCTGGCGCTGGGATTGACCGCGTTGGCTGGGTTCCTGATCAATCCGCTGGCCGATGCGACGACGTCTCACCAGTTGAGCGGCATGTTGAGCAGCCACGAGGTGCTGACGTCGCTGGCCATCGTCCAGATGATCCTGGCCGCATCAGCGCTGGTGATCGGGTTGCGATTATCCGGAGGTGGACGCGAGGGTTGGTGGTCGTTGTGGTTGGGATCGATCCATTCGCTGCCGGCGCCGGCCCTGATCATCGCGATGTTATTCTGGGAGCACGCGTGGCTGGCGCGTTTTGTCGGCGCTCGCCCCGAGTTGGTCGGCCGCAACGTGGGGTTGGGCGTGGCGTTGCTGCTGGGGATCTGTACATTCGCTGCCATGTCCTTCGCAGCTCGCAAGCTGGCCCTGGTGCATTGCCTGTTGTCTGCAACGATCGTGTTGGCGTGCATGTTCGTCCCGCTGCTGCCCTTGCCGCTGCCCGGGATGCAGTTGGACTTGCAGCCGTTGGACATGGCCGGTCGCGTCACCTGGATCGCGATCGCGGCCTTGGGCGTGGCGTTCTTCCTCTGGGGGTACCGCAGTGGCGCGCCGACGATCCGCAGCCAGGCCAAACCTGCGTTCTTTTACCGCTCGCCGTCGCGAGCTGAAAGTGAGTTGTCATGAATCTGCTGACCAATGTTTTTTACCTGATTTCCACCGCCCTGTTGATCCCCGTCATGCTTGTGCTGTTAGTCAGCCTGGTACAAGTGGTCTCGATGTTGGGGCAGTTGTTGCGAGAGTATCTGCTTCGCAGCCGCCACGCCGGGTCGCTCGACTCGTACTGCCGGGCGTTGATGCACAATACCCGGCCGCTGCCGAACCTGCAGCCCGCGGCCGACGCTCAGATCGCTTGGCGCGACGAAGTGAAACGGATCACCGGATTGGCGCGGCGGGGCCCCGCACTGGGGCTGATGGGCACGCTGATCCCGCTGGGGCCGGCGCTGGTGGGACTGGCGGCGGGGAATCTGCAGATGATGTCGGAGAACCTGGTGATCGCCTTTGCCACCACGGTCGTCGGGCTGCTGATCGGAACCATGGCCGGGGCGATCGTGGGGGTGAAGAAACGCTGGTACCGCACGGATGCGGCTTTGGTCGAATTCGCGTTGGCGCGAGTCCTGGAGCGGATCCATTCGCAGCAGCACGCCACGAACCATGCGGCTCGACAGTTACCGCACGAACGGGTGAACCGTCACGCGGTTGCCAGCAGTGGCGGCAACCACCACTCGAAAGCGGTCGAAGCCCATCCCGAAGCTCAAACTGCGGAGGCTCATTGAAATGTTCCGATCGATGTCCGGTCAACGCGGCGGGAAACTGATGGAGTTCGATGACGACGCGGCCGTCGACCCCATGGCGGGCATGGCCAATTTGTTCGACGTGGCGATGGTCTTCGCCGTGGCCCTGATGGTGGCGCTGGTCAGCTTCCTGCAGATTCCGGCGCTGCTGCAACAGAAAGATTACACGGTGATCACCAACCCCGGCCAGCCGGACATGGAGATCCTGGTCAAGGAAGGCGAAGAGATCCGGCACTACGAAGCGACGGAGCAGACCGGGTTCGGCCAGGGCGAACTGCTGGGACAGGCCTACCGCTTGCCGGACGGCCGAGTGGTCTACGTGCCAGCGGAAAACGCGGGAACGATGGATGCGATGGGTGACAGGACGGAACCGTGAAAGCCCAGATGGCGGTGGGCGTGGAAGATACGGAAGTCGAACATCACGAACAGAGAGATCCATAATGAAAAGAATCGGTGCGATCATCGCGAAGCGTCAGTTCCTGCAATTGCTGGTGGCGACGGTGTTGTTGGCGATCTGTACGACGGCGGCCGTCTATGCCTATCACCGATATCTCCGCAACATGCGGGTGGCGTTGGTCGGGTTCCGCGATAGCGACTGGGGCATGTGGTCCGCTGCGGCCGAAGGGAACTCGTATTACACCCTGCATCGTTTCGACCGAGATGAAATCGCGTCGGCGCCGCTGGGGAACTATCATGCCGTATTGATCCGCGCGATGGGATATCGGCCGCCGCCCGAGGACCTGGAAGCTTTGGCGGCGGCGCGGGCGGCGGGCGCGAAGATCGTCATGTTGATGTCGACCAGCGAAACGGCCTCGGACCAGGAAAACTTGGAGCCGGAGCACCGCGAACGTATCGATGCCTATCTGGAACACGGGGGCGAAGACAATGTGCGCGGGGTGCTGGACTACCTGGCTCGCAACCTGGCCGGCCGCGAGGTCCAGGTGCCGCCGGTGGTCGAACGGCCTCGGGAGGGCTACTTCCACCTGGGCGATGCCGTCTTCGCCACGCTGCAGGAATACGAGGCTTATCTGTCGGCCCAGCGCCCGAGGCTGATGGATGCCGACGCGCCGCGCGTCGTGTTGTTCGGCCCGTTCCTCGATCCGCTCAGCTTGTTGGAACGCGGACCGGTCGACGATCTGCTGAATGCCTTGGAACAACGGGGCGTCCGCGTCTATCCGGTTTTCGGACGCGAGCCCTTCGTGCAGATCGAACGGATTCAGCCCGATCTGGCCATCGTGTTTCCGCACGGGCGACTGCTGCGCGGCGACGAAGCACCGGCCCT
>SKKK01000004.1 GCA_007121535.1 Planctomycetaceae bacterium | reverse complement strand
GCAGAGAGACTCGCCACAAAGCTGAATGTCAAGATCTGACCGTAAACACAACAAAAAGTTAAATGTCAAGACCTGACCCCGAACTTGCCCAACTCTGTCCCGCCACCTCGCGCGAATTGAAAAATGGGTGACCTGCCCGAACCCGTTTGCAAACGCAAGACAGGGCAGAAAGATTGATGGCAGAAAGATAAATGCCGAGGGACGGCAAGGAAGCCTTGGGCCAGGCGGTGCAGATGCAGCGCACCCTGGAGGAACTCGCCCGGCAGGAGGAGACCGAGACCGTGCTGCGCGATGCGTTGATCCAAAACGGCTTCCACCGCCTGGAGGCGGAACTGGCCGTCCAACCCCAGCAGCCGACGTTCTTCGACACGGGTCAGATGCAAGTCGAAGCCGAACAGACGTCGAGGGAACGTCCCGATTTGTATTTGCTGCCGCCCGCTTTGCAGCAGTCGGTTCGCTACAACGAGCATACGGGCGTCATCACCGTTCTCCGGGTGATGAGCCAGAAAGACCGAACCGCCTTGGCGTTGCTGTTGCGGATCACTCGCGGGGCAACAAATCCCGGAACGCATCCAGATCGGGGCAGGTTCCCGTTGCACGTATGAGTTGCTTCAAGTCCTTTTCGTCGACAACTGCCGCGATTCGCTCCAGCAAGTCTAATGGAAGATCGCCGAACCGAGCTTCAAGCACCGTGACAATGCTCTCGCGTGCCGCTTCACGTGCCGCCAGGCGTCCCGCTTCGTGTGCTTCGCGGGTCTTCTTGGCAATCAAATCTCCGTATTTCTCCATTACCAATTCGTCGATCAGGGGTGATTCAAGCATGATTCTTCGACCTCCCAAAATGGTCAACAACCCCACATCATTATACCGCAAAAAGGACAGCACCTGAGTGACGGCCGGCAAATTGGCCTCTTCACCGGCTGGCGCGTGTTTCTCGATTTCCTCTCGACAACGCCGCACCACCGTTTCTGGTGAGCTGCGATGATCTGTCAGAGGCACCCACGGGATCAGGCCGACACCACCCGCTTGCAGCAAGTCCTCGTCGGGTATCTGCCACAATTCTACCACTCGCCAATTCACGCGGCACGAGGACAGGCCGTGGCGGCTGTACAATTCGCGGCGTTCGGGGACCCGGTATTTCCCTTTGTGGGGACCAATGGGGACACCCAACAACGCCATGTCAGTTACCAAGCCTTCGTCTTGAATGGCCGCCCTTGCTCGTTTTCATCGTGCAAGCTCAGGATGATCTTGTCGTCATCGAATACCCGTTCATCCCTTCTTTCACGGTTTGGAAAATCCGAGTCGATCAGGGTAATGATTATTTGGATGCCAAGATCTGCATGCTGGCGAATCACCGTCAACAGATTGTTTTTCTTCCGATCGTCCAGCGACTCAAAAACACCTTCGTGAGATTCGAAGTGCGGAAACCGGCCACCGACATGTGCGTGAATGACAGCCAAGTCGAAAGCATTACATAGCAGCTTGCGGTACGTGTGTCCGAGGTCGGCGCTAGTTGCATTGCCGGACTCGTCGAGGATTTCCGCCGTGAATTCCAGGTGGCCCCATTGGTTCGGCGACACGCTGAAGCGGGCGACCAGGGGAAGGTCCAGTCCCGGAACGTTGGAATGCACTGGCGGATACTGCTTCGGGATTGGATGGCTTACAGACGGCAGATGGACGCCGAGCGGCTGAGCAACTCCGCGTCGGCGAATACCGCGTTTTCTACGATGTGAACGAAAGGGGTCGGGAGGTCGTTTTCGGGGACCCGCATCCCATGTGATAGATCGTTGCCCGAAAACGACTCCCGACCCCATTGAGGTACCCATGCAAGGCGACCACGATCAACAAAAGCGATTGGCCGGGTGCTCACAAGGTCCAGCCGTTTCGGTACGGACGGCTCAGGGCTGCGCTGGCTTCGTCGTGGTTGGTGATCTTGCAGGCCAGCGGATCGAATTCCAGGGTTTCGCCGAATTGCGTCGCGACGTTTGCCAACACCAGGAATTCCACGAGCGGCCCGGCGTAGTCCAAATTCGACATCGGTCGAGGACCGCCTTGGCAGGCTGCCGTGAATTCTCCAGTTTGGTGCCACCCATCTATCTATTGACAAAACTGATCCAGCTCGTATATTTGAAAGAAACAGGAGACATCCCATGGGACGACCAGTACGAAGCGAGCAGTTTCAGGCGGACGAGGTGTGCATTGTACATGCGATTCAACGGTGTGTACGCAAAGCATTTTTGGCCGGTCGGGACGATCGAACGGGTGTAGATTACTCGTTCCGCCGCGAGTGGATTCGGCGTCGGATGGAGGCTCTGGCCTCGGTTTTCGGTATCGATGTGCTGACCTATGCCATCATGAGCAACCATTTGCATGTGATCCTCCGGAATCGCCCTGATGTGGTGGCGGCGTGGTCCGACGAAGAGGTTGCCGTGCGGTGGCTCAGGGTATTTCCTGGGCGACGCCTGGACGAGCAACTCGCAGAACCGACCGATAGCGATGTCAAAAAGTTGGCGTCGGACGCCGAACGACTGGCCATCGTGCGACGCCGATTGTCAGACATATCGTGGTTCATGCGGGCTCTGAGTGAACCGATCGCCCGCCTGGCAAACAGGCAAGATGGCTGCACCGGCCGCTTCTGGGAGGGTCGATTTCGGGCTCAACGAATCGTCGATGACGCCGGGCTCTTGGCCTGTGCCATGTATGTGGATTTGAATCCTGTGCGAGCCGCATTGGCCGATTCGCCTGACGGGGCAGTTTTCACGTCGGCCTACGATCGAATTCAGGCTGAGCAAGGTGAGCAGATTCCTTCGG
>SKKK01000417.1 GCA_007121535.1 Planctomycetaceae bacterium | reverse complement strand
GTTTTTCACCCCACCGGCGGCTAGCGCCGTGCCGCTCACCCCACCGGCGGCTAGCGCCGTGCCGCTCACTGATCGCGACCCCAGGATTTCGCCTGGACAACGCACTCGCCGGTTGTTTCCTGCGGGGTGACGCGTACGGCCGAGACGCCGTCCACCGGGCATTGGTGCTCGCAGATTCCGCAGCCCGTACATCGCGACGGTTCCACGAAGGGACGAAAAGTCCGAGGTTCGATCTGCCGCAGTTCGATCGCGTCGAACTCGGCGGGACAAGCATCCACGCAGATGACGCATCGTTCGCCCGTGGCCCAGGGCAGGCAGCGGTCGCGGTCGATCCGGGCCGTGCCGATCGGTCGCCGCCACTTCTGATCGATCGGCAAATCGGCGATGGCCTCGGTCGGACAAACCTGACCGCAACGAGTACACTCGGGCAAACAAGGGCCGATGCGGGGAACCAGTTGAGGCGTGAAGACGGCATCCAATCGCTCGAGCGTCATCAGCGGGATCAGGCCGCCCGTCGGACATGCGGCCATGCAAGCCCCGCAACCGACACATCGAGCGATGAAGTGCCGTTCGACACCGGTGCCCGGCGGTCGAACGGGAATCGAGCGTCGCGTCCCGGAAAATCCCCACCCGGTTGCGGCGCCGACGGAAACGGCTCCCAAACCGGCGAGCGCTCCGCCAAGCCATCGGCGACGGTGCGAATCGACGGGTTTGGCGACGGCAGCGGTGAGGGAGCGATCCGACTCGAAATTCTCGACCGTGGCGATCGCCCAGCCGAAACCGATGCTGTTACGACCACACGCGGACTCGCACCGCCCGCAAACCAGGCACTGTTGGCTCGTCCGTTCGTCCGGCGACTGACCCATCGGACAAACGGTGGTACACGCTCCGCAATCGTTGCACGTTTTCGACACGTGGCGATCCCAAAGCGACCAGCGGGATACCAGCGACAGCAGCGCGCCCAAGGGGCATAAGGTCCGGCACCAGTACCGCGGTGCGACCAGCGTCAACAGCACGGCACATGCGAACGCGGCCCAAGCAAACAGGGCGGCCCAGCCGATCGGCTGCCATCGAGCGGCGGCATGGATCGTTCGGCCGGTGATTACCAAAGGGTCCAACCAGCCGCTCAGGTTGACGCCGACCAGCGCCAAGCCGATCAGGGCAGCCAGAATCCCCAGGCCCCATCGAGGCTGGACCCAACGGTCACGGCCGCGCGTGTTCCGTTTGCCTCTGACTCGCACCCCATCGATGATCGTCCCCAACGGGCAGATCCACCCGCAAAAGACGCGGCCGAACAGGAACGTGATCGCCAACAGCAAGAACGCCGACAGGGCGAACGGCGCCAGGTCACGGCCGGCGATGCTACCGGTCAGCCACAGCAAGGGATCAAAGCGGAAAAAAAAGTCGCTGCCGATCAGTGACGGCCAGGAAAACGTCACCGTCAGCGTCAAATACACGAATGCGAGGAAAAAGACAGTTTGCGTCGCAATCCGACGCCTGCTCAGGGCCGTTCGATGCTTTTGCGCAGGTTCTGCCATGCTTTCTGTGTTGTGATAGGCGGCTCAGAAGTATCGAAAGCCCTGCACGTCCAGGTTGACCAGTCCGGCGTCCTGAGCCGCGTCGACCGCCTGCTGATACTCGTCGCGGTTGATCCGCCGTGCGATATCCGGGAACTCGTGAGCCCGATACATGGGACGATACTGGGACATGATGTTCACATACGTGTCCTTGGGCAGATTGGCTGCGATCCAGCGGAGGATGTCCGCAGACCCACCCACATTGTTCGGCATCACCAGGTGCCGGACCATCAGGCCGCGATAGATCAGGCCATCGTCGGCGGGATGAGCTACGCCGACCTGCCGATTCATTTCCAGCAAGGCCATCTTCGTCAAGTCCGGGTAGATGTCCGTCGCCGAGTATCTCGCACCGGCCTCGGACTCCAAGAATCGAGGATCGGGAGGAACGCAACTCGAGTAGATCGCTGCCATCTCGCCGCACCAGTACTTGAAATCGGCCAGATAGATATCCACGATGCCGTCCAGAATCCGCAGGATCTCCAACTGTTCCCAACCGCACGTGTTGTACACCAGCGGCAATCGCAATCCTTGCTCGGCCGCGATGTCCAGCGCCAACACGATGTGGGGCGAATAGTGCGACGGCGTGACCACATTGATGTTATGGCAACCCCGCTGCTGCAACCGCAGCATCATCTTCGCCAGATCTTCGATCGTCGCCGGAGCCCCTTCACCGCCCATGCTGATCTCGTGGTTGATGCAGAATACACACCGTAGCCCACAATGGGAGAAGAATACCGTGCCGGACCCGCCGCGACCGACCAGCGGCGGCTCTTCGCCATAATGCGGATGGAAGGACGAAATCACCAGATCGGACGGTGCGTGGCAAAAACCGGTCTCGCCGTCCGCACGATCGACACCGCACGAACGCGGACACAACTTGCACGGTGACATCCGGTTCCACAACGCTTCGCCCCGCTTCTTCAGCTCGCCGCTGCGATGCAGCTTGACGTACCCCGGTTCCCAAGGACCGTTGGGGTCGTCGCCATCTTTCCCAGGATGTCGAGCATTAGGGTCAGTGCCCTGATGCTGATGGGGCGAACGCCCCGTTGTTCGATGGGTGTCCGACATAACGGGCTGCTCCTTCTGGCATCCACCGGCGATGTAGGCTACAGACCCCATCCCGCCCATCGCCGCACATGATTTGATAAAACGTCGCCTGGAGGGTAAAGACATCGGATCTTCCTCTCTTGATTCCCACGTACGATGGATCGCCACCACACTACTGGTATGGCTACAAAAGCGATGTTCTACTCTAAACATATGCAAATCGGCTGATATTTACAAGGGTCACCGAGCAGAAATTCGGCGCCACGGTCTGGCTTGTTCCAGTTCGTAGGCGATTTCCAGCAGCATACGTTCCTGACCTTTGGGAGCAGACAATTGGATTCCGATCGGTAAACCCTCGTCGGTCACCGCCGATGGCAGCGAGATGCCTGGTTCTCCGCTGACGTTGTTGATCGGGGTAAATGCCACGTATTGCGTCAGTCGGCGGATCAGTTCCGGAAAGGGCACCTCCGGGTTCAGGTAGCCGAGTTGCGGCGTGACGTGTCCCAGCACGGGCGATAGGATCAAGTCGAACTTTTCTGTTCGTGCCGTCTCGTGTAGGGTCATCTTTCGCATGCGGTAAAGCATCCGTGGCATTCGCCAGAAGCGTCGCCGGGAACCTGCTGCCAGATTTCGCGTCAGATTGTCCAGACGATTCGCCTGAAATCTGGTGCCGAAACGCAGTCGCGCGAACCATCCGACGAGAAATGCCAAGAAGCCCCAGTAGTCGGCAAAGTCGTCGATGAACGAGACGGGGACCGGCGCCTGCCAAGGTTCGACTCGATGGCCCAGGCTTTCCAACAGCGTTGCCGTTTGTTCCACGGCAGCTCGGGTCTGGGGACAGGTAGGAATTCCGTTGATGGAATTCACGATCATCCCGATGGCCAATCGACGCTGGCCGGGGCCTTGCACCAGTCCCACCGGCGGCAGGTCCGTCGCGCGATAGGTCTGCTCGGCGGCCGCCAGGAAATGCGCCGTATCTCGTACCGAGCGAGTCAATACGCCCTCGACGATAATGTTGATCGGCAGGGATCGAGCCATTTCACCATCGACCAATCGGCCTCGAGAGGGCTTTAATCCCACCAGTCCACAGCAAGCGGCGGGAATGCGAATCGACCCGCCCCCATCGTTGCCATGAGCCAAGGGGACCACGCCGGACGCCACCAGTGCTGCGCCGCCGCCCGAGCTGCCTCCGCAGGAATAAGCCGGATTCCAAGGGTTGCACGCGGGCGGATGGCCCTGAAACTCCGTCGTGCTATTGAATCCAAATTCGGGCATGCTGGATTTTCCCAGCACGTGGAAACCCAGCGACCGGAGCAACTTGGTGAATTTTCCGTCACCGGCGGCGGGCACCTCTGGGATGGCTTGCGACCCGAACCGCGTCGGCATCCCCGTCACATTCGTATTGTCTTTGACGAACATGGGTACGCCCGCGAACGGTCCGTCGCGCGGCTGCGTCGCTGTTGCCAGGGCTCGTTCGTAGTCTTCCCACACCACCGATCGCAGCACGGGCTGGACCTTTTCCGCTCGGCGAATGGCCGCTTCCATCAATTCGACCGAACTGACCTCGCGCCGCTGTACCAGATCCGCCAGTCCGACCGCATCGTGCTCGGCCAGCACATCATCGCCGAAAGCATGCATCGCGGGGTGGTCCATCAAGTCTTCGCCTGTTGAGGCAACGCGGTGAAACATTTCTGTAGCCGAATTCGTGGGAATTTGGCCATTTCTTTGGGCGTTTTGAATTCTGGCGAATTCGGGTACGATTCTCTTGCAAGTCTCTTTTCCACTCAGGAAATGCGTAACGGCGTTGCCGTTGAGGGGGTCAGTCCAGATCCGCCAGGACGCTGTCCAGTTGCTGGTCGGTGACCTGGAACGTGACATTGTGCGGCGACAGCTTCTCGGTTTGGAAAAAGCCTGGCAGCCGGTCATCGACGGCGCCGAACCCCGCCGCCCTATTGAATGCTCGTTCGCAGGCCAGCGTCTTGCGTCCCAGGCTCAAGAATTCCTCGGCGTCCATCGGGCGACCCAGGTAGCCGCTCAGCATTTCGCAGATCCCTTGCATGGTGTTGGGATCGTCCAGCACGGCGAAGGCGATGAACAAGCACATGCCGGTGGCATCGATGGCCGTGGTGGCGATCTGCAGATTCCGGCTCAATTCCGCTTGGCCTTGAGGATCGAGCGGGTCGACTTTGCCGCCGACGCCGAGCACGTTTTGCGCCACCGCGTAGCCGGCCGTATGGTCCGCACCCTGCGTGGACGTGGCATAGGTGACCCCGATCCCCTGGACCGCGCGCGGGTCGTAGGCCGGAATCGCCTGGCCTTTGACCACGGGCACGCGCACCTGGCCGAACGCTTTGCCCAGGATTTCAGCGCCGCTGCCGATCAGCCGGCCCATCGGTGTGCCGCGCCGCACTTCTTCCAGCAGCCCGATCGCTCCTTCCGCGTCACCAAAGGGGATCACGCCGGCCTCCATTGCCACCGCGATCGTCGCTCCGGTCTCGATGGTGTCCAATCCCAGGTCGTCGTCCATGCGGTCCATGCGTGCGATGGCATCCAGATCGTCGATCCCGCAATTGGCGCCATGCGACCAGATCGTCTCGTACTCCGGCCCCTTCGTCACAAACTGGCCGTTTTCATCGACGTAGATCCTGGAACATCGGATGGTGCAACCGCGATGGCAAGCGTGCGCGATCTTGCCACCTCGTTCGACGATCACGTCGTGTTGATGTTCGCCGCTGATCGGCTCGACGCGCTCGAACGTGCCTTCTCGGAAATTCCGGGTCGGATAGCCGCCGGCCGCGTTCAGCACGTTGGCCAGTGCATTGGTGCCGAACTTGGGCAGCGCTTCGCCGCTGAGCGGATGTCCCATCAGCGCGGCATTGAACCGTTCGACCCCTTGCTTGAACGTTTGGTTGTCGGCCGGTCGCGGACGCTTCCCGCCCGCGGGATCGACGACGATCACCTTGATGCCCTTGGCGCCCATGACGGCGCCAAGTCCGCCGCGTCCGCAATGTCGAGTCGGTCGGCCTTCGATGTCGGTCACGGCGATGCTGGCTGCCGGTAGACGCATCTCGCCCGCTTGGCCGATGCTGATGCATGACACGGATTCGCCGAACTGCTGGTGCTGCCTGGCGACCGTATCGTAGTTGCCTAATCCGGCCAGATCCTCGACCGGCTGGATCGTCACTCCTTCGGCTGTCACGAGCAGACGATAATGCATTCCCGGTTCAGGTTGGCCCTCGATCACGATCGCTTGGACACCGCACGTGCTCAGATGAATTGCGGCCATGCCGCCGGAATTGGCTTCCTTGATGGTTCGCGTCAAGGGACTCTTCGCCCCAGCGGATAACCGCCCCGAGCATGGCGCTCCGGTGCCCGTCAATATTCCCGGGGCCAGCACCAGGCGGTTCTCTACCGACAAGGGGTGGCACGTGGGCGGGACTTCGCGGGCGATGATCGCCGAGGTCAGGGAGCGACCGCCCAAACCGCGATACGTCTGATCCGCCTGTTCGGAACGAACGGTCAAGTCGTTCATGTTGACTCGAAAAATGACTGGCATCGGTATCCTCCTTTGGCTACCAGCAGTCTAACCGCGATCCTCCCCGGCTGCAAGCTTGTTGAAATACCGGTTCGTCTCGCGGGCGATGACACCGCTCAGCAGGATCAAACCGATCAGATTCGGCAGGGCCATCAGTCCGTTCAGCAGATCGCTGAGCGCCCAGACGAATTCCAGGCTGTAAACCGCCCCCGCGAACGCGGCGATCAGAAACAGCAATCGATAGACGCCCAGGACGCGAGATCCCAGCAGGTACTCGACACTGCGATCCCCGTAGTAGCTCCAGCCAATGATGGTCGAAAAGGCGAACATGACCAAGCTGATCGAAACGATCCACGATCCCCAGGCACCTGGCAAACCGCTGTCGAAGGCCTGCTGCGTCAACGCCGCGCCCGACTGACCCGATTGCCAGACACCGGTGACCAGGATGCACAGTCCGGTCATGGTACAGACGACCAGCGTATCGATAAACGTCTGAGTCATCGACACCAGTGCCTGGCGAACGGGTTGAGCCGTATGGGCGGCAGCGGCGGCGATGCCGGCCGAGCCCAGCCCGGATTCGTTGGAAAAAATGCCGCGAGCGACGCCGAAGCGCATCGCCTGCATGATGCCCGCCCCCAAAAAACCGCCTGCCGCTGCGGTGCCCGTAAAGGCCGATTCGACGATCAACCGCAAGGCGGCCGGGATCTGATTCAGGTGCGTCAGCAAGATCCAGCCCGCGCCCGCCATGTAGATCACGATCATCACCGGAACGAACGCACCCGTAAAACGTCCGATCGCGCGAATGCCGCCGAAAGTCACTGCGGCCAGCAACGCGGCCATCATCAGTCCGCTGACCCAAGCGGGACATCCCGTTGCGTGATGGAGCGCGTCGGCGACGGAATTCGACTGAGCCATATTGCCGATGCCGAACGCAGCGACTGCGGTAAAGACGGCGAACGCGCCGCCCAAGATGCGACCGACGACAGGCCAGCGGAGACCATCGCGCAGATAGTACATGGGACCGCCCGCTTGCGTGCCGTCGGGATTGGTCCGCCGGTACTTGACCGACAGCAGCGCTTCGCCGTACTTGGTCGCCATGCCGACCAGCCCGGTCATCCACATCCAGAACACGGCGCCGGGACCGCCGGCCGCAATGGCCGTGGCGACTCCGACAATGTTGCCCGTTCCCACCGTGGCCGCCATCGCCGTCATCAGTGCCTGGAAGTGCGAGATGTCGCCGCTGCCCTCCTTTTCGCGACGTACCAGCAAGGCCAGATGCAAGGCCGGTCCAAGCCGGCGAAACTGGAGGCCTCGCAACCGAATGGTCAGGAACAAACCGGTTGCCAACAGCAAAGGGATCAACAGCAACGGACCCCAGACGATGTCCGATGCCGCATCGACCCAAACCGTTAATCGATTCGCGATCTCGTCGAAAATTATCGTACCCTTTGCATCAACAGGCTCCCAGCAACTTCACCAAGCGCGGGAGCAATCGCTGAAAGGCTCTGGCCCGGTGACTGAGCACGCTCTTGACCGCAGGCGAGAGTTCACCGAACGTACGGTGATACTCGGGGATCAAGAACAGCGGGTCGTACCCGAACCCGCTGGCGCCGCGATCCCCCCCAAGAATCCGACCGCGACACGCGCCGTCGGCTTCCAGCCGGATCTGTCCCCGGGGATCGGCAACCGCCAGATGGCAAACGAATCTCGCGGTGCGACGTTCGTCGGGAACGTCCGCCAACAACTCGATCAGTTTCCGATTATTGTCCCGATCGGTCGCCCCGGGGCCGGCGAACCGAGCAGAGATCACTCCCGGCGCGCCGTTTAACGCGTCGACTTCCAACCCGCTATCGTCCCCTAAAGCCCAATGTCCGGTCGCAAGAGCTACTGAAACGGCCTTCAAGGCCGCGTTGGCGGCAAAGCTGTCCGACCCCTCCTCGACCTCCGGCACGTCGGGCAGATCGGCCGCCGAAACCAATTCCAGCCGATACTTCCTGAAAGGTTCGGCCATCTCGCGCAGCTTCTTGCGATTCCGGCTAGCCAAAACGATCGTGAGCGGCCCTTTCATCATGTTCTTCGCGTCGTCCTTGGCCTGGGAGACTGGGCTTAGATCTGGTCGACTCGGCGCTTGGGGCGGCGACGCGCGGCAATGCATTCCCTGCACGTTCCGTAGACGATCAAACGATGCCCCGTCACGCGAAACTGTTGTTCCATCGCGACACGATTTCGCAAATCGATCAGCTCTTCGCTTTGAAACTCAAGCAGCTTATGGCATTGATTGCAGTACAGGTGATCGTGTTGCGGGTAGCCGTAATCGTGCTCGTAGACCGATCGACCGTTCAGTTCGAACTTGCGCAACAGACCGGCATCGACGAATTCGGCCAACGTCCGATATACCGTGGGACGGCTGACGTAGCCTTGCGAGCCTTTCGGCGGCAGTTGAGCGATTAACTGGTCCGCATCAAAGTGTTCGTGGTGGCTGAAGATGTGATCCACCAGGACTCGCCGCTGTTCGGTATTGCGCATCCCGCGGCTTCGCAGATACTCCTCGAAGCGTTCACGGGGCGACAGGGCGACCTCGACCGAACCAAGGGAAAACTCTTCGACCATTTCAGTACGACATCTCGTCCAATAATCGGCCGACGGCAACATCCAGTTTGTCTGCCGATTCATAGACCCCCGCGGCGATCTCCGCGCGGATCTGGGCTACCCGATCCATTCGGATATCTGGCAAATCGTGAACGCGGCCGACCATCTCGGCTTCCGGCGACAGGTCGACCCGGTCCACGCCCAACCAAGTATCAGCGGGCGCAGCCGTTTCCGCAGCCCTCATCCGATGCGGACCCTGGACCGATTGCGCGCCATGAAGGTGATGGACACCGTGAATTTGCATAGTCTTTTGTTCTCCCCGAGCAATTCGAGTTTTCGCTGATCGAGTTTTTGCTGATCCGGCCGAATCCTCGCCGGAGACCCCTTGGCAGCGTCGACCTTTCATCAATCGTCCGTACCCGAGAACGATTGCAGTCAATTCAGCCAGGGACTCCTTGTACGGGTGATTGGCATTGCAGCCGTTTATGCCATCTGGTCAGATTGCAAATGCTCAGCCACTACGAACGGCATCTGTAGTGTACGAAATCCCCAAGTTCGCTGCAATACGGATCTATTCGACCGTGATGACCATCCGATCTTCGGCTGTCTGAGGCCCACCGACTCCGTTGTGGCCCAGATCGTTCGCCAGGATGTCGATGAAGGCTTCTCCGATGAAGTCCGTATCCGGCGTGAAGATCAGCTCGTCCAACCAGTCGTTCAGATCATCCAGACTGCCTTCAAATTCGGTGCGATTCAGTTCACCATTTTCCGGGGTCAACTGGATGTTCACCGGATCATCGCCGGCATCCACATCGGTGACCGTGATGGCATTACCGGTGGCCGCCGAAAACACCAAGGGCTCCCCAATCCCGGTAAACTGGGAAGCTTCGGGCAAATGGATAACCGGAGCTTGGTTGACATTCAATACAACGATCACGAGTGACTCCTCGACAGTGAGCCCCCCACTATCGGTGCTCTCGACACGGATGTGGTACTGGTTCTGGGTCGCATGGTCCAATTCCACATTCGTCAACAGTTGATCGCCATCGATGATGAACGCGGCATTATCTTGACCGCCGTCCCCGTCGACGAACGCGTAGGTGTGCGTATCGCCCTCGTCGGGATCCTCGGTCGTCAGCGTCCCGACCACCGTGCCGATCGGCGCGTTTTCTGCCACCTCGTTGGGCGTCAACATCACGGCCGTCGGCGCTTCATTTACATCCAGGACGGTAATCACCAGCGTTTGTTCGACGCTCAATCCACCACTGTCGGTGCTCATGATGCGGACGTGGTATTCGTTCTGGGTTTCGTAGTCCAATTCCACGTTCGTCATCAATTGATCGCCGTCGATGATGAACGCGGCGTTGTCGTCATCCCCCTCGCCCTCGATGAACGCGTAGGTGTGCGTATCGCCCTCGTCGGGATCTTCGGTCGTCAGCGTACCGACCACGGTACCGATCGGAACGTTCTCTTCCACCTCGCTGGGCGTCAACATCACGGCCGTCGGCGCTTGGTTGGCGATGATCACCAGCGTCTGCTCGACGTGCAGCCCACCGGAATCAGTGCTGCGGACGCGGATGGTATAGCTGGTCTGCTCCGTCAGATCCAGGTCGGCCGCCAGCTTCAAAGCATCGCCGTCGATTTCGAACGCACCGTTATCGTCAGCGCCATCACCTTCGACCAATTCATAGGTGTGCGTGTCGCCGATGTCCGGATCGACGGTGGTCAGCAGACCGACAACGTCGCCGATCTCCATCGTGGGCGTGATACTATTGGGAGTCAGGATGACATCCGTCGGCGCTTCGTTCACGTCCAGCACGGTGATCACCAGCATTTGCTCGACGCTCAATCCGCCACTGTCGGTGCTCACGATGCGAACGTGGTACTCGTTCTTGGTTTCGAAGTCCAATTCCACGTTCGTCAGCAGTTGATCGCCATCGATGATGAACGCGGCGT
>SKKK01000628.1 GCA_007121535.1 Planctomycetaceae bacterium | reverse complement strand
CGAAATCGGATGAGGGACATAACGCTAGTCCAGGCGCGATCCGACATCTGAAGATTCAATCCGAAAATAATAGAGACCTCGCACAGATGCTGGATGACGCAACGTCGCCGGCCCCACTTCGACCAGGTTTGACACGCCCGGTTGTGGATGCGTGGTCGATGACTTCCCTTGAGAAGCACACTGGCCGTCCTCTCGTCGCACCGTGGCTTCGGGGTTGGATTGACGATGAACCTCAAACAAGGATCGTGTGGCGGCGTTATCTTCCCGTGTGTGACGGGACTCAAGTGATTGACGAGAAGCGGAAGACTGACGCGAAGGAGTTTTTCGAACATGCACCGCCTCACCTCAGTGAAACACTGGACACGGAGTCTCACCGAGTGCTTGACTGGCTCACGAAACGCGCGAACGCGATGCTGAAGGCGATCCCTGACGCGAAGCAATCCGACCCGG
Source organism: Planctomycetaceae bacterium (assembly GCA_007121535.1). Lineage (GTDB taxonomy): Bacteria > Planctomycetota > Planctomycetia > Pirellulales > Pirellulaceae > SKKK01. Next base: position 2,391 of record SKKK01000628.1, on the reverse strand, counting down.
TGGAAGCACCTGACGGAAGACAATCGCTGCAGCCGAATTCGGTCATCGCGATCATACTTGGACGCGCGCTCGAGGTGTTGAGAATTCTGACGCTTCGGGAATTAGTTTTCGATACCGACGACAAGACGTTCAACAAACGCAACAAAGATGCTTTGCTGCGGGTCTTAAACAACAACACACTCATCCTCGATCAACGATTCGGGGGACTCAGTGAAGAAGGTCTGCTCAACATCGGTACGAAGACTTTGCCGAGCACGGCGGATGACCCCGGAGCGTGGATCGCGGTTGACCAGTCGAAAGGATCCGCACAAGCCCCCATACCTGAGTTTCGAGTCCGTGAATCAGAGGACGGCGCCAGATCGATCGACGCCGATTGGGAGACCTGCTTTCGATTTGCCTCGCGCGTGTCGGATGAAGGCGAGCCGACGAGCTTTCTTGTTGTCGACAAATGGAAACACAGCGCGTCTTCGGAGGACAGTCGTTCTGTCTCGCGCACCCATCAGCAACTCGCAGTTCATCGGAAGGATACCGAATACGAAGCTGAAAGGCTCGCATCACGACTTTCTCTTTCGGGCGACCATGCAAAGATGCTTCGAATCGCAGCTCGATTGCACGATGAGGGAAAGAACTGTGAACGCTGGCAGAATGCGTTTTCCGCGAAACGGGAAGGCCGTCCTTATGCGAAGACAATTGGTCCCGTGAAATTTACCTTGTTGGATGGATACCGACACGAGTTCGGTTCATTGGCCAATGTGGAAGCCGACCCCGAGTTTCAGGGACTAGATCCCGATCTGCAGGATCTCTGTCTTCACCTTGTGGCCGCACATCATGGATTTGCAAGACCCGTTATCCGTACCCATGGTTGTGAAGACAGCCCGCCGTCAGCACTTGAACAGCGTGCGCGCACTGTTGCCCTTCGATTCGCCCGGCTGCAAAAGCGGTGGGGTCCGTGGGGCCTAGCATGGTGGGAGTCCCTGCTTCGCGCTGCCGACCAACGTGCATCGCGCGCCGCCGAAACTCGGCAACAGGAGAATGCCAATGGCTGAAGCATCGATCCCTGTCGACCTCCTGAACCCAGGCCAGGTCTTTGCCTGTCTGGGATTCCTGGAAGCAGCGGAAGCACTCATCGGGAATTCGCATGGGGGATTTGACTGGAGCAATGAAGCGGATATCCGCTTTCGACTTCATGTTGATGGAGACGCAAACCCCATTGAAGAGGTGTTGTCGTTTTTGGCCAAATCATCAGTTCGCTCAATCGCACCACGCCGAGCTAGCTTGAGCACGGACAAATGGGGTATTCCGACATTGACCGTCGCGGATGATTCGCCGTTTCCCTTTCCCGTTCCCGATAGTCCGGCGACTTTGCCCGCAATGTTGTTTTCCGAGGAGACTGAGAAACACGCGATTATTGTCGACCACTGGGGAGATCAACGAAACAGAACTTCGCGAGACAACGTCAAGTTTTGGGCCGGCGCTGGCGGATATCCCGGAGCAGCCCTTGCACAGGATGGGCTGAATTTGATTCGGGACAGAATCACCGAAGCAGCAAACGACCCGTTTAATCTTTCGGCAGAGCAAAGCAGTAGTTTTCGATTGGATTGGCGACGCGATTACATTCCACTCGATATCGGGTTTTCTATCAACAAGCACGCACCGAAGCGATTCAGAACGATCGGATACCCGATTGTGGAGATCCTTGGGGCAATTGGATTGACTTATGCACGCCCCGAATACATTTCCAAGCTGCAGTATCGTTACGGAGTCCTGAGCGTGAATTCCGACTCTGAGTTGTTTGGTGCGTGCTTCTTGCGAGCATCGCTCGGGGCACCCGACCTTCCGTTTCTGCAACGCGTTTTCCGGATGAATCTCGGCTGGCCGGGGAAAGAGGGGCAGGCGCGTTGCATCACCACTGTGTATGAGGAGTTCCCAAATGAATGATCCTAAAGTTGAAACGCTAACAGCTAAAATGCTCGACAAGTGGGCAACCGATCCCGAGGGGCCAGTCGCGCTTCATTTGAAACAGCGATTGCTCCCCGTCGAGGTCGCGGACGGTGAAGAGCAGATCATTTATCCGCCGACGTATGCCGATATCGGATACAATATCGACCGCCTTTCAGACGGAACTCGGGTCGCCCTGATTGATAGTGTTGGATCCCAGGCCAATCGACTTGAACCGGCCTTCAAAAGCAATTCTGGGAAGGACTTGAATGGTCTCGTTCCGCAGATCGACATCGTCCTCCGAAAGGAGCCGTGTGGGGATTGCGACCAATGCAAGAAGGCGAAGAGAGCGAAGGTCGAGAAATGTGAAAATCCCTGGAAGGAAAAGCGTTCGCTTTTTGATCTCGCTCATCGGGCGGCCGATGCTGTGGTTCAGTCCTCGCCAGCCCTGGT
>SKKK01000564.1 GCA_007121535.1 Planctomycetaceae bacterium | reverse complement strand
CCCAGATCGAACGGGAAGTAGGCCGCGTCCGCGCGTGCGTCGGCCATCTGCTCGGCGGTCCAGATGTCGATCTTGCCGATTTCGACAAACCGCCCGCCGTGAGCCAGCGCGGCCAGACTCTTCGGGATGAACTCGCCGTTCAGGGCGTTCAGCACGACGTCGACCCCGCGCCCGTCGGTGTCCGCCAGGACTTGATCCGCGAAATCGAGCGTCCGCGAGTTCATCACGTGCTTGACGCCCATCGACCGGAGAAAGTCCCACTTTCCCGGGCTGGCCGTCGCGTAGATCTCCGCACCGGCGCGCTGAGCCAGCGCGACGGCAGCTTGCCCCACGCCGCCCGCTGCCGCATGGATCAGCACCCGGTCGCCCGGCTTGAGTCCGGCCAGCCGGTTTAAGCCGTAATGGGCGGTCAAATACGCCAGAGGGATCGTCGCGGCTTGTTCGAAGCTCATCGCGCGCGGCTTATGCACCACATAATCAGCGCCGACCGTGATATGGCTGGCCATGCTGCCCGGATACAGGGCCATCACAGCGTCGCCGACCTGAAATTCGTCGACGCCCGGCCCGACGGCCGTCACGAAGCCCGCGCATTCGAAACCAAACATCACGTCCCGCTCGGATCGGATGCCGATCTGGGTTTCGTACTCCTGCAACATGCCCAGCGCGCGCAGCACGTCGCGGAAATTCAGGCCCGTCGCCATCACGGCGATCTCGACTTCGCCCGCCTGCGGCGTCCTTCGCTCGATCGGTTCCAACGTCAGATTGTCCAAGCCGCCGTACTTCGTCAGACGCAGTGCGAACGGTTGGCCCTCCGGGACTCGCAACAGGCCGGGCTGGTGGCTGGATGCCTTGACCAGCCGCGGAACCAGTCGCACCGACGCTCGATACGCGATTTGGCTCTCCCCGTCTGGTTGGACCAGTTCGGTGAGCAGATCGCCGACTTCCTCGATTTCGCCACACGGGTCCAGATCCACTCGGGTGCAACGCATCTGCGGATGTTCCCAGTCGACGGCCCGGCCCAACCCCCACAACGTCGATCCCAGGAGCTTCCCCGCCCGGTCATCGAGTTGGACCACTTGGCTGCCGCGGGTGACCAGCCACAGACGCGGCGCGGCGCCGCCGGCGTCCAGCAACGCTTGGATCAGGCTCAGCGCGCTGCCGCACCCGGTCTGCTGAGCTGCCTCGACAGCCGCGGCGTCGGCCGCTTCCACCGCCGGCGCGTCCAGACTCCACAGATGAACCACGCCGGCGACCGGTTGGCCGTCGGGAAACGCTTCTTTCAGCAGTCGGTCGAAGTCGGCTCGCGAGTTGGGCACAACGCGGAAGTGGTGCGGTGCGGCCTGCTCGAAACGCTCGCCGGCTTGGACCACCACACACGGCTGGCCCTGGCCGCTCAAGGCCGTGGCCAACGCGCTGCCCGTGCCGCTACGGTCGGCCAGGATCAGCCACGCACCGGCGGCTTGGGCGTCAGCGGCCCCGCCGCTGCGGGCCTTGGGCCGCCAGTCGACCCGGTACAACCAATCGTCCAGGTCCGGTTGGATCTGCTTCAGCATCCATTCGCGGCGGATGCGGCGGAGTTTCAGCCCGAGTATTTCCGCGACGGGCTGGCCGTCTTCGGTCCACACCGCGAAATCCGCCGTGACGCTGGAAGAACTCGCGGCCGGATCGGAGGTGATCCGCACGTGGCAGCAGACCCGCTGCGCCCCGGGGTGGAAAACTCGCAGTTCCCGCAGCCCGATGGGCAGCAGCGCGTTGGTATCGTCCGACGAGGGCAGCGCGGCCCCGATCGTCTGGAAGCAGGCGTCCAACAACGACGGATGCAACTGATACCCGTCCGCATCGTGCCGCAAATCATCGTCCAGAACCACGTCGGCCAACGCTTCGCCCGTGCCGGCCGAGAAGCGGCGGATCGCCTGGAATTTGGGGCCGTAGTCAAGCCCTCGGCGCTGGCATTCCGCGTAGAACGCCGCAACGTCCACCGCCGTCGGGCACGCTTGGCGGAGAGTATCCAGATCGCACGCGGCGGGCGGCGGCGTTTCCGGCTGGCGGATCAGCTTGCCCGCTGCGTGTTGCGTCCAGATTTTGTCTGCCGTCTCCGTCTGCCGCAGACAACTGACCAGTTGAAAGGCGAGTATCCCCGGCTCTTCCTCGGTCACCACGATCTGCAACAACCGCGATCCGTCCGGCGGCAGCACCAGCGCCTGCCGGATGGACAGGTCCTGAATCGCCACCGCTTGATCCTGGAAGTACTGCACGCCCGCGGCCAGAGCCAACTCGGCCAACGCCGCCGCCGGCACCACGACCGCATCGCAGACGCAGTGATCGTCCAGATAGGCCGGCGACCCGCAGCGCAGGATGGATTGGAAGACCGTCTGCTTGCCGGCCACGTCCCAACGCTGCCCGAGCAGCGGATGAGCGACCGTGTCCGCCGCTCCCTCGCGCCCGCCCGACGGTCGCCACTGTCCGACATCCGCTGCAAAAACGTTCCAGCACGTCTGACGCTGGAAGGGATACGTTGGCAAAGCGACCTTCCGTCGCGGCTCCTGCGCGTCGAACCGATCCCAGTCCACGTCGGCCCCCAAGGCGAATAGGGAGCCCAAGGCGGATTGCAGCGTCAATTCATCGTCTTGCCGTGCGCGCAGGCTGGGCAGCCACGGCTGCGCGATAGCGGGCAGACACGCGCGCCCCAATGCGGTCAGGATCGGTTGCGGACCGGCTTCGAGGAATGCATCCGGTTCCAATCCGGCCATCGTCTGCATGCTGTCCGCGAACCGGACGGCTTGCCGGATGTGCCGGGACCAATAAGCGGGCGTGGTGATTTCCGGACCGGCGACCTGCCCGGAAACGT
>SKKK01000410.1 GCA_007121535.1 Planctomycetaceae bacterium | reverse complement strand
TGATTGGCAACACACCGCCACGCCCCCTTCGTCTAGTGGCCTAGGACTCCGGGTTCTCAGTCCGGCAACAGGGGTTCGACTCCCCTAGGGGGTGCCTGATTGGCTCGCCAGTAGTGGCCACGATTCGCCAGAGTAGGCCGCAAGTCCTCTTCCAGTAAGGACTTGCGGCCTTTTTCGTCGACGTAGCGAGAAATGGCAGCTTGTGGCTGCGCCTTATTCTGCGCCGTCTGGGAAGAAGAAGGTGCGCCGCATTCTGCGCCGCTTCGCGAACCCCTTACCCCCTCTTTTGTTTTCGGCCGCCTGTCGGAAATGGTCTTCAGTCACCTGCATATAGTGGTCTCGGGCCACCGTGGGGCTGTTGCCGATCCATGCGCAGACGACATGCAGGGGGTATTGGGCCGTCAATTCTGTCCCACAGCTTGACCGCAGGTTTACGAACAACTTGGGCCATGTTGTCACTCGATTGGTGAAAACTCGCCTCCCCAATATAACTTGCCTTTCTTGTTGTTGGCGGAAATCCGGTGCTTGCTCGTTCACGGCTTTCTGCCTGCTACGAGTTCCTGATGGCGGCGGTTCGCAAGAACTCGCGGCGCATCCGCATCGAGCAGTTGATTTTGCTGTTGCTGCGAGTCAGCATTTTGATCTTGCTGGCCGTCGCATTGGCCGATCCGATCTGGTCGATGTTCGCTCCGCTGACGTCCCCGCGATCCACCCTGGCGTCCATCCATCATGTGCTGGTTCTGGATGCGTCCTATTCCATGGCTTAGCATCGATCATCAGCCAACTTCGGACCGAACCCCGTGACTTCGTTAATGTTGACCTTTACAATTGACCGCAACAGACTGGCCAGTCACTTAGCAGGGTGGTGAAATCATGAAAGTAGCAATTCCTCCGGATCTGATCAGCTTCGTACATTCACAGGTTGCCGACGGGCATTTCAGCAGCGAGCAAGAGATGATCGCGGTGGGGCTGAGACTGCTCAAGCTTCAAAGCGAACGATTCGGCGATCTCAGACGCGAAATCGGGATCGGAATCGAAGCACTCCAGCGTGGCAAAGGCATCAAATTGGACGACACATCACTCGCCGAATTCTTCGCAGAAATCGAACAAGAAGTCCAAGAGGAGTTCGACGCCGCGGGGAACAGGAATCCATGATCCGTTCTCCCGTTTCGCCCCAACCCGGTCCTGGACGACGCCCCGTTCCGCGCCTTCGAAACAACTGCCGACCATCACCGCTGATCGGAACTGACTGGCTGGGCTGTGACGGCGTCTGAGTACACTTCGGATCGAACCTGCTCTGGAGAATCCGTGCTTCGAGCAGGGAACTCAATCCTGGTTTGCTTCGTGGACGTTCGTGCTCCCATTGCTCGCTCACCCCGGATTGGGTGTTTTCGGTGGCATTTGTCAAGATGGAAATGTTGCTGGAGCATTCGCGTCGCTCCGCGTGTACGCCCGACGTCGACGTTCGTTGTGCGGAATCCGTGACTTCCCATTTTGAAACAAGGGTCCCGATTTTCCGTTTGGTGCTAGGTGAACTGTGGCTGCGTCTCATAGGGCTGCGGCAAGCCAATGCGCGCGTATGTCTCCGCAAAGTGTCTTGCCAAGTGCTCGCGATACAAAGGCCGAATCCGCGCACTGCGTCTGCCATTCAGGCAGAGCGTTGTGAGTAAGTCGCGTCCCACCGTGTGAACCTGTCGAAGGTCAACCACCGACTCGGCCAAACCACTTCGCTGGAAGCCCGGCAAATAATACCAGCCGAACACCCGTCCCGCGCGGATTGGACCTTGCACATCCGCAGCCTTTAGCACGCCCTGTCTGACCATCTCCGAGCCGTCGCGCATCACTGCGACCAAGACCACCGAACTCTTTTTCTGAGCCAGGTCGCAGGTTTGGGTCAAGACAAGCACTCGACTGTATGTGCAAACGACCGAGACCGGCGCACGTTGGGCCAGCAAATCCGCAATATCAAAGGAAGCGAGGTGATGCAGCGGACAGCCATCGATAATGTCACCCTGATCGACGGGCGCATCGAGCGGAGGCGAATCGAAGATCACGGCGAGCGCTCCTCGTAGTCTTCGGGCAACAATTCGAGCGGTTTCGGCAGGGGCAGGGGGCCCAGCGACGTTCTTGCCTGCAGGGTGGGTTCCGGGAACGGATGTTCAAACGGGTCGTCGATCGGAACGTCCGCTTCGTCAGTCGAAGTCCACGGGACCGGCGGCGATTCGGGAAGAACTTGCACCACCACCCGACATCCCTTAACCACGCAGCAGTACGTCTGGCCGGGTGTCAAGTTGACGTCGGCCAACGCATCCATCAGCGACAAGCTCATTGCTCCGGCTCCAAATCTTTGATGACAAACACAGCGACTATTTTACATCCGACACCGGATTTATGTAATCCGCATTCAATGGAAGCCTTTGGCCGCGCACCCCCTCTTTTGCCGGGCCGTTGCTCAGTTAGCTTCTCTGATGGGTGTCGCTGCCCCTCTAAGAATGCATTCGGTCATCATCCGAAGCCGCTGGGCGACGTATCGGCGATCTCCACAACCATCGCCAGCTCGTCCGCGCCAAGATGTCGATCATGCAATTCGGTGCGGTTCACATTGGTAACACTACGTCCGGTTCCGGCTCGCTGTCAGCCAGCGTGATGGGATCTCGGGTATCCACGAACCAGCCGGCAGGAATCACAGCTTCTAGCGCCAAACGCACCAAGCGACCGGCGGCACAATGACGGTGTCCGTAAGCAAGATTGAACTGGACATCAAGACACTCCGTCCGTCTTGTCAATTACGGCGAGTATGCATCCAGGCTCTGACTCGCTGTTGCAAAACACATCTTGATGCGTGAAAATCCCTGCGCACGCGACAGCAAACCTTCAAACGGTGCTAGATTGGTGAAAGTCCTTCACGTGAGTCAGACAACGCAACATCAGAACACGGTTTCCGACCGAGCGGTGCATCGGCCTGCTGCAGAACCTGGCGCTGGCCATGCACGACGATCCGCGGGGCCGGCAGGTGCAGCTCGCCCGCTATGCGGCTGCGGAGGTGCTCGCGCCCACCCTGCGGGACGTCCCACCGGATCAGCAACACGCGGCGGCCGAGCGGTTTTTGATCGAGGAAGAACTTGACAGCGGGATCATCGAGTCGGTCCGCGACGACGTGCGGTTCTGGCACCTGACGTTCCAGGAGTACCTGGCCGCCCGGGCGCTGGCCGCCTGTTCGGACGACGCGCAGCGGGAGCGGCTGTTCGCCCAAGTGAAGCTGTACCAGAACGACTGGCGCGAGGTCGTACTGCTGCTGGCCGGCGTGCTATGCCATCAGGGCTTCGAGCGCGTGGACCGCATGTTCGGGGCCATTTTGGAGCAATTGGGCCCCGAACCCAACCTGGCCGACCAGGCGCGCTGTGTGGGCTTGCTGGGCGCCGCCGTCCGCGATCTCAAGCCCGCCAAGTACCAGCCGGGGGACCCGCGCTATCATCAGGCGCTGCAAGCCGTGCTGGGCCTGTTCGACGCCGACCGCGCCGGCGACGTGCCCATCAAGGAGGCAGTCGAAGCGGCGGACGTCCTCGGGCAGGCCGGGGATCCGCGGTTCGAACCCGACCAGCGCGAAATGACCTGGATCACCATCCCCGCCGGCGAATTCTGGATGGGAGCACAGAAGGATAACAAGGAACAGCGGAACTACGATCCGGAGGCCGGCAAATTCGGGCCGGAATCGCCCGTCCACCCGGTGTGGCTCGACGAGTTCCGCATTGCCAAGTACCCGGTGACGGTGGGCGAGTACCGCGAGTTCCTGGATGCGGGCGGATATGGGGACGAGATCTTTTGGAAGGCCGGCCGATTCGGCCAGTCCGAGCGCCCGGACAACTGGGAAGAGCACCTGCAGTTCCCCACTCGGCCGGTGATCTACGTCAGTTGGTACGAGGCCGGCGCGTACGCCGCCTGGAAGGGATGTCAGTTGCCGACCGAAGCCCAGTGGGAGCGGGCCGCGCGCGGAGTGGATGCCCGCCGCTATCCCTGGGGAGATCAAGATCCCGACGACCGCCGGATGAATTATAAACGGAATATCGGTCATCCGACTCCGGTGGGGCTGTACCCTCGCGGAAACACGCCGGACGGTATCTGCGATTTGGCGGGCAATGTGTGGGAGTGGTGTTGGGACGGGTACGGCGAGTACCCGAAGGATCGCCAGAAAAACCCCCAAGGCGCCCCCGCCGGGTCTTCTCGTGTTTTGCGTGGGGGCTCGTGGGGCAACACCGCCTACAACGGCCTCTCTGCGTCCCGCAACTTCCATCCGTCGCACCGTTACAACAGCCGCATCGGTTTTCGGTTGTTGTGTTCGTGTTCGTTGTCGCGTCCCAGTCGTCCTCAATAACGATCTCTGTTGCTCTGCCCGCTCTCCACCGATTACTGGACCGGTGTTCGGTGCCCACCGGCCTATACTGGGCTGGTGTTCGGCGCACGCAAGCCACTATTGGGGCATGTACGGCTTGTAGGCCGCTGGGATGGTGGGGATGGGGCGGTTATTTAGCAGGGCGATGATGGCTTGGACGTAGGCGATCGCGTCGTGGCGTGCCTCGCCCAATTGCTCGTCGGCTGACAATTGTTCGGCCAGTTCGGTCAGTTGGTCCATCAATGCGGCTCGATCCACTTGGCCGCGCAGGGCGGCGGATGCGGCTTCGCGAATCTGACCGGCCATCGTTTCCAGTATCTGCTCGACCGACGCCTGTTCGAGCACCGCATGCTCCTCCGGCGTCATCTGGGCCATCGTCTGTTCCGCCCGCTCTTCGAATTCGCGGACACGCGTCTGATCATCGGTCGACATGGCCGCGAGCATCCGCGCCGACCGCAGCGCTTCGCGGTCCTGCTTCAGGTCCGGATGTCCCGTCCGTTCGTCCAACGCGACGACCTCTTCCAGAGCGCGGACCGCCTCGTCGTGCCGGTCGGCTTGCTGGTAGTAGATGCCCAGGTTGAACAGGGTCACGCTCAGCTCCATCAGCGCCTCGCGGCTTTCACCCGCCGCCCGAGCCAACTGTACGGCCCGTTCGGCAGGCGGGATCGCCGCGGTCGGATCGTTCCGCTGGGCCTCCGCCCGCGCTTCGTCGATCGCCGCCGCCAGCGGATCCCCCGCGGACGCCGCAGGACCCGTTCCCAGTTCGGCGATCAACTGGCGAACCTGGGCCGCGACTGGTGCCATGCCGACCCGTTCGCACAGGGCCAGACCTTCCTGGTAACGGGCCAACGCCGCCTCGCGGTCCCCGCGCACCTGAGCCAATTGGCCGAGTTTCACCGTGTTGAGCGCGACGCCGGACAGGTCGCCGACCTCCTCGCTGATCGGAATCGCCTGCCGCAGCCATTGCTCGGCGCCCTCGTAGTCCCCGCGCAGCGCGTAGACGTTGAACAACTGCGACAGCGAGACGGCCTTGCCTTTCCGGTCGCCGATTTGCTCCAACAGTTCCAGGCTCTGCTGGTACAGCGACTCGGCTCGCGACAAATCGCCACGCGTCATATAGATCGTCGCCAACTGGTGCAGTGAGGCGGCCTTGCTCTGCCGGTCGCCGATCTGCTCCTTCAGTTCCAGGCTCTGCTGGTACAGCAACTCGGCTCGCGACAAATCGCCACGCGTCAGATAGATCGTCGCCAACTGGTGCAGTGAGGCGGCCTTGCCCTGCCGGTCGCCGATTTGCTCATCCAGTTCCAGGCTCTCCTGGCACAGCGACTCGGCTCGCGACAAATCGCCACGCGTCATATAGATCGTCGCCAATCGGGCCAACGAGACGGCCTTGCCTTTCCGGTCGCCGATTTGCTCCTTCAGTTCCAGGCTCTCCTGGTACAGCGACTCGGCTCGCGACAGATCGCCACGCGTCAGATAGATCGCCGCCAACTCGTGCAGCGAGGCGGCCTTGCCCCGCCGGTCGCCGATTTGCTCATTCAGTTCCAGGCTCTCCTGGTACAGCAACTCAGCACGTGACAAATCGCCACGCGTCAGATAGATCGCCGCCAACTGGTGCAGCGAGGCGGCCTTGCCCTGCCGGTCGCCGATTTGCTCCAACAGTTCCAGGCTCTCCTGGTACAGCCACTCGGCTCGCGACAGATCGCCACGCGTCACGCAGAGATTGGCCAACTCGTACTTTAGGCTGTTGATGGCATTTGTTCCGTCCGCGTCGGCTTGCGGATCGGCGGGGGCTGCGGCGGTGTCCAAGACCCGCGTCAGCAACTGGAACGCGGTGTTGGTTTCCCCGAAAGCGGCCAAAATCCAGGCATACCAACGCACGTGCCATAAGCGCTCGACGCCCTCCAGCACCTCGACGGCCTGCGCCATCGCGTCCAGCGACACGCGCACCAATTGAGCCAAGCCAGGATCGCGATGAATGTGGCCGTAGCCCCAATTTGCCAGCCATGCGCCGTAGGCGGCATAACCGCGCTGGTGCGCCGCCCGCTCGACCTCGGCCACCCGCCGAGCGACCTCCTGCCGCATCGCGGGCTGGAACCGGTACGTGGCGGGCGTGTTGTCTTTTTCGAAGCGGGCAGCGACGTCCAGCAGGCACAGCCGCACCAGTCGGCCCAGGTCGTCGCGCACCCCGGCCAAGTCGGAGTCGGTGGTGTCCAGGCCCCAGACCAGCGCGGCAGCTTCGGCAAAGAACGGGAACTCGAACAGGCTGAGCGCCCGCAGCCGCGTTTGCAGTTCCGCGGGCAGCCGGTCGTAGCTGCGGGCAAACGCGGTGGCAAAGGTGCGATGATGGCCGACCAGTCCCACCCGCTGGGCGGTGGCCAATTCGTCCTGCCAACCGTCCAAGAACCGGTCGGCGGAGACTTCGCTGGTGTCCCATTCGCCCGCCAGCAGTGCCACGGCCAGCGGATGGCCTTCGGTAGCCTCGGCGACGGCGGCGGCCAGGGCCCGCTGCTCGGCCGCGTGCGTCGAGGCCTTGGTGCTGTGTTGCAGGAACAATTGGATTGCGGCGCCGGTCTGCAAGCCGGGCAGCGAATCCTGGTCGGGAAACAGGCGTTCGCCGGGCAAGCCGGCCGGCTGCTCGCGGCTGGTCAGCAGCAGGTTCGTGCCGCCTTCGGCCAATTGATACACCAGGCGCTGGACGGCCAGCGCGTCCGCCTGCTCGGCCTCGCAGCCTTGTAAGACGCTTTCGTAGTTGTCCAGGACCAGCAACAACTCGTCCGCCTGCTGCCGAGCAGCGTCCAGGATGGCGCGGCGCTGCTGGTCCGGCTGGTCGGCCGTCGGGGCGTCGGTTTGTGAGAAGCCCAGCACGCGCAGCAGTTCGTCGCGGAACCGTGCGTCGTCGACTTCGCCCGCCGAGAAGCTGACTGCCACGACGCCGCCCGGCCAGCGCCAGGCGAACCGCTCGGCCCAGCCCCCGGCCAGGGCAGTCTTGCCCATGCCGCCCGTCCCGGCGATGGTCACGACGCGCTGGCCGCCGGAGTACCGGCGGGCCAGTTGGTGCAGATGGGCGTTGCGGCCCAGCAGCGGACGCGGCGGCTGGACTTCCGGCGGCAATCGGACGGCGCCGGGTAGACGCAGATCGCGCACCTCGGGCCGGCCATCGTCGAGTGGCAAGGGGCCCCAGGCATTGCGCGCGGCATAGCCGACGGGCAAGCCGGCTTGTGCGGGATCTTGTTCGAGCAATGCCAAGCGAGCCTGCCGCAAGGCTTCGGAAACGGACGCTCCGGCCAGCAGCGTGCGGTAGAAGGCCTCGGCCAAATCGTCGCTCAGCCGATCATCCAGATTGCCTTGCATGCCCATGGCCAGCGGGATGCCTTGACGCACCAAGGCGCGGGCCAAGCGTGCTTCGTCGTCGACGGCCGTTCGGCAGGCGCTCAGCAGGACGATCCGCAACACGCCGGGCGAGGCCAGATCGGCCAGATCCTGGCCCGGCAGCGGGGCTTCGCCGCCATCGCGATCCTCCAGCAGCAGCTCGGCCACCGGACCGCTGGGCGTGTCATGGACGTTGCCGTGGCAGGTCAGGTGCAGCAGGGCCGGGCCGCCGACCAGCAGGCGGCGTAGCGCCTCGCGAGTCGGCGCGGCGCGCTGGGCCCGGATCGCGCGGCGGCTGTCCGCCAGCACGCGCCGCACGGCGCGCAACTCGGTGTCGCTGTCCAAGTGGTAGTCTTCGCGCGGTTCGCCCCGCACGTCGACCACCGGGTCGGCGGCCAGCGCGATGAACCGCAAGATCCCCGGCGGCGCCGGCGGCGCCGGGCGGTCCACCAGGCGCAGCAGGCCGTAGCGGGCGGCTACCAGTTGCCGGTCGTCGGTCGCGGCGAACTCCCACGCGATGCTCTCGGCCGGACTGTCAGCATCCAGCAACAGCAGTCGGTCGGGATCGCCGTCCAAAGCGGCTAGCAGCGCCGAGCCGCCCAGCGCCTCGGTCAGCCGCCGCCCAAGCTGGAACGGCTCCCGCTGGAGTTGTTCCAACGAGGGCAGATCGGCCAGCGGCGTCGGACCGGCCACGGCTTGGCCGTCGCGCGACACGCTGACCGCACCGTTGTCTGTCCGTAAAGCAAGATGGATCGTCACTTGAAAGCTCCGATTGACTTGTGCCACCCAATCAACCCGGAAATTGTCGCGAGTGCCGTCTAACGAAGCAAGGGGGTGGTCCTAACGCGGGCTGACGCCCGGAACCCAACAGCCTCTCGCACTTGTTGATTTCATCGGTCTATTGCAATCGAGGGTGCTAGCAGAAGGTGCCACCCACCTTTCAAAGGTAAAGCACAACGATGGCACTCAGTTTGCGAAAACTGCCGACGATCCGCCGGACGATGGGCACCGCAGCGTTCCAAATACCAGTATGCTGATCTTGCGGGCCGCGGTGGTGATCGCATTCGGACGAGCGAGCCGTTGACGGAGCCTTGCCGACCAGCCAAGACTTGGCTTGGTTGCGGTGCGTTTGGCCGTAAACGAAGTAGTATGGGGCTCCGAAGCGAATGGGGGCGGACGGCAAGGTTCTGAACGCAAAAGGAGCAAAAGATGCCACCCACCTTTCAAATATATTGAGTCTGGTGTCGAGGCGGATGCTGAGTGCCGGGTTACAGGCGAAGAGCCGTGCTGCGGCCGGAACAGGCTTTCGGCTAAAGACGATAAACCCCGAACCCCAGGGGGTTTTGGGAACTGGTCGCCCGACCAAGAAAACGACGGCCGCGGAGCGATTCGGCTCATTCCCGACCGATAGCCAATGGTTCGAAGTGGGACAAACTTGAACGTCGTCGCTTGGCGATGCTGAACTGGTTCACCGTAGCCCCCCAGAACTCAACGTTCCGTTGAAGCAATACACCTATGAGCGGACAGTCGACGACGTGGTCCCGGTAATCGAGCAATCGTTGCCCATTGGCGCAGTTCCAGCAGTCGCGTAGAATTCGAGATGGCGTTCTGTAACCGTTTCCGACGATTCGCCTTGACTGGATTCAGGAGCCCAACGATGTGGCTTTTTCGCACCGTGTTGAATGCGAATACGCTGGTGAATGCCGTGCAAATCGTCTTCATGCGAAAACAGCAGGACGGACGGTTGGACCCCGGCGATACCTACACTTCGCCTTGGGTCGGCACTCCCAGCGGCGACGAAGCCGTCACGGTCGGTGGCCAAGGGATTCCGGTCATCGGTGTTCACGGCCGGCGCGCAGCGGTCATTGATGCCATAGGTTTGGTCTTGTTGTCTCCTAAGTGAAGGAGCGGACACGTGTGGCAGAGTCACACGACAGCGATCGTGGTGGTTGCCATGTTCGCGGGGGCTGTGTGCGGTTCCATCCCGCTACTCGTAGGGCTCCTGCGCCAACGCATCGGAATTGGGATTGGCGCTCTTTTGATCTGTGTCCTTTCGTCATTGCTGTTCGGTCTGTTCATTGCACTGGCTGTTTCCCTCTTCTTCTCGGCCGGAATCCTTCGTCTCACCGTCCCCGGGGCGTCGCGTTCCCCAGTCGCTGCCGATTCTGTCGACGTCGATAACCTGCGGCGTGTTCCATTGCCTTCTTGGTGCGCATGGGTGTTCGTGGTCGCACTGCTATGTTTGCTTATCTCGTGGACTTCGGTGACTTCACAAATCAGGGCTCGACTGTATTTCGGAGCAGACGAGACGCTTTGGAGCGTCTTGTCGGACGAAATGGGCTATGCTTGGTTGGCTGTGGCATTCGGAGTGATTGGGACTGCCCTCCTGTTGCTCAGGTACCGGTCTGCTGACTTGTTGGGCTGGCTCAGTATTATCTGCATTATGGTGGCGTTCGTTTGGCCTCTCGTACCGCTGGACGGTTCATCCTCAACAACTGCCGAGCACGGTATGGAGGCTTTTCTGTCGGAAGTGCTTTTGATCGCTTGGATTGCCGGCTGTGTCATCTTTGGGGCAGCATTAGTACGGTACCGCCTTTGGAGGTTAACCATCGACGCGAAGGCCGGGACTCGCACCAAGGCGCACCGGCAATTCCAAGAACCGCGCAGCGGCCTCGGAGGACCAGATCCACCGGGTGAACAGTTCTGCCTTCCAACGTTCATGAAGAATGCACGTCCTTCCGTCGAGGTGGCCGCCGGCCGCGTTCAAGTCTGCCCCGAATGCCGGATGCGGATCGTCGTATCCAAAGAAGGTGAATGTCCAAGCTGTCGAAGCTCGATCAACAAAAGGCCCTTGGGCAACGACGATGCCAATGGGGTTTCGAAGCGGTCCGACACGATTCGATTTTCCGAGTAGGCGCGGGAACAGGTGGCACCCACCTTTCAAAGGTGCCATTCGATCCGCTCACAGGTGCACCATTTGCTAGTGCGTTGTCCAGGCGAAATCTTGGGGTCGTGATGAGTGAGCGGCACGGCGCTA
>SKKK01000079.1 GCA_007121535.1 Planctomycetaceae bacterium | reverse complement strand
AGTGCCTGGAATCTTCGATTACCTCACCTTTGAATCGCCGCCCGTCCGAGCGACCGTCTTTTCCAGCCCGTCCGTCATTCGTCGTTAGTCGTCATTCTGATCCCACACCAGATTCAATATATATCGGGCAGTTCGCCGCGCTCCCGGCGAGATGCCTGCTCGCGTGTGCCCGATGATGGCCTCAAACAGAGGCTGGGCGTGCTGGTAAGCCTCGCGGGATCGCGCTGCATGTCCAACGCAATCTGCGAAAGGACGTTGAGTTGGGTGCGGACGCACGATATACTGGCCCAATGAAACCACACGTTGAAAGGGCGATCATGCATTGTTATTCTCTGAATCGGCCGGGGCGGCGAACGTGCAGGCTTCCCGTGGTGCTCGCGGCGGCGCTGGCGATGGCGGCCGGCGACGTGGCCCTCGGCGAGCCCGACTGGCACGCCGGCTACGTCGAGCCGTCGGCACCGTTCCACTTCCGGGTCGAGCGATTCGAAGACAACCCGATCATCCACCGTGAACTGCCGGGGCTGGAAGGGAACCTGGGCAACAACATCAACGGCCCGTCCCTGATTCGCGTGCCGGAGTGGATCGAGGACCCGTTGGGAACGTACTACCTGTACTTCGCCCATCACCATGGCAGATTCATCCGATTGGCGTATGCCGACGCCTTGAAGGGCCCCTGGACGGTTCACGAACCGGGCGTTCTGCCGATGGAAGACACTCCCATATCTCACGGGCGCCGGGGCGACCATGTGGCCAGTCCCGATGTGCATTTGGACGTGGAGCGCGAGCGTATCGTAATGTACTATCACGGCCCCAACCCGCCGGGCGGCCCCAGGGGCCAAGGAACCTACGTGGCGGTTTCCGGAGATGGCCTGGATTTTGAGGCCCGCGACGAGTACTTGGGCTGGTTCTACTTCCGCGTGTTCCAGCACGGCGGCTGGCACTATGCCTTGGCCAAGTACGGCAATGACGGGGGTATCATGTATCGCAGCCGGGACGGGTTGAGCGGCTTTGAAACCGGGCCGCGCATTCTGCCGAGAGTGCGGCACAAGGCGTTGTGGAAACACGACAACATGCTCTACGTGTTCTTCTCGTGCGGCGGCGACGAGCCGGAACACATCCTGGTGTCGCGGGTGGAGAATTTGGACGACGACTGGACCGAATGGCGTTTCACCAAACCGCAGACGGTGCTGCGACCCGAAGAGACGTGGGAAGGGGCGGACGAGCCGGTGCGGCGCTCCCGCTTCGGCGCCACCTACGACTTCGTACATCAGTTGCGAGACCCGGCCATCTACGAAGAGGATGGCCGCGTGTTCATGCTGTATTCGGCGGCGGGCGAGCACTCGATTGCCATCGCCGAAATCTTCCTCGAAGAAGGCGGCCCCTGAATTGGACAACATGGAAGCCATCTAGGATAAGACGCCCCGGAACGGTCGGGAGTCTTTACACAGCGGGCCGCCGAGCACCGCAACCCCGCCGCGCGCCATACGTTCAGCGGCGGTCGGTGAATCGCCGGGCCTTCGAGCGGCCGCCTTTCCATATATCGTATTGCGGGTCGACGTACTGGTCGAAGAATGCGGTCGGTTTCTCGGTCATTCGGTCGCGGATGGCTTCCGACTCCGTCCAATTCGGTCGATCGCAGCCTTCGCATGTCGGGCAGCAGACGAAGCGAACCGATTGGGGGAAGCCTGCCTGAGCAGTGAGAAGCACTCGCCGCATGTGCCATTCCGATGACACCAGAATCACCAAAGCGAGCGAGAAAACCTGGATCGTCTGCGATAACGCCCACGGATCATCTTGCGGGTTGACGTCGGCATCCAGCAGGAACCAGCGGTCCACTTCGGAATATGCTTCCGGGATGCCGGACCGGTAAGGATGTTTGCGCGTCCGGTTGGGCACCAGTTCGCCATGGCGCCAGAATTCACGCAGGGTGGGATCCGTGTGAACGCGATCCACCGCTTCCACGATGGCCATGAAGTAGGGCAGCCCCTCGTCGGCCGGAAACGTCCAACCGCGATACTCGCGAACGGCCCGTGGTCGCAGCAACCACATGCCGAATTGAACGAACCCGGAATAGCGTTCCGGGTCGTACGTCTGCCCTCGTTGCCGGTAGACTTCGCGTTTGGGAGTGTACTGGCTGCCGCGTGTCGAACCGTCGTAGCCGTCCCAGACGGAGAACTCCAGCCAGAATTCCGCATTCAGCCGGCGTGTCTCCTGCTGCATGAACACGAGATTCTGAAATTCGATCTGGGGACTCCAGGTCGTGTAATCCGTGCTCGGGTTCCAGTCGTGGGTGTAGTACGACGGGCTACCCCCATCCCACATCAGCGGATGAGGGCAGATCCTGCCGGGTCGATGTAGCGAGTAGGTCGGCCAGCCGGGCCAACGGCCGATGAACTCCGGTCCAAAGGCTCCATAACCGACGAAGCTGGACCGATCACGCCATGCCGGGCTGATCAGACCATCCCGCATACCCTGTTGGAGCGTCCGATAACGTTCGATCCATCCGTCGCCCACAACACCTCGTTTGAAGTCGTCTGACTTCTCGTGACCATATTTCTGCAAATACCGCTCGGATTTCTCGACATTCGGCCAAGTGAGTCTGGCGTGCTCGTTGTTGGACAGGAAGATCACGCGCGGTGGATCCGGATACCATGCTTGGATCTGCCGCATCTGCGAATTGGCCGTCCAACTGATGCCGATCTCGGCCCAGGGTTCCACCGGCCCGAACGGGCAGACCTGTTTGGCAATCAGACCGTCCAGTGTTCCAGTGCGAGGCCAAAGGCAAAGGAAATCCGTCTGTATCACTCGCCCTTCGGGTCGCTTCCGCTCGGATCGCTGCGGCCACTTCGGGAACCACGTTCCGT
>SKKK01000576.1 GCA_007121535.1 Planctomycetaceae bacterium | reverse complement strand
CGTCAGCGATGCTGCCCAAGTAGATGAATTTGCCCCGACACTTCTTGGCCCAGCGTCCAGTACGATGCGCGAACGGTCGTGCATCTTGGCGTGCCTGCTGCTTCTTCGACGTCTTCCTGGTGCGCTTTGGCATTGATCTCGCCCTTCTGACCGATCGCTGATAGGGTGGTGTCAACCGTCCGCAGGCCGTCCTGCTGGCGACGTTTAACTACACCCCACCAGTTTATACGATGTCATAACGGGTGTCAAATGTTTTTTTGTGAAGAGCGCGATAAATCAAACGTGCACGTGTTTTACCGCATCGAATGGCTTTAACTGGACGATTTATGGTAAGTTTGCCAAAAACGACTCCCGACCCCGTTGCGTCCTCGTACAAGGCTACCTCAATTGGTAAGAAAATTCTTGCCGGGTGCTTAGTATCAAAGCTTCTCAGAACATCGGCAAAGCACGTTCCCCGGATGACTGACCTGGAACATGGTGGCAACTTGACTCGGCAGGTGTTCGCGGCCAAACTGAAGGCACTGGTTCGGGGAACGGCGGAAGTTGTCGGTGTACAATAGGACTCCGACCATCCAGCATTCCGACCACTCATAGCGAGAAAATCATGGACTTCCACATGTTCATCACCAACCGTGAAGCCTGTAGCAAATCCCGGCTGGTCGATAGCTCCGAAGAGTTCTACGCGATGGCGATCGCCGAGGCGGTTGCGCGGGAGTCCCCCCAGTTCTACCAACAGGTGAAAAGCGAACGGTTTTGGGAAGAGTCTCGCAAGCCGTACTACAACGTCTGGCCCAGCATCGTGCCCATGCTGACCCGGCTGAACCTGGACCTGGATTCCAGCCTGATCCAGTTGCCCCTGAAGGCCCTGTGCATCCGGCTGCCCAAACATCAGAATCCGATGTCGTTTCAGTGGCAGGACGAACCCCATGAGATCCGCAGCATTCTGCTGTCGGAGATCAACGATGGCCTGGGCTTGTCGCTGCTGATCGACATCGGCGAAACGATCAACAACGGCGTGTTTCAGGTGCCGCTGTACACCTACCGCAATTTTCCGCGGCAAGAGGGGCTGACGGTCGAGCAGTCGCTTGCCGGTCTGGGCATCGGCATTTCGGCGGAAGATGGCGTGCTGATCCCCGAGCCCCTGATCGACGACTGCGTGCGACTGTGCTGTTCGCTTTGCCTGTTGGAGAACGATCCATCGGTCATCGAGCCGGACGTGCTGAGCAAGGACCGCGCCAAATTCGAAGACAGTGCCGACCAGCGGTACGTGGAAAAAGCGCACCGCCGCGGCAAGATCGGCTGGAACGTGGGGCGGCGCATCGAGGTGGCTCCGCACTACCGTCGGCCGCACATGGCGTTGGTATGGACCGGACGGGGACGGACGGTGCCGAAGATCGTTCCACGACGCGGCAGCGTAGTGCACCGTGAATTGGTGCAAAAGGTACCGAGTGGCTTCGAGGAATGAGCGGGACATGTGTCTCGGCGGCCGGTGAAGATTTTTTTGTACGAATACCTGACGGGCGGCGGGACGCTGGACGGGAGCCTGGGCGATTCGCCCAGCGATTCTCTTGCGATCGAAGGCGCCGCGATGGTCACGGCCTTGGCGGAAGATCTGACCGCGTTGCCCGGGGTCCAAGTGAGCATGATGCGCGATGCTCGTATCCAAGGCCCGCGATGGGAACGTTTTCCGGCTCACATCGTGCGGGATGCGCACGAGCACAGGCTCGCGTTTTTCCGGTTGTCGTCTGCCGCGGACGGAGTGATCCTGATCGCGCCGGAATCCGAGGGGATCCTGCTGGAGCGATGCCGTCGGGTGCAAGCGATCGGTACGCGTGTGTTCAGCCCGTCGTCGACGTGGATCGAAGGGGTCTCGGACAAGCATCAAACGGTCACCGTATTGCATGCCGCCGGCATTCCCGTTCCGCAAGGCCGTCTGGTGGGCCCCCGGGACCGTTTGCCGCTGGACATCAGCTATCCGGCCGTTCTGAAGCCGCGATTCGGCGCCGGATCGTGCGATACTTGTTTGTTGGTCGACCGCCAAGCCGCGTTTCGATACGGGAGTCCGGCCGGGACGATGCGACTGGAACACTATCACAAGGGTTTGGCGGCCAGCATTTCCGTCCTGTGCGGGCCGAAGGAGCGACTGCTCTTGCCCGCCGGCTGGCAAGGGATTTCCATCGACGGCAGCTTCCGTTACCTGGGCGGCGGCGTGCCGCTGGACCCCGCGCTCGACCGACGTGCGCAACGGCTGGCGGATCGAGTTCTGGACGCTTTGCCTCCGGCGATCGGTTATGTGGGGATCGATCTGATCTTGGGCGTTGACGCGGACGGTAGCGAGGATGTTGTTCTGGAAGTGAATCCCCGGCTGACAACCTCCTATTTGGGGCTGCGCCGCTTGTGTCGCGGCAATTTGGCGGCGATGATGCTGGCTGTTGCGTGCGGCCAGTCGGTCCACTTGCAGTGGCGAGAGGAACGAGTTGCGTTTGCTGCCGACGGTGGAACCTGGCTGTCGGCGATAGGAAAAGTGGGATCGCCGGAATCGGCGGTGTTGTCAACGGACAGCATGGCAGGTTGGATGGACGATTCGGGACAGGATGAATCGCATGAGTTGGTTAGCGGTGGACATCGGCGGGGCGAACCTCAAGTTGGCGGATTGTGCTACGTTTACGATGACGCGCGCGTTCCCCATGTGGAAGCAGCCTCATCTACTGAGCAGGCAATTGCAGGAGATGCTCGCGACGGCCCCCTTGCATCGGAATCTGGCCGTGACGATGACCGGCGAATTGGCTGATTGTTTCATCACCAAGGCCGAGGGCGTCCGATTCATCTTGCTGGGGGTCCGGCGTGCGTTGCCGTCCGATTGGCAGTCGCAGGTTTATCTGACCGACGGGCGATTGGTTCCGATCCAAACGGCTCTGGCCCAGCCGTTGGCTGCGGCGGCTTCGAATTGGCACGCGTTGGCGGCTTTCGCCGGTCGCTTTGTTCCCCACGGTCGGGCGATGATGGTCGATATCGGGTCGACCACCTGCGATCTGATTCCGTTGATCGACGGTCGCCCGGCGCCCATCGGTCGCGACGATACGGCGCGGATGTTGGGCGGGCATCTGTTGTACACGGGTGTGGAACGGTCGCCGGTTTGCGCCGTACTGGATCGGGTACCGTATCGCGGCGCCCATTGTCCGCCAGCCCAGGAATGGTTCGCCACGATGCGAGATGTGTACCTGGTGTTGGGCGAAATCGAGGAACAACCGGCCTGCTGCCAGACGGCCGACGGTCGACCGGCCACTCGGCAAGCGGCTCAAGCACGGCTGGCTCGCCTGGTCTGTGCCGATACGTCGCAGTTCGATTCGAACGACGCCGAGGTCATGGCTCGGGCGGCCGCAAACGCTCAGGCCGAGCGACTGGCGAGCGCGTTTCGGCAAGCCGCGGCGGCGGGTCCCCCGGACGCGATCGTGGTCTCCGGGCATGGCGACTTTCTGCTGCGCCGCACGTTGAAGATCGTCGGATTCGAGGGGCCGATCATCCACCTGGCCGATCGTCTGAATCCGGCGCTATCCAAAGTGGCGACGGCGCATGCGTTGGCCGTGTTGGCCGGTGAAAGGAACGGGACATGAATCGGCCCCGGGTTCGTGTTGTCAAGGTAGGTGGCAGCCTGTTTTCCTGGTCGCCTTTACCAACGGCCCTCGCCTGCTGGTTGGACGCTCAGCCACCTGCGGTCAACGTATTGGTTGCGGGCGGCGGTGCGGTGGCCGATTGGATGCGGCGCGCGGATGCCCGTTTCGGATTGGGTGAAGCCGTCGCTCATGGCCTGTGCTTGGAGATGCTTCGAGTCACCGCTCGATTGTTGGCCGCGATCTGCGCGACGCGATCGTCGACAACGGCAGCAGTGGGAATGGGTGATTGTCAAATCGCCGACGGCCGGGCGGCAACGGATCTATTGGTCACGGACTTTGCGGCCCTGGTCCGATTCCTGGATCGTTCCCATCCGGGCCAGGCTTGTGTATTCTGCCCGCACCACTTCATGACCGATTGGGAACCACGGCACCACCCACGGCCTTTATCGTCGACGTGGGGCACCACCACCGACTCGATCGCCGCTCGGGTGGCCGAGATGGTTCGAGCCGACGAACTGGTCCTGTTGAAATCCGCAGATCCGCCCGCAACCTCCGTGGCTACCAGCGACTATGTGGACGAAAATTTTGCCGCCACCGCCCGATCATTGCCCAACGTCCACTACGTCAACCTTCGCAGCTTTCCGAGTGGGTGACGCCAGGACGCTTCGAGGGCCGTAACAAAACCGCCCACGTAGGATGGCTGGCAGCGGTTGGACAGGTCGGGTCGGCCGCGTTACTATCAGCTCATGCCGCGTTGACCCGGTACCGATTGTTGCCAAACTTCTCAATTCCACCACCAGCGACGATCTTCCGGCGGGGCGGCCTTTTCCAGGACGGAGCCCAACGCCGGATCGACTTCGCTACGCGAAGCGACGTCCCAGGAATCGATCTGCACGCCGCCCGAGGCGGTGATCACATAGTTGCGACCGATCCTGATGAAGCTGCACTGGGTGGGTACGGTCGTCGGTGCGTTCCAAGACTGGACTCCGTTGCCGTTCATCGGTCCGGTCAACGCCGGAAAGCTGACTCCGCCAGCCAAAGCGTGCAGGTCTTCCCGCTGGATCAGAGCTGCCACGATGCACAGATCCATCAAGTTTCGAAGCTGAGCAAACACAACGTCCTTTTCGGCCAGTTCCTCGAATCGCTCCGTCATGTTGTCCGCCCATTGCTTGGCGATCGGATCTTCGCGACCCGTGCCCACCACCGAACCATCCGCCTGGACGAATTCGTCCTCCGTCATCGCCTTGACGCCCTGGCCGCGCAATTGCCAAGCCAATTTGTCGGGGGTGCGTACCAGAGGCTCGTAGTTGCACGCCAACCACCAACGCGGCATCACGTTGGTCGGCATGCGACGTCGCTGGCTCAACAAATCCAAGAATCCCGGCAGTCCATCGATCGGGGCTGGTTCCAGGTTCATCGCCAGCCGCTTCATCCGATAATCGGCCGCCACCAGAACTCGAGCAAAATGCGTGTTGACCGGCACCCCGGTGTAGGTCACCTGCTGCGGTCCCAGAGCCTGTTGAATGCCGGGGATCACCGCCGGGGTGAAGACCCGTTGGCTGCTCATGAACTGCCGGAAATTCTGCCGTCCTTCGGGCGTGGGATCGATCGAGACGCTGATGCCTTCGCGGCGAGCCGCATCGACGGTCCAGAAGGCGACCAACAGATCCTCCAGCAGCAAGACGGGTTGGCCGGTCGTCGCGCCGACGACGTTCGCCTGGTCATCGATCGTCCAACCTTCGCCGGGGCCCGCCAAAATGATGTCGCCCTGTTCGGGATAGACCAACACATACTCGATTCGCTGCAGTCCTGCCAAAAACAGAACATCCTCGGGAACCTGATCCTGCCCCCCGTTCATGGCCTGCTGCAAGGCGGCTTCGAGTCCCCGGAGCGAGACCTTTCGCATGGGGGTCGCCTGATTCAACGGGCCAGCCGCTTGGCCGATCTGCTGCCGAAGCTCCTGCAATTGTTGATCCCGTTCGGCCACCGTGACCTGACGAACGATTCCGTCCGCATCCACGGCAACCCCGCCCACTGGACGGTTGAACCCGAAATTCTGTCCATCGACCGATTGGGGGGTAAAAGCCAACAGGCTAACGAAAACCAGCAGGACACTGCTGGTACGGAAGAAAATCTGACGTGTCATTTCGCGAGGCTCCTTTGACATGGTTACGTCGCCCTGCCCCTGAAGCCGAGCGGCGTGATTCTCACTTCTCATCATTATGTTGGACGCAACGGACGCGGGAAAGTATCGGAATTCTGAGGGGCATTGCCCATGGAACGATCGAAATCAAACGACACTTCGTGTACTCTTTAGATTAGCTGGAACACAGACTTATTGCAACAAAAATACGTAGTGCATAACTTGGGGGGAATCCAGTCGACAAGTCGTTTTAGGCGCTGGATTGCCGGGCACGCCCCGTTTTCTTCAGCAAAAATGGTATAAAGGGAGGGGGAATTGCGACATTACCCCCCAAATGAAAGACCGCACGAGGATTTGGATCAAGACTATGCTGGCCTACCTGGTCATACGCGAGGGCAACAAGTGGTCCGACGTATTTCGATTGACGCCGGGAAGAACCGTTACCGTGGGCCGTGCGTCGACCAATCAAATCGTGATCAAGGATGACCGATGCAGCCGCTACCACGCCGAAATCTTTTTGGCACAGAACCGATGGACGATCCGCGATTTGGAGAGTCGCAATGGCACAAATGTGGCGGGTAAGTTGATCCGAGGCGATCACGTCTTATCCCCGGGTGACCTAGTCCGAATCGCCAACTGCCAGATGGTGTTTGTGCATGATCTGACGCATGCTTTCGAGGATTCCAGTTCGAAATTCGCGATGGAGGAACTGAACGAGGACACGGTCACCGAGCCGGCCCCATCGGCGACCAGCGATCAGGAAGATTTCGAGTTACAGGAGCCGACTCGGATCACCCATCGCCGTGGTCAGACAAAGTTTTTGTCGGCGGAAAAGGCACCTGCATCGACGCCTCGATTGGGAGAAGCCGCCGCGCAACTCTGCCGTCTCGCTTTCCAGTTGGCCAACCAGACCGACGTGAAGAAGGTAGCCGAGGTGGCATTAGAGGGGTTGTTCGAGGGAACTCGAGCCAACGCCGGGGGGGTGCTTGTGGGCCCCTGCGACCAACAGGACGAATGGACCGCCGCCGAATTGCAGGTGATTGCCTCTCGTTCGCAGCCGCCGGCGAAATATCACCACGTGTCCAGTTTTCTGGCCACGACGGTTCTCCGCGAAGGCGAGGCCGTTTTGGCGCGGAACGTGTCCGATGACAGCCAATTGGGGACGCGTGACAGCAAGGGCGAGATCGAATCGACCAGCGTGATTTGCGCCCCGGTGCGTCTGGACAAACGCGTGGTGGGACTGGTGCATCTTTACTCGACCAAGCCCGAACACATGCTGGACCCCGACGATTTGGAATTCACGCTGGCCGTCGCCGACAACGTGGCGTTGGCGTTGAAGAATCTGGTTCGTCAGCAGGAATTGGTGGAGAATCTATCGCTGACTCAAAACGAGATCGTCCAGTTGCGTCAGCGACTGGGAGCGGAGAGCGAGATCATCGGTGGCAGTCCGCTGATGGTCAAGCTGCAGCAGTCGATCGCCCAAGCGGCTCCCAGCCGCGCGACGGTGTTGATCCGGGGCGAAAGTGGCGTGGGCAAGGAACTGGTAGCCCGTGCGATTCACTTTTCCAGTCCCCGAGCCCAAGGGCCGTTCGTGTGTTTGAACTGCGCCGCCTTGTCGGAGACGTTGCTGGAGAGCGAATTGTTCGGTCACGAAAAAGGGGCGTTCACCGGCGCGACGGAGCGGAAGATCGGCAAGTTCGAAGCGGCCGATCGAGGCACGCTGATGATGGACGAGATCGGTGAGATGAGTCCTTCCATCCAGGCCAAGTTCCTACGGGCGTTGGAGGGGCATCCGTTCGAGCGGGTGGGTGGGAACAAGGCGATCCGCGTCGACGTGCGGGTGATCGCAGCGACCAACCGCGAACTGGAGAAGGACGTGGCCGACGGCAAGTTCCGCCGTGATCTGTACTTCCGGCTGCACGTCGTCGAGATCCTGGTGCCGCCCTTGCGCAAACGGGCCGAAGACGTGGTGCTGCTTGCAGCTCACTTCCTGGACCGGTTTAATGAAGAGACGGGCAAGCGAATCCGCGGGTTTACGCCCGCCGCGATCGAATTGATGCAGAAGTATCGCTGGCCCGGCAACGTCCGCGAACTGAAGAACGTCATCGAGCGCGCCGTCGTGCTGGCTCGCAACGATCGTTTGGATGCCGACGACCTGATGCTTTCCAATCTGGCGCCTGCTGGCGAATCCGGCGAGTTGCCCGCGCCGGCCGACGTATTCGAGCCGATGACGTTGGCGGATATGGAACGACGGCACATCCAAGCCACCTTGCAGGCCGAAAGCTGGAACAAGAGTCGCACCGCCGCGATCCTGGGGATCGAACGTTCCACGTTGGACCGCAAGATCCGCCGCTATGACCTGGCGCCCGAATAACCGTTTAACCTGGAGGCCCTTTGCATTGAACTTTCGCGTCGCCTTGCTGCTGGTCGCACTGGCTGCTGTTGCGGTGGCTGATGTTGTTGGCGCCGACCACGCCCATCGAGCGGAGGGAGCGGATCGGGCCGACAGCACCCATCGGACGGACGAGCCGCCCGCACCACGGGACGTGTCGTATTGGGCAGCGCCGCGTACTTTCGGGCTGGACATCCCGCCCGGGACCGTAACCGAGCACACGAATCGGTACGTGCTGGCTGCCGATGATGACGGTCGTCCCGTCGTCGCCCGCGTTTACGTGCAAGTCGACGATCATTTGGTCTTGCTGCTGCCCGATGGTCGATTGATCGCGCGTGCTGCCGACGATTGTCAACCGACCGAACGTCCGTTCCAGGTGCTCGATGGCGACGCAGTGGCGGAACGACTGGTCGCCACCGAATTTCCGGGCTGGCGCACGCAGCAGTCGGTGCGTTACGTCTACCTGCACCAGGACAGCGATGCGTTCGTCAAGATCGCCAGCCGCATCTTGGAGACCATGTTCCGCGGCATCGTTCGATATGCTCGCGCCCAGAGGATCGACGTCAGGGCGCCTGAATTCCCCTTGGTCGTGGTCGTTTATCGCACGCAGCAGCAGTTCCAGCAGGCGCTGGGCACTCCCGACGACGTGGTGGCTTACTACGATGTGTTGACCAACCGCATTTCGTTGTGCGAGGAATCCAATCTGTGGAAGGTCCGGCCCGAGCTGGCCGTACGGCAGACGATTTCGACCATCGCCCACGAGGGGGCTCACCAGATCCTGTACAATATCGGCGTCCAACAGCGTTTGAGCCTTTGGCCGATGTGGTTGAATGAGGGATTGGCCGAGTATTTTGCACCGACGACGACCGACCACCGGCTGATGTGGAAAGGGGCCGGTGAGATCAACGATCTGCGGATGTACGAACTGGAGGAGTTGCTGAAGAGCCGCACCGCCGAGACGGCGGACGGCCAATGGATCGCTCAAACGATCGGCGCCGCCCGATTGACGTCCACCGGTTACGCGATGGCTTGGGCGCTGACGCATTATCTGGCCCAGAATCACCGCGATGCGTTCCGTCGCCTTCTGCGAACCTTGTCGGATCGCGGGCCCTTGGAAAGCGGTGGCCCAACGGTCCCGCCGGGTGTGATCCCCGACAATCTGCGAGACTTCAAAGAGTACTTCGGCGAAAATCTGGCGGATATCGAGCGTCGCGTCATCCTGCACCTGAACCGCCAGCCGTACCTCGACCCCTTCCTGGACTGGCCTCATTTCACCGTGCTGATCCTCATGCCCGACTCGCCACGGCCTCGCCGCATCGCAGGAGTCTTCCGGTTGCCCCAGCAGGCCGAGCATTGGCGCGATCGGCAAGAGGCCACGTTGTCGGACAGCCAAAAGGAAGCCTTCCAGAGCACGATTCGCGAGTTTCCCAACCGCGTGCAAGCCGAGCAGTACGCGCGTCAATGGCGTCAACCGCCGTGACCCACGGGGTCTACGTGTGGTACTCCGCATTGATACGAACGTAATCGACCGTCAAATCGCTGGTCCAGAACGTGACCGATGCGGAACCCTCGTGCAGCTCAAGCAGCAAATGCGTCTCGCGGTGCTCTTGGATCGATCGGCTGGTCGCCGATGCGTCGAACTCCACGGGTTGGCCAAGCTGGTACAGGCGGGTACCGTTGATCGAAAGACTCAACCGGTCCGGATCGAATGCCACCCCGGCATAACCCGCAGCGGAAACGATGCGGCCCCAGTTGGGGTCGCCGCCGGCGATCGCCGTTTTGACCAGCGCGCTGTCGGCGATCGTACGCGCGATGCGATGCGCGTCGTCCCGAGTCGCGGCGCCCCGGACTTCGATCGCGATCCGATGCGAAGCGCCTTCGCCATCCTCCGGGATCATCTTGGCCAATTCGATACAGACTTCCCGCAGCGATGCCTGGAACGACTGCAGAGACGATCCCGTCAGCGGTGGACCATCGGCGGCCCCGTTGGCCAGCAACAGCACCGTATCGTTGGTGCTGGTGTGCCCCTCGACGCTGATGCAGTTGAAGCTGTCCGCCACGGCGGCCACAAGACAGTCCTGCGCGTCGGCAACTTCCAAGCGGGCATCGGTCAGGATCACAGCCAGCATCGTGGCCATCCGAGGCCCGATCATCCCGGCCCCCTTGGCCATCCCCGCCAGATGGATCGTTCGATCGTTTAGCTCCAGCACGCGTCCGGCAACTTTCGAGCCTCGGTCGGTGGTCAAGATCCCTTGCGCGGCGCGGTCGAACGAAGCCGGATCGGCGCCCAAAGATGACGCGGCGTCTCGGATTCCGGCCGCGATACGCTCCATCGGTAAGAATTGGCCGATGATCCCCGTGGACATGACCAGCGCCTGATGCGGTTGGGCTCGGCAGGCTTCGGCGGCCATTCTTGCCATGGCTTCCGCATCCTGGATGCCACGCGCACCGGTGCACGCGTTGGCATTCCCGGAATTGGCCACCACCACGCGGATGTCCGCCGCCGGCGTCCGCTGTCGATCGACGGCGACCGGCGCCGCGTAGACCAGATTCTGGGTGTAGACCCCCACGCCTACCGCCGGCGCGTCGGTGACAATCAGGGTCAGGTCCTCGCGAGTCGTGTCCTGCTTGATACCGCAAGAGACGCCCGAGAAACGAAATCCGGCTGGGACGACGATCGACACGCGAAGATGTTCTCCAAGTTCAAGGTAGGTCAGGGTAACAGGGCCGTGGTTTCCGGAAAACCGAGCATCCAGTTGAAATTCTGGACCGCCGCACTCGACGCGCCCTTCATCAGGTTGTCGATGCAACTGATCACCAGCACGCGACCTCGAACGCAGCGAACGGCCAAGTGGCAGAAATTGGTGCCGCTGACGTGCTTCGTGCCGGGCAAACCCTCGACGACTTGAACGAAAGGCTGGTCCGAGTAGAAGCCGCGCAGCGCTGCGACCAGCTCGGCTTCGGTCGCGTTGCCCGCGGGCAAAGCATACGCCGTGGTCAGGATCCCGCGATCCATGGGGACCAAGTGCGGCGTGAAAATCACCTCGATCGGCCCCGAAGCAAACCAGCCCAGCACCTGGTCTATCTCCGGCGTATGCCGATGTTTGCCCACATTGTAAGCGGTCAGCGATTCATTGCATTCGGGATACAACGTGGCCAATTTCGGCGTTCGTCCCGCCCCGCTCACTCCACTCTTGGAATCCAAAATGATCCCCTCCGTACGGATCAACCCCGCTTGCAGCAAAGGAGCCAGCGCCAGGATCGCCGAAGTGGGATAACAGCCGGGATTGGCAACGATCTGCTCCCCCCGAATCTTGTCGCCAAACAGCTCCGGCAATCCGTACGGCACCTGGCCCAGTCGATCGGGATCGACGTGCGGTTCGCCATACCAGTCCGCATAGACCTGTGCATCGTGCAGCCGATAATCCGCACTGAAATCGACCACTCGCCGGCCTGCGTCGGCCAGCGTCTTGACCACCGCGGCCGACGCCGCATGCGGTAGACAACTGAAGACGCACTCGCAACGCTCAGCGATCTGATCCGGCTCGAGATCCTCCAGCGGCAGATCCAAGCGTCCGGCCAGCGAAGGATGAATGCTGGAAACCGCTGGCCGCCCGCTCTGGCGGCTGGTCAAGGTTGTGATCGTCACCTCCGGATGCCGCAACAAAATCCTGATCAATTCGTAGGCTGTATAGCCCGTCGCCCCAAGAATTCCAACGGTAATCATGTCCTTCTACCTTCCTCCCGATCATCGGTGCCGTTGCGACGGTCGATCAGCTCGCGTCGTCCGAATTTGCCAATAGACGGCGCAAAAACCGCTGCGTATCCCGCGCAATGCCCGGCGAAGAACTTTCGCGCGGACCCGCCAGATTCAGCACGCGGATCGCATGGTCGTGCAGCCATTGTCGCACGCGTTGAACATCGCGATCGTCGTCGGCACTCAGGTCAACCGAGATCACCGGCCGTCGATGCTTTTGGCACAGCCGGCGAGTCAATTCGGTGCCCCCGAACAAACGGTCGCGGTACAAGATCAACGTTCCCTGCGAGTCGATCACGTTCTGTTCGGTACGCACCGGATAATCGGCCGATGGCGTCTGTTGTAATTGGTACTTTGTGGGAATCGTACCATCTTCGGCGAGTCGACCAAGGGGGCACCACCCGCCGTGGGGGACGCCGAGCTTGATAGCGGCGTCCAAAGCGCCTCGGTCCACCCCAGTCTGTCCTCCCGAAACGATCTTCTCCACTTGCATCGGCCCGTGATCCTCCTTTGTGAGCGACATGGTACCAAATCCAATGCCGCGAGTGCTACGACCGCAGGGCCAGATTGATCTGGACCATCATACGTAAAAGGTATTACTTAGGCTATATCAGAATAGGGGTCTGAATCTCTGGGCACACCGTATTTCCCAGTTTTTAGCGAGCCCTCCAAAGGGGCTACCACTTTATCTGACAGAGCTTAGCCCGGATTATCCGTCAGCCGCAGGGCGCTAGGCCCCGGTTACCGTAACGGCTGCACCAACCGGCGGCTAGCGCCGTGCCGCTCACGCAATTACCGACGTTTATTTCGTTGACGAATCTCGGGTGCAAAGTCGCCCCTCGATGATTGCATCGACAATCGCTACACTGCGGTGGAGAAGTAGAGGAGGCGGAACCGTTTTCCACGCGTTATCGAAGGGCCTGCGATCATGGGAGATCTGCTGCTGTTGCTGGTCGTTTTCCTCGCGACGTTTCTGGTGGGGGGCTTGCTGATCCTGAGAATCCCGCCTCGTTTGCACACGCCGTTGATGTCGATGACCAACGCGGTCTCGGGCATCACGGTGTTGGGGGCGATGCTGCTGTTCACCAAGGCGATTCCGGGGTGGTGGCTGAGCGTCGCCGCTTTGGCGATCGTGGCCGGAGCGTTCAATCTGGTCGGCGGCTTTACCGTGACGGATCGCATGTTGGGATTCTTTCAGAAGCGAGGCACGCACGATGAGTGAACCCGTCCGCTTGGTCGTCGATGTCGCCGTATTGTCGGTCTTCCTGCTCGGCATCTGGTGGTTCCGTTCATCTGCCTCGGCTCGCTTCGGCAATCGCGCGGTGGCGACCGCGTTGATCGTCGGCGTTTGCCTGGCCTTGATACCCGCGCCCTGGGAAGGTGTGGTCGGTCACGTGGTCGTGATCCTGTTCGCGCTGGCGATCGGTTCGACGGCTGGGGCGATCACCGCCGCGCGCGTCGACATGACTCGAATTCCGGCCATGGTGGCCTTGCAGAACGGAGCGGGCGGTTTGGCGGCCGCTCTGGTTTCGCTGGTCGAACTGGCTCGTTCATCGGATGACGCGTCGATGGGGGACTTTGCCCGTTTGGCGGCGATGCTCGGTTTGACGATCGGCGCGGCGACTTTCGCCGGCAGCCTGATCGCCACGGGGCGATTGGCCAATTGGCTCAGATCCTCTTCCACCGTGCTGCCCGGGCACAACGTGCTGGCTGCCGGATTGTTGGGGATCTTGATCGTCAGCGTGTGCCTCGGCTTGATCCTCAACGATCGATCGCCTATACCGCTGGTCATCGGATTGGGCACTTTGGCGGTTGTGTTCGGGATCGTGATGGCGATCCGAGTCGGTGGGGCGGACATGCCGGTGTTGATTTCGTTTCTGAACGCCCTATCAGGTTTGGCGGCTGCGTTTTGCGGCGTGGCGATCGGCAGCCGACTGCTGACGGCTTGTGGTGCGACGGTCTCTGCTTCCGGGTTGATCCTGACGCATGCGATGTGCTTGGCCATGAACCGCAGTTGGCGATCGATCTTGTGGGCAGGTGCGTCCGTCGCCGCCGCACCGGCACCGGCGGCGCAAGCATCGGGCCAGCGCGATGATTCCGAAGTATCCCCCGAGGACCAGGCCGTTCAGGCTCTCCGCAAAGCAGAAAAGATCATGATCGTTCCCGGCTACGGCTTGGCACTCGCCAATGCGCAGGCGCCCGCCGTTCGACTCGCGGAAAAGTTGGCCCAGATGGGTAAGGAGACGAAGTTCGCGATCCATCCGATCGCCGGGCGTATGCCTGGTCATATGCACGTGTTGTTGGCCGAAGCGGACGTGGACCCCGATCTGTTGTTCGATCTGGCCGACATCAATTCCGAGTTTTCGCAGACCGACTTGGCCCTGATCGTCGGCGCCTGCGATGTGGTCAACCCGGCGGCGATCGAAGTAGAGGGCACGCCCATCTCGGGGATGCCCGTCTTGTTGGCTCATCAGGCTAAACAGGTCCTGGTCTGCAACCTGGACGCAAAACCGGGTTATTCCGGGGTCGATAACCCATTGTACCAAGACGCAAAATCCATCCTGCTGTGGGGCGATGCCCGAGAGAATCTGAACCGGCTGATCGAGCGATTGGCCGATCCCTCTTTCCACGCCGAAAATCAAGCGTAGAATAGGGGCGAAAAAGGGACCAACGTATGCGACTTGCCAAATATCGATCATCGACCGGAGAAATCTCCGTAGGACAACTGGAAGACGAGCGGGTATTGCCGCTGGATCTGTCCGGTCGCCAATACCGCTGCTTGTCGGACATTTTGGACGCGGATGATCCGCTGGAGGTGGCCGATTTTTTGGTGGTCCGAAACCGAACGGTCTCGCTTGAAAAGGCCACGCTGCTGGCGCCGATCGATGACCAGGAGGTGTGGGCTGCCGGTGTGACCTATCGGCGCAGCCAGGTGGCTCGGATGGAAGAGTCGGAATCGTCCGCTTCGTGCTACGATCGTGTGTACACATCGCCCAGGCCGGAATTGTTTTTCAAGGCGACGCCAAATCGCGTCTCGGGGCCCAGCGAACCGTTGCGCATCCGGTCGGATTCCAAGTGGAGCGTTCCCGAGCCGGAGATCACGTTGGCCTTGACCTCGGACATGAAGCTGGCCGGTTTCACCATCGGCAACGACATGAGTTCTCGTGACATCGAGGGAGAAAACCCCCTCTATCTGCCTCAGGCGAAAGTCTACGACCACTGCTGCGGCTTGGGACCATGCGTGACATTGGCCAGTGGGATGCCACCGCTGAAAACGGTCCGGATCCGGATGGTCGTTCGTCGCCGCGGGGACGTCGTGTTCGAAGGCAGCACTTCGGTCAGCGAAATGGCACGGACGTTCGACGAGCTGATCCAATGGCTGGGCCGAGAAAACTCGTTTCCCCGGGGAGCATTTCTGCTGACCGGCACCGGGATCGTGCCCGATGCGGGTTTCACGTTGCACGCGGGCGATCTGGTCGCGATCAGCATCGATGGAATCGGGGTCTTGATCAATCCGATCGTACAGGAACCAACATGACGATACAACCTATTCTGATCGACGGACGATGGCGTCCCGCCGATGCCGAAGACACTTTTCAAGCCGAGAATCCGGCGACGTGTCAACCGTTTCCCGATCGGTATCCCGTCAGCCGATGGTCGGATTGCGAGGCCGCGTTGGCGGCAGCCGAGGCGGCGTTCCGCGAGATGCGCACCATGTCCGGCGATCGGATCGCCAGCTTTTTGGAGACTTTTGCGACGGAGATCGAGCAGCGTAGCGAAGCCTTGGTCCAGATGGCTCATCAGGAGACCGGGTTGCCCGAATCGCCGCGACTGGCCAACGTCGAACTGCCTCGGACCACCAACCAACTGCGTCAAGCGGCGGTGGCGGCTGCGGAAGGCTCATGGGCGATGCCGACGATCGATACGAGCGCCGGGATTCGCGCCTGTTTCGAGCCACTGGGGCCCGTTTGCGTGTTTGGGCCGAACAATTTTCCGTTCGCGTTCGGCAGCATATCGGGCGGTGATTTTGCGGCCGCCATCGCCGCCGGCAACCCTGTGATCGCCAAAGCCAACCCCTCGCATCCCGGGACGACCCTGTTGTTCGCTCAGGCCGCCGATCAAGCGCGGAAAGCCAGCGGGCTTCCATCCGGGACCCTCGCCCTGCTGTATCGCACCAGTCACGCCGATGGACAGCGTCTGGTCGCCGATCCTCGAACGGGAGCGACCGGTTATACCGGCAGCCGCACCGCGGGCCTGAAGCTGAAAGCGGCCGCCGACGCGGCTGGCAAGCCGATCTACCTGGAATTGTCCAGCGTCAATCCGGTGGTGATCCTACCGGGCGCGATCCGCGAGCGAGCCGATTCGCTGGCCGATGAATTCACGACAAGCTGCCTGATGGGCGCCGGTCAATTCTGTACCAATCCCGGTTTGGTGGCGATGTTGGCGGGCGAAGCGACCGAGGCATTCATTCGATCGCTGTGCGATCGATTCGCGGCAGCCCCGGTCGGAACGCTGCTTTCCCGCGGGGTCCAATCGGGGCTGAGCGCCAGCATCCGGACCTTGACCGAGGCCGGTGCGCGCGTGCTGGTCGGCGGATCGGAGGGCGGGGGCAGCGGATACAGCTTCGGCAATACGTTGCTTCGCGTCGACGGCCAACCGTTCCTGGACGCTGCGGCCACGATGCAGACCGAAGCCTTTGGCAACGCATCCTTGTTGGTCGTCGCCGAAGATCTGGATCAGTTGTGCCACGTGCTGGACTGTTTGGAAGGCAATCTGACAGGCTGTATCTACTCGGACACCGCAGGCAGCGACGATGCGGTCTATCCGCGGGTCGCCGCCGCGCTTCGGCCTCGAGTTGGTCGCTTGCTGAACGACAAGATGCCGACCGGGGTCGCCGTCAGCCCCGCGATGAACCACGGCGGTCCCTACCCGGCGACG
This sequence comes from Planctomycetaceae bacterium, assembly GCA_007121535.1. GTDB lineage: Bacteria > Planctomycetota > Planctomycetia > Pirellulales > Pirellulaceae > SKKK01. Next base: position 13,196 of record SKKK01000576.1, on the reverse strand, counting down.
GGGCATCCGGGCTTTACCGCCGTCGGCATCCCGGCTTCGCTACGGCGTTTCGCCATGCTGGCCAGCTATGACAACGTCCGTCCCGACCGCCTGCCCGCGTGTTTACAGGACCGCAACCCCAATGGTACGATGTGGCGTTGCATCGATGGCTGCTGGACGCAACACGACGTCAGTTGAAGCCCGGCACAGGAATTCGCGTCGACCGTTCATGTCAGCGGCGACGCGCCAGCCGCCGGTGAGCGGAAGGGCGCTAGCCGCCGGTGACCGGCAAGGCGCCAACCGCCGGTAAGCGGCAACGCGCTAGCCGCCGTTCTTCGCTGGCTTTCCGCATCATGGATCGCAGGGGAACTGTACATGGCTGATACCATCCTGGCCTATGATCTGGGCACCGGCGGGAACAAGGCGTCGTTGTACGATGACGCCGGACGCTGTCTGAGCAGCGCGTTCGTACCGTACGATACCCAATACCCGCAGGCGGGCTGGCACGAACAGCGACCGGCGCTTTGGTGGGACTCGGTCGTCTGTAGCACGCGAAAAGTGCTTGAACCGTTCGATGCGACGACCGTCCGCTGCATCGCCATCTCAGGACATAGCCTGGGCTGCGTCCCGCTGGACGCTGGCGGCAACCTGCTGCGTGACGCCACACCGATTTGGTCCGACAAGCGTGCTGCTCAGCAGGCGGACCGTTTCTTTCGCCAGATCGATCCGGATGACTGGTATTGCCAGACGGGTAATGGCTTTCCCGCCGCGCATTACACCGCATTCAAGGCGATGTGGTATCGGGACCACGAACCCGACTTGTTCGCTCGCGTCGCCAAGATCATCGGCACCAAAGATTACATCAATTTCCGTCTCACGGGACGCATCGCCACCGATTTCTCCTATGCCTCGGGGGCGGGAGTGTACGATCTGACCGCCTGGGACTATTCCGACGACCTGCTGGCCGCTGCCAGGCTGCCCCGCAATCTGTTTCCGGAAATCGTACCCGCGACCGAAATCCTGGGCACGCTTTTGCCCGAAGCGGCGGAGACGTTGGGATTGCCCGCAACGGTGCCGGTGGCGTGTGGCGGAGTGGACAACTCGTGCATGGCTTTGGGAGCTGGCAATATCAGCGAGGGCCGCGCCTATGCGTCGCTGGGCTCGTCGATGTGGATCGCCGTCTCGTCGGCAAACCCGCTACTGGACCTGGCCGGCAAACCCTACGTCTTTACTCATGTGATCCCCGGCATGTTCACGTCGGCCATGGCCATCTTCTCCGGTGGCTCGTCGCTCCGCTGGATCCGCGACCATCTGTGCGTGAAGCTGGCCGATGAGGCTCGTGCGGCGGGCGAAGATCCGTACGAGGCCATGACTCGGATCGCCGCCCGATCGCCGCCGGGTGCTCGAAAACTGCTGTTCAACCCCAGCCTGGCCGGAGGATCTTCGCTGGACGCCAGCCCGAACCTGCGCGGCGCATTGATGGGACTCGATCTGGGCCACGAATTGGCGGATGTGATCCGAGCCGCGTTGGAGGGCATTGCTTTGAATCTGCGCCTGGTTTTGGATCAACTCCGGGCACTGGGCCAAGTGGGTGACCGGATCGTCGTGGTCGGTGGCGCCAGTCACAGCGACGTTTGGCGGCAGATTCTCGCGGACGCATGGGAGATGGAGATTGTGAAGACCAACGTCGGGCAAGAGGCCGGTTCGCTGGGCGCCGCCGCCGTCGCCGCCGTGGCTTGCGGGCTGTGGAACGATTTCCAACGGATCTCCGACGCGCATCAAGTCCGGACGGTCACCCGCCCCCAGTCGTCCCACGTCACCGTCTATCGACAACTGCTGCCCATCTTCCGCCGCGCCGCCAGCGATCAAGCCGAACTGGGCGACCTGCTGGCCCTGTTGCCCATCCAAGATTGATCGGCTGCGGTGCAAAACGGCTGAGAAGCTGGTACGATAAGCACTTGGCCAGATATTTCTTGGTGGAATCGGGCGAAAGCGGTCGGGAGTCGTTTTCGGAGAACCCGCTTTCCATGTGGTCAATCGTTGCCCGAAAACGACTCCCGACCCCGGTGCGGTCCAAGGTCGCGTTCAATCAACGTTGCCGCCAGGACCAGGGCCGATCGGTCGCCAGTGGACAGCGTCGGCGATGACCAGACCGCGTGAGTCGGCGGCTTGGATCTCGACGTAGCCGTCGGTGCCTTCGTGGAAAGCAAAGGTTCCCAGCACGCGGGATTCGTCGGGCTGTATACGCCGGATGGTCTCGCCCTGCGCATGCCGGATGCGGATCGTGAATCGGCTGTCCGGCGGAAATGGCGTGGCATCGCTGAACGCGACCTCGTATTCGCCGGCCGCCAGATCGGGAGTGAATCGAGCGAACTGGCCCTCGACCGACTGGCCGCCATTGGTCAAGTAAAAGCCCCCATGGCCTCGGCGGTTTCGAGGTACGCGCGAAAAGCGATGACCGACCCAGAAATAGGGCGTGGCGAAGAAGCCCGAGTCGCGGTCGTCGACGGTCACGGTTTCCAACGGCTTGGCTTCCCGCACCACAAGCTGGACCCCGAACGTTTGCGGCGAATTGACGGAGCCCGGCGATTCGACCATCACTCGTGCCGTGTAGTTCCCCGGGGCGAGCCCGCTGGCATCGACGGCAACGTCCAGCGTCTGTGAATTACCTTGCCCCTTGGTGCTCACGCGAAGCCAGTCGCTTTGCTCGTCGGCCGGCTGGACGGTCGCCCGGTTCAGGCGACCAACGCCCGCGTTCTGCAATCGTATGGATTGGCTTGCCGGTTTGAGATGCGAGGGCGAAGCCAGAAATTCCAACGTGTGAGGCAGCCGATCGACCGCGTCCCCGTACGTGTCGACGGCATGAACGGGGCGGCGCACGAACGATGGCGATTCGGAACTGGACAATACCAGCACCGGCTGCTCCGTCGGTGGTCCGCTGACGACCACGTGCTGCGTACGAGTCGCCCGCCGCAGCCCGTCGTCCACCACCAGCGTGACCGGATACACGCCGGGGGCAGCGAACACGTGTTGAGGGGAATCCCCGTATCCCCCACCCCCATCACCGAAAGTCCAATAGTACGTCAAGCACTTCCGATCGCGACCGGGTTGCGAGCCTTCGGCGGAAAACTGTACGGGCTGACCAGCGGCAACTGGCGACACCGTGCCCATCGCGGCTCGCACTTCCCCCTGCTGACGGCGACGATCTTCGAAGATCTGCCAAAACACAATCCACGGGTCCAGGTGCAATACCTCGGGCGCGGCTTGAGCTGCCTTGGATTGATCGTCGAAGTCGATCGGATGGGCGATGGACGCAGGATCCGGGTCACTTGGCAACGGCGAATCGGGGTCCTTGCGCCCGATCTTGAATTCGAAATGCGTGTGCTCGTGGCTGCCGACGTGAACCCCGGCCGTCGAGGCATATTTCGTACCGCTCCGCAGCGCTTGGTTCTCCGGCACCAGCAGTTCGATCAGATGATGGGTCTGCAGCGCCCAAATATCCCCGTTTTCCCACCGTCGGATGCCGCGCCAGCGGTTGTTGTTGTGCCCCATCTCCAGGCTGTTGAAGTACGCATGGGTATCGAAATCCAGCGGTGCCATCAGCAGGCTGCCCGCCGGATGGTTGATGTCCAGTCCTACGTGCAACGCTTGTCCCAAGTACGCTCCCAGATAGCAGTCGTCCCCATTGTAACACCGGGCGATATCCAACGTGTTTTCGGGTTCGTCCAACCAGGGATGCAGCGGGTCGGGACAGATGCGTTGCGTGGCGTCCTGCAACGCCAGTCGTACGGCCTTGCGAGGCAAGCACTGCAAATTCCCCAAACGCGGGTACCGGATCGGGATAAGATCGAACACGACCAAGGCGGTATCGGGCCAGATCCGCAAGCCACTGACGACGTACGGCTCGTAGAAACTCTCCTGCGACCCGACGAAGCGGCGCATCGTCATCGGCTGGCCGTCGACCCGAATCTCCAGCGAGAACTGATAGATCACCCCGCCCGGCTCGACTCGCTCGATGATCGTGGCGGACGAGTCTTCCAGTTCCAATCGGACGACCCGCCCGTCGTGCAGCGTGACGTGCAACTCGTCCCCGTGATCCATCTCGACCGCCGTCAGCGTCTCTTTGGCCGGCAAGTGGATCACTTCGCCGGCCCCGGACAGATCGGTTGAACCCAAGATCAACCCGGCCATCGCCGTTGTCGCCATCCACCACCTGGTCCATCGTTTTCGGCAAGCCATCGCAATAGCTCCTGTGATCATAAATGATGTTCGATCCATTCAAGAAGCGGCCTGTTATCCCCCGACTTTTCGACGGCATGGATCACGCCCAATTCCCGAAACGCGGGGAGATCGACCGAACCCAAGTCACCGGTCAACAAGATTGCCGGCAGACTGTATCCCGCTTGCCGGATCTCTTGCAGGATCCGTCGGCCGTCCGAACCCGGCAGGTTTCTGTCCAGCATCATCAAGACGTTCTTCCCTTGTTGCGGTTCCATCCGGCTTTGCAATGCCTCGCGCACCTTTCGCGCCAGAACATCACCCTGGAAAGGCTTGCTCAGGAAGTGGGTTCCCGGTTCGATGACACCGTTCGGGCGAACCAGTTCGTCTGTATAGCCGGACATGAGCATCACTCTCAATTCCGGAAGTTCACCGCGAAGTCGGGTGGCCAGGTCCGTGCCACGGATGCCGGGCATAACCACGTCGGTCAGCAGCAGGTCGGGACGAAGCCCCTGTTCGTGGACCAATCTGAGCGCGTCCTGACCATCGACCGCCACGCTGGTATGATATCCGCGATCGGAAAGATGATGAGCGATCCACGAGCGCAACGCCGCCTCGTCTTCCACCACCAGAATATGCTCACCCATTCCACGCGGCGAGTCAATTTTGGTGGACTCTGAATGATCGGTTGGTTCCTCCAGTGTTTGCGGCAAGTAGATCCGGAACGCGGACCCTTTGCCGGGCTCGGATTCGGCAATGATCTGGCCTGCGGATTGTCGAATAATGCCGTACGCAGATGCCAAACCCAGGCCGGTGCTTTTGCTCTCCTGTTTGGTGGTGAAATAAGGTTCAAAGATCTGATTGATCGTTTCGTGGTCCATACCGCAACCGGTGTCGCTGACCGACAGCATCACGTAATCACCAACTGGGATTTCGCCGTAAGTCAGCACATGATGTGCGTCCAGGAAAACGTTGGCCGTCTCGATCGTCAACGTACCGCCTTCGGGCATGGCATGTTGAGCGTTGATGACCAGGTTGACAATCACGTGCTCGATCTGTCCCGGATCGGCCATGACATGATGCAGGTCTGAACATCGCGTGACTTGAATTTCGATGTGTTCGCCGATCAGTCGCCTGAGCATCGGTTCCAGACCGCCAAGCAGTTTGTTCAGGTCCAATACCCGTGGTTGCAGCGTCTGCCGCCGGCTGTAGGCCAGCAATCGTTTCGTCAGCGTTGCCGAACGCTGTCCGGCCTGGACGATCTGCTTCGCATTTTCGCGGAGCGGATCGTCGGCAGGAAATCGCTCGAGCAGTTCTTCTCCGTAGCCCAAGATGACGCCCAGCATGTTGTTGAAGTCATGCGCCACCCCTCCGGCCAACCGGCCGATCGACTCGACCCTTTGCATCTGTTGCAGACGCTCGTTCAGTCGAGCGCTCTCTTGCTCGGCTCGTAGGTGTTCGGTGATATCCCGTTTGACGGCCACGTAGTTGACGATCCGGCCGGATTCGTCCCGGACGGGTGAGATCGTAGCCTGTTCGGTGCAGATGGTTCCGTCCCTCCGCCGATTGTTCAGGCGTCCTTCCCAAGTCCGGCCCTTGGAGATCGTTTCCCATAATTGGCGGTAATAGGCTTGATCGTGTTCGCCGCTCTTGAGGATGCGAGGGTTTTGCCCCAAAGCTTCCTCCCGTTCGTAGCCGGTGATCCGAGTGAAGGCCGGATTCACGTAGCCGATGGTACCGTCCGGGTCGGTGATGACGATCGCTTCGTCCACCTGTTCCACTGCGGATACCAGCTTGGCCAATTCTGCTTCGGCCCGCCTTTGCGCGTCCAGCGTGCACAAAAGATCTTTGCGAGCGATCTCGGATTCGTTCAGCAAACGTTCTTGCTCGTCCTGGAATCGTTTGCGTTCGGTGATATCCATATTGCTGCCGCGATACCCCCGTAAATGGCCACTTTCATCCAGCATGGGAACTCCGTAGGTGGAGATCCACAAAACGCGGCCATCACGAGTGACCATGGGGTTCTCGAACCGGAAAAATTCCTGACGGGCTGCGACAATGCCACGTGCTTCGCGCTCCAAAGCCTGACGTTTCGTTTCCGGCCACAGCTCGCGGACATACTTCCGGTCGATCAATTCTTCGGGACGATAGCCCAGGACCGTTTCGACCGAAGGGCTGACATAGGCGAACCGTCCTTCGGGGTCGAGTTCCCACGTGAAGATACGGCTTTGCCTGGCCAGTTGATCGTAGCGAGCTTCGCTCTTCTGCACCGATGCGGTTCGTTCGGATACCAGCCTCTCCAAGCGCTGACGCTGGTGGACCGGCCTCGCCACCAAGACGACGGCAATTGTGGTAAACAGCACGCCAATCAGAGCCGAAGCCAGCCCGGCTCGATGAGGAGGATAGCGACGTATAAACCCCGCCCCCGGACGGGCGTTCACCAAGAGAAGTTGACCATGGACAGCGACCGGACGCGAAACGACGAAATCTGTCGACGAACCAGGGGAGCCCGAATCACAGGAACAGGAACTCCCCAACGGGTGAAGCACGCCATCTTTTCCAAAGTGGCTGAGCGATAGATGCACCGATGTCCGATCGTGCACGGCGACCAACAGATTGTCCAAGCGGATGATCGAAACGGCGAAGCCCATCAAAGGCCCTTCCGAACCCGCTTCGAAGACCGGGCGGAACAAGATCATCGCTTTCGAATGACTGTCTTCTTCCACCAGGCTCAGCGGAGGCGTTGCGGTGCATAGTCTCGTATGGATCGCCTCCATCAATGCCCGACGGCGGACCGGCTCCGAGCCCACGTCAAACCCCAACGCGTCAACATTGCCATCGCGTCGAGCGATGCGAAGTACAGGAAAGTACATCTCGCGACCTTCCGCCGCCACCCGCATCCCACGTTGATCCCAGCCCCAGATTTCGAAGCCATCAAGGCCGTCACCACGGACCTTTTGCTCAAAGGCTTCCCTCTCAGCGGCAGGCACTGCGGGAATCCACCCCCAAGCAAATGCAGCCGAATTAATCACTAGCGGGGTGGTAAAGCGGTTGAACTCGTCTTCCGTGACCTCCTCGCTGCATTCGTAGAACCGGGCGAGGCTTTCCAGCTCGGCTTGCTGAAGATCAAGGAATTCATCCGCCACGTCGTGGGTTTCACTTTCGGCCAGGAATTCGAAGATTCGAGCCCGATTGAATCCATCGATTTCGAATGTCGTCCACGCTGCAAACAGGGTGATCACCATTCCCGCCGTCAGAAGGGTGCCCGCTTCGATAGACGATAACGACGATGGCACGGTTACCGCCAAGCGCCGGCGTCGCGACGCCAAAGCCGCCGCTACGACCAAAACGGCTACCAGGACAAGCGTCAAGATTATGGGCATCACAGCAGCACGGGCCAAATCGCGATTCCACTCGCGAGCATCGACGTCCACGCCCACCAGCGCCACGACGGTATCGGTCCATCGATCGTAGATGGGCACATAAGCGGAGACCCAAACCCCCCAGCGATCCGCGGTCGGACCATGAACAATCGGATCCCCGGTCTCGAACACCCCGGCCTCGTTAGCGCTCGCTTCGGTATAGACCTGGCCGGGAGGCGAGTAATCCTTGGAATGGGGATCTTCACTGTCGACGAACAGGAACACGGTACCGTCCGCCTGGCGACCCATCAGATAGATGAAGCGGCATCGACCGTCGGCCTGGCGCAGGGTGCTCAGCAGTGCCTTCAGCCGCTGGTATACGGGCGATTCCAAATCTGCATCGGTGCCCGAGAGCGCCTTGATTTGCTGCGGATCGATGGTTTGGACGATGCGACGCGTCTGTCCCAGCAGACGCTCGCGCATCTCGTAGTCCTTCCGGCAAACCGTCCAGACGGTGGCCCCGGCTCCCGCAATCAGGACAGCCAGCAGCAGAACGACGGTCGTTCTCGCCTTTTCGAACAACGTATTCAAGAAGTTTTCTGCAACCATTCAGCCTGCCTCGTCGTTTGTTAGAGTAATTCAACTCAACCGGAAAGACAATGATTAGGAGGTGGATCTTGTCCGCAAGTCGATCTTCCCAGCAAGGCAGGTCGGATATCTTGATCGTCGATGATACGCGAGAGAATCTGCAGGTGCTGACCGGTTTGCTCCAGTCGCGAGGCTATCAGGTACGGCCGGTACCCAGCGGCAAGCTGGCATTACAAGCCGCGCGCCGCATGGTCCCCGACTTGATCCTGTTGGATATCAAGACGCCTGAGATGGACGGCTTCGAGGTGTGCCGACAGTTAAAAGCGGATGCTCAGTTAGCGGAAATACCCGTGATCTTCCTCAGCGCGTCGAGCGATACGACGGACAAAGTCGAAGCGTTCCGAGTCGGCGGCGTCGACTATATCACCAAAGCCGTTTCAGATCGAGGAGGTCGAGGCACGCGTCGATACCCACCTGCGTCTGAAACGCTTGCAGCAGGCGCTCGAAAACCAGAACGAGCGCTTGGAAGATTTGGTCCGGCAACGCACGCGAGATGCCGGATTCCGCCTCGGCCGACCGTTGTTCGCTACGTTCCGTGGTGCAGGACGCTGTCGAGCAAAGCAAACCATTGGCTCACGCTCGAGAAATCCCCTTGCCCGAAATACCCGAGATTTCGCTCGTGGTCCCGGGCCGAGCGCATCTGATGGTTCGCGCGCTGCGGTCGCTGCTGGAAACAGCCGTCAAATTCGCCGACACCGATCAGCCGGTGCAATGCCACGTCGCCGAGCAGGAACATGCCGTTCACGTGACCATCGCGGCCACGGGTCGCAGCATCCCGCCCGAGTCGCTGCCTGCGTTTTTCGATGTCTTGGCCATCAGCGAATCGATCACCCCCGGCGGAGATCTGGGCTTGGCGCCGGCGGTGGCCGAGCGACTTGTGAGAGCGATCGGCGGCACCCTGCAGGTCGAAAACCTCGAACCGCCCGGGATCCGCTTCGATTTGCAGCTTCCGATCGCTTGATCCTCGCCGCCAAGTCCCTAAGCACCGTTCGAGAAATAACTGTCCGATGTTCCCTCGCCCCTCGTGGGAGAGGGCAGGGTGAGGGGGCAAAAAGTGCGTCAGTTATTTCTCGAACGGTGCTAAGCACCCGGTCAGGTATTTCTTGTTGGAATCGGGCAAGAGGATACGGGTGCTGGCGACAGTCGAACCATCAGGCCATAATGAAGCGGTGGGTGAAACGAAACCCTGGAATCGAAGGAGAATCGACTATGCGGAAGACGAATCGTCGCAACCAAACCGATCCTGTATCGCTGTCTCGTCGGACGTTCATCATGGGCGCCGCCGCCTCGGTGGGCCTTCCCCATGTTGTTCCGGCGTCGTCGCTGGGACGCGATGGCAACCTGCCGCCCAGCGAGCGGATTACGATCGGGATGTTCGGGGTGGGAAACCGCGGCAGCAGTTCGCTGCGGGCGATGCAGCCGTTGCCGGACCATCAGGTGCTGGCGATCGCCGATTGCCGCCGCGATCGCGCCGAACTGGCACAACGCAACGTGAACGACTTCTACGCGCAACGCATCGGCAAACAACAGTACACCGGCTGCGACATCTACAACGACTTTCACGACGTGCTGCAACGCGATGATATCGATGTCATCTGGGGCTGTATCCCCGATCACTGGCACGGTGTGGTGTACGCTCGAACGATCGAGGCCGGCAAGGATCTGTACGGCGAAAAGCCAAACACGCGGTGGATCGACGAGGGGATTCGTATTCGCGATATGGTGCGACGCTATGGCTGTGTCTTCCAGACGGGCACCCAGCAGCGCAGTTCGACCCACTTTCGGCACGCCTGCGAATTGGCGCGAAACGGCTATTTGGGCAAGGTCCATACGATCCACGTCGGCGTTCCGGGCGGGCGGACGTATCCCGTCGAACCGCCCAGCGATCCTCCGCCGGGGTTCGACTACGATTTTTGGTCCGGACCCGCGCCGCTGATCCCGTTCGACACGAAACGTTGCGAATGGCTGGCGATGTACATGATCTCGCACTACTGTGCCGGGTTCATCACCAACTGGGGCGTCCACCATCTGGATATCGCCGGCTGGGGGTGTCCCGAGGTGTTCGAGGAACCGTTTGAAATTCAGGGAAGCGGGATCTTGCCCGACGAAGGGATGACCGACACCTGGATTTCCTGGCAGATGGAGTTGGATTGGGACAGCGGGCTGAAATTGAAGTTCACCAATACGGGCAATCCGATCCCGCAGGGGTGTAAATTCGAGGGCGACGCGGGCTGGGTCCACGTCAACCGTAGAGGGATCTGGGCCGAACCGGCCTCGCTGCTGAACGTCCAACTGAAGCCCGACGAGTTGCATCTGCACGCCAGTCCGGACTATTCCAATCCGTACACGGCTCATACGGCGGATTTCTTCCGCAGCATCCGAACTCGCCAGGATCCCGTATCGCCGGTCGAAGAAGGCCAGGCGGCCAGCACGATCGGCAATGTGGCGGATATCTCGCTGCGCCTGGACCGCCGTTTGCGGTGGGACCCGCGGCAAGACCGTTTCGTCGACGACGACGATGCCAATCAAATGCTCAGCCGCGCGTCGCGCAGCCCGTGGATCATGTAGGGTCTGCGTCGGTAAGATGCGGGCATGTTGTAGGTTGGGACTCTGTCCCGACCGGGTCAGGTCGGAGACCCAACCTACTTTGGTTGCCGGCGTCAGCCCGCGTTATTACGCAGCCTTGCGAAAGCTTGCGCCACGAACACGCCGGAATTTCAGCAATGAGTTATTGGAAGGGATTGATTCGATGAGTTTCCCCGTTTTTCGAGTTTGTTTGTCGACGTGGCTGGCCACCGTCTTCGTCGCCACGTGGGTCGCCGCCGACGTGCCCGTGGACCAAGCCTGGCAGCAGATGCCGCGGTACGAATACGGCCAAGACATGGGGCCGTTGCTGGCGATCGACCGCGAAGTGATCCGCGTGATGGGGTCTGCCGAGGAGCGAGCCGCCGTTGCCGCTCGGCTCGTAGCTTTGCTGGAGGACGAAGCGACGACGGCGGCGGCACGCCAATACATCTTCCTGCAATTGCGCAATATTGGCACCGATGCCCAGGTGCCGATTCTGGCTCGATTCCTGCTCCAGCCGGATTCCTCCGAGATGGCTCGGCACGCCCTGGAATCGATCCCGGGCCAAGCGTCCTTGCAAGCGCTGCGCGATGCCGTGGACGACCTGCAGGGGCCGTTGTTGGCCGGCGTATTGGGGTCGTTGGCAATTCGTCAGGATCGCGACTCGGTCAACACCCTGATCCCTTTGGCCGAATCTGATGATGCCGTCGTCGCCGTGGCAGCGGTCAGAGCATTGGGCGGTATCGGAGGCGTCCAGGCGACCGAGGCGTTGCAGGCCATGGCCGCAGATGACGACCCGCCCATGCATCGCGAAGTATTGGTGGCTCTGCTGGATTGCGCCGCCAGCCTGGTTGCCGGCGATCGCGTCGAAGCGGCTCGGGAGATCTATGAATCGTTGGCCGAAGTCGATCAGCCGGTGGGAATTCGCCGTGCGGCGTTAACGGCGCTGCTGGATCTTCAGGATCAGGATGCGTCGCAGACTGTCCTGGAATGGTTTGGTTCCCGGGATCGGGTGCAACGGCAGGTCGCCGCAGCCCGATTGACGATGCTGACCGATCAACAATTGGATCAACTGGCGACGCAGACCGAAGAACTGCCGGAATCCGCTCAAGTGGCCATCCTGGAATTGATGGCGATCCGCGACGGTGTCCAGGCGTTGCCCAGGGTGCTGGAAGCGGCGTCCAGCGACCAGCCGCGCGTACGGCAGGCAGCCATCCGCAGCTTGGGGTTGATCGCGGACGCCCGTGCCATCCCCGTGTTGCTGGCGAAGCTGGCCGAGGATGAGCCTGCCAGTTCCCTGGCGGCTCAAGCCCTGACCGCGATGCCGCGCGAGCAGGTCGGTCCGGCGCTGCTGAACGCCTTGGACCAGCAGCCCGAGTTGCGGCCTGCCGTGGTGGATGTCTTGAACAGACTGGTCTATTACGAAGCGATCGATCCGCTGATCGAAATCGCGGCCAGTGACGATCCGGCTGTCTACGAAGTCGCCTTGGATGGCTTGCGCGGGATTGCCGATCCCGATCAATACGACGTACCTCGACTGTTGGAGCTGTTGCAGCGATCGACGCCGGGGCGACATCGCGACGATGTCGAACGCACGATCTTGATCGTCTGCGACAAGCAACCGGCTCGGGCCGATCGAGCGGAACCTGTGCTGAAGGCGCTGGGTGATATCGACGTATCGCGATCGTCGCTTCACTTGCCTCTGTTGGGACGATTGGGCGGTCCGCAAGCACTGAAGATTCTGGACGCCGCGTTGGAAAGCGAAGACGCGCAAGTGCGAGATGCTGCGGTCCGCGGGATCTGCAATTGGCCCGATGCATCCGTGGCCGATCGGTTGATGGAAATCGCTTCCGCTGCGGATCATCCCGGACACCGGCAACGGGCCTTGCGTGCTTACGTGCGAGTCGTGACCCTGCCCAGCGATCGCGAGGAACAGCAGACGCTGGAAATGCTGCAATCGGCCATGCGTTTGGCCACCAGACCCGAGGATCAACGGCTGATCCTGACTCGCGCCGCTACGGTGCGAACGATGGCGGCGGTCGAGTGGATCGCCGGGCACTTGGATCGACCGGAATTGGCTCAGGCTGCTTGCGCATCGCTGGTCGACCTGGCCCACCATCGGTTCCTGCGTCATCCGAACATGGATCGGTTCCGCCCGATCCTGGAACGAGTCAGCCAGATCAGCGAGGACGCGGACGTGGTCGGTCGCGCTCAGCGGTACCTGTTGGGGTTGTAGACGCTGTCAGGTGGCCCCGGGGTCGAGAGTCGTTTTCGGTCAAAGATCAACCACATGGCAGGCGGCTTGCCCGAAAACGACTCCCGACCTGGCGTGTTCAATTTGTGCCTGTCAAGGCCAATTGGCTTGCTCCCGTTTTTGTTCCCTTTCCGCAGCGCATTCGGCCCCCACCGGTCCTGCACCGGTGG
>SKKK01000270.1 GCA_007121535.1 Planctomycetaceae bacterium | reverse complement strand
GCCCATCTTGGGCAATATCGAAAACCCGGCTGTCGGCGAAATCCTGCAAGTCTTGAAAGCCTTTTACTCGGTGGTGAAGACGTGCGACGCTCAGATCCGCTTTGCCCTGTTGACCGGAGTCAGCAAGTTCAGCCGCGTTTCCGTCTTTTCCGACCTGAACAATCTGGTCGACCTGACGATGGATGCCCGATATGCGGACATGCTGGGTTATACGCAGAACGAGTTGGAGCGTGACTTCGCCCCGCATATCGAACACGTGGCTGCTCAGCGAGGCTGTACGACTGGCGAGGTGCTGGACCAAATGCGCCAATGGTATAACGGGTACCGGTTCTCCGAAGCCGAAACCTGGGTTTACAACCCCGTTTCAGTGGGCCGGTTCCTCGACACGGGCAAGCTTTCCAATTACTGGTTCGAGACAGGCACGCCCAGCTTCTTGATCGAACTTCTCAAAAACCGCACCTACGACATTCGGAACCTTTCCCGGTTGCGGCTCGACGACTTGGGCTTCTCGGTGTACGAGGTGAACAACGTAACGCCCGAGCCGCTGTTGTTCCAGACCGGATACCTTACCATCAGGGACTACGATCCTGAGTACGGGTTATACACGCTGGGATACCCCAACCGCGAGGTGGAAAACGCCTTCTTGCGTTACTTGATCGACGGCTTTACCGCGACACGGAAGGAATTGGCCGCCAGCCACTTGGCCGACTTGCGCCGGGCTTTGAACGACGGCGACCTGGACGGTCTGTTTCGGCATCTGCGGGTATTCTTCGCCGACATTCCCTACGACATCCAATCGAGCAACGAGAAGTACTACCAGACGATTTTCTACCTGGTCTTCCGCATCGTCGGGCTGGACGTCGACTGCGAAGTCCGCACGGAAGCGGGCCGGATCGACGCCGTGGTAAAGACCGCCGCGCGGATCTTCGTCTTCGAATTCAAGCTGCAGGGCACGGCGGAAGACGCACTTCAGCAGATCCATCAGCGCCGTTACCACGAGAAGTTCACCGCCGACGACCGCGAAGTCCTGCTGATCGGCGCTGCGTTCGACCCCGAAACCCGCAACCTCGAACGCTGGCTGGTCGAACGGCGATAATCGCCCGCGCCACCGCCCGGACCATGCGGCTCATACGACCGGTTCCGGCCACTGCAACCAGGCCTCAAAGACATCCCGCGTCTCGAAAACGTGACCATCCTGCCGATCAAACCCCTGTTCGTTCGCGACGACTTCATCCGCCAGTTGCCAGCCGCGTTGTTCGGCGACCAGCACGTGATCCAGCGGCGAAACGGATTGGATCTCCGCCTGTTGATCGCACGTCCACTGAAAAGCCATCACCGCTGCCTGCCGAGCGTTGACGGCATCGAAGATCAATCGGACAGGGCCGGACTGGACGTAGAATTTGGGCATAGCGGATCTCCTTGTTTCAGTAGCTTGAAGTTGCGGTCAGCGGCGGAAAGACCACCAGCACGACAATGACAACCAATACGGTGGTGCTGATTAATAGGATATCGATGATCATCGGGCCTCTTTCCATGTTGCGGAGTGACATGCGGTTCGATCCCGCCGCCATGGAAAGTATCGCCGCTGCTTTGACACGCTTGGTCAAATCGCACAAAAAATGACGAAATTCTCAAAAATTTTCTCAATTTCAGGGCGCCGATTCGGGAATGTGTTCGGTCCATCCCTCGTCTCCGGGTTTGGCCAGGCACATCAAGCTGCGTTGGGTCAAATACCCTTGGGGCAGATAGGGGCGGTAGACGATCAGATCCACGCGAATGCTTCTTGGGCGGCGTCAAGATCACCCAATCCGCAATGGCAGGAGGCCTGCACCTTCCAGGTTTCCGGGCATTCGGGCCGCAATTCGATCGCCCGCTGGCAATCGGCCAAGGCGAACTCGAAATGCCCTTCCCAGCGGGCACAGCCCGCCCGCAGACAGAAGTAATCATGCTCGCGCGGGTTCAACGCAATGGCTCGGGTCAGATCCTGACCTGCCTCGAAAAACTTCCCGCCGTCGAACAGCAGCCTCGCCCTGGCATAATCAGTAGTCGAAATCCGTCACCGCCTGTTGAAAATCTCCCATCCCGTACAGCGCCTTGCTGCGCAACAGGCACAGTTCGTACGGGCTTGCCGCGCGATTCAGTGCTTGATTGCACAATTCCACAGCATCTGCGAATCGGTCCTGCTCGTAAGCCGCCCGAGCGGCCTCGAGAGCACGAGGGTCATTGCCCTTGAACCAGCCCATACATGAAGTCCGAAAATGATGAGAACGGAAAAAGACCGAATGCCGGCTACGTTTTCGATTCTATACAAACTTCGGCCGACGCGCGCCAACTACCGCTGAAGATCGGCAGAGGAATTCAACGGCAACCCGGAATGTCAGCTTCCTTGGGGGCTCGACCGTCGCGTTTGCCGCACTCGACAGGACTTTGCTAACGGTTTTGCGGATTTTTCTGGATGCGCTAACGCTCGGTAGCCCATATCTCCTTTGTCCTGGTAGATTCTTCCGAATTTCCGGATTGCAAGATGAATCACGAATATAGCAATCGAGCGTGTTATGATGTTCGAACGGGTTGTGCGGTGGGTCGGTGGTGGCTGGGCCACGATTGCTGACACTGAAGAAAAACTCAACCAATGGGCCAGAGCGAGCGTCAATTTCTATCCCACCCACACGCGTCAGGAGAAGGAATTGCTGGTGCTGGTCACGCCGCATCTGGTCGCACCGATGAATCCGGATGAAGTCCCCTGCTTGCCCACCGACGCGATGACCGACCCGAACGATCTGGAGTTCTACCTGCTCAACCGGATCGAAGGACGTACGGGTCGCCCGTTCTATCCGACTCGCGAGTGAGATGATCCCTGGAAACTGTGTTACTTGTTGCACTTGGAGGAGAGCGGCCGCTATGGTCCCGTCGGCTTTTCGCCGCTGGACTAAGCATCGTTCGAGAAATTACTGAGCGGAATGGCGCTAGCCAGCGGTCCCAAAACTACCGAAGGACCGGAGGCTAGCGCCTGCCGCTCACTTGAAAACCCAACAGTCGTCACCGTGAAGGAGAAACGGAATGAATTCCGTTCTACATGCTGCCAATAACACTGCTGGATGCCGCTTCGACACACAGCTTTGTCGAGGTGTGCTCGGCTGGAGCCTAGCCATCGTCGTGTTGTTTGTAGGTCGCGCCTTGGGTGATCCACCGCAAGAGCCGGAGAATTATCCTCGACACTCAAACTTCGAGTCGCCAGGGCCTGTCGCGGAGGGGGCATTTTATCCTTTCGCACAAGAGCCGTATTATGCGTCGGAGAACGAATTTGTTCGCCCGGTCGAGGGCAACGTATTGGTACGTTGGTGGAACAATCGCTTCAAGCCTCGCATGCAGTTTACCCACTGGGGATACCCCGAGACCACATCGCCGAATTACTGCATGACCATGGCGTTCCGGCACACGTCGAAGTCGGTTTTCCGACCGGCTTCATGCCGACCGGTGAAGAGGCGCTACTGATGAACCAGAATCTGTTGCAACAGGTTCGCACGGGTGGCAGAACATTCGGGATGGGAGGCGGTCCAGCCGGAGGCATCGGGGCGGGAGCCTCAAACGGTGATGATCAACAACCATCGCGATGATTGCTTGGCCCATTCGTGTGTTTCGGTGAAAGGCTGCTGGGCGAAGGGGATTCGATGAAAGGTGTTCGAGTTATCGTTGGCGGCTGGGCGATCGCCGCTTTGATGGGATGGATCGTCGGTTGCCGATCACCGGATGCTTTGACAAAATCCGATCTGTCATGGACCAAAGCAACGCGGCGTGGATCGCCGCAAACGGCGAACCTTTCCGAGGCCTGGCACACGCTCGCAATAACCTGGGCATGCTGCTGGCCCGCACGGGACGCGAGCAGGAAGCGATGCACCAATTCGCCAAAGCGGGCTGCGATCGGGCTCAAGCCACCGCCAACCTGGCGCTGGCCATGGCATTGGAAGGTCGTGTCGAATCCGCTCAGGAAGCCTACCAGCAAACGCTTCGGCAAAACCCGAATCTGGCGGGCGCTCGCCAGATGCTGGCCAACCTGGAATCGATTTCGAGCGATCGGCCAGCCCACTACGAAACCACCATGGTACCACACGCGACGAACGCCATGCTCCCAGCCTCGTACCATCAGCCCGTCGGGAACTCGTCGAACGAAGCACTGTCAGAAATGGGGGCAGACCCTTTGGAGGGTACTGTTCGGCGCGGGTCTCTGACACCGCCGGAACCGCCGACCAATCGGGTGCTTATCCGGTCTTGATCTGCTTCTTGATCTCTTTCAATTGATCGTATTCGGGCAGATCCTTGTAGTATTCATCCAGTGGATAGCAGCCGGAGACCAGGCCGCCGCGAGGCGCCGTGGTACAGTCGCTGAAGGTCCGGCACACGCGCTTGCGCTGCAACTGGCCACGCTGCAAACAATCGGCGGGCATGGTCGGGTACGCCAACGTCATGCGGCCGAGCCCGATCGAATCGGCCCATCCGGCGCGGATGACCGCTTGGGCGACGTGCGGTAAGTAGTCTTGCAAATAGGTGTAGCCGGTGCCCACGATCGGCACATCCGGGAAGGCCTGTTTGCATTGCCGCACCGTGTGGATTTGGCGTGCGACGCCCACCAGCGGGTCCTCCGGCGGTTGGTAACCATCGCTGGGCGGAAAGATGGCAGGCCGCTGGATGTGCGGGTTATAGTAGGGGCTGCCACACGACAAATTGACCGCAACCACGCCCAGATCCTGCAACATCTGCAACAATTGCAGCGGCTCGCTCAGATCGATTTCCAAAGGATTGTCGGGATCGGCGCCGAAGGCGAAAAGATACGGCAGCAGCGAGCGATACTCCATCGGCTCGCCGACCTCGCGGCTGGTCTTGTAAGGGGGAAAATCGAACACGCTGATCCGCACCCCGACCATCAAGCCCGGGATTTCCGCGTGAATCCGCTGGATGATCGTCCGCAGCACTCGCGTGCGACCTTCCAGATCGCCACCGAATCGACCGGGCCGTGTCCGAGCGCTCAGGAACTCGTGCAGCAGATAGCCATGACAGGCTTTGACATCGACGAAATGATAGCCGACCTCGTGCGCCACGCGCGCCGCCATGACAAAGTTGTCGATCAACCGCTCCAGGTCGTCATCCGTCCAGACCACAGAATCGTCCGTCGAGTCGATTCCGAACTTGGCGTCCAGCAGGGGATGATGGTAAGCGATCCGCGGCGCGAAATGCTTTCCTTTCGGCCGGCAGAAGCGGCCTGAGTGGGTCAACTGCAATCCGATCAGCAGATCGTCGCTGGTACCGAAATGTTCGCGGTGGGCGTTGACCAGCTCCTCACGCAACGCTGCCAGACCATCACGCGTCCGGGGCATGGCCATCGTCTGGTTCGGATTGGCACGACCATCCGGTTGCACGGCAGCCGCCTCGCCGCCCCAGATCAACTTGGCGCCGCTGATCCCAAAGTTCCGCCAGCGCCGCAGGGTGTGTGCTGAGGGCGTCCCGTCCGTGTTGGCATCCCAGCCTTCCATCGGATGGATGCACCAGCGATTACCGACCTGAAAACCACTGATGTCCAAGGGCTGGGCCAGAGGGCTGTCCTGCTGTGCCGTCAGGATTTCGGGGTCGACCGGTAAATCCAAACCCAGTTCGTCCAGTCGTTGGCAAAGCGCTTCGACCGTCTTCATCTGAGCAACTTTCGGGTAGGCATCCGCCATCGTTGTCTACTCGCTTTCTGTACTACGAAACACCAAGATTGCTACCTGTTCGCATCGGGATCACAGTCGGGTCTTCACGTGAGCGGCACGGCGCTAGCCGCCGATGGTGGCCGAAAACCGGCGGCTATTGATGGCCAAGCCCCAACGCGGCCCGAACAAAACCGGCACGGGAGACCTTCGGTCGCCGGTTTCGGCGGGGCCGGAGACCCGCGCCGAACCGAGGTCTCGCAGTATCATAACGAGTTCTGGGCCGCTCGCCCAGTCACGTGAGCGTCGTTTGGAAATGGATCGCGATACGGCTTCATTCGCCGGTCAAGGCTTGATCGATGACGGACTGGACCAGCGGATCGGTCTCGAGTTCCCGCCTCGCCCGCAGGGCTTGGCGAGCCGGCTCGCTGCTCAATCGCCCCAGCGCCCAAGCGCACGCTTCGCGCACCACCGGGTGGGGATCGTCCATGCCCGTCGTCAGGGCATCAAGGGCCGGCGCATGACGCTGGTTGCCCAACACGACGGCCGCGTTTCGCAAGATGCCCGCCCGTTTGGCTCGCCACAACGGCGTGCGGCGGAAGCGGGCGCGGAACTGCTGGTCGGTCATCTCGAACAGACCGCACAAATCCACCGGATCGCTGCCCGCCTGAGGTAGAAACTCGGCTGTCGACACTTGCGGAGCCATGCGATTCCACGGACAGACGTCCTGGCACACGTCACAGCCGAAGATCCAATCCCCCATCCCCGAACGCAGTTCCTCGGGAATCGAGTCGCGCAGCTCGATGGTCAAGTAACTGATGCATCGAGTGGCGTCCAGCACGCCTGGCTCGGGGAACGCCCCCGTCGGGCAGGCGTCCAAGCAAGCTCGACAGGTGCCGCAGTGGTCGGTCGCGTGGGGTGAATCGTACTCCAATTCCAGGTCGGTGATCAACGCGGCGAGAAAGAACCAGCTTCCTGAATGACGGTTGATCAACATGGTATTCTTGCCGGTCCAGCCCAGACCGGCCAGTTGGGCGAAGTCCCTTTCCATCAGGGGCGCGGTGTCCACCACGCCACGAGCTTGAGCGTGGGGCGCCAACTGCAACAGAAACTCGCGCAAACTCCGCAGACGCTGGTGGAGCACATCGTGATAATCGGCCGACCCCCAAGCGTATCGCGAGACGCGGCCCTCACCCGTTGCGGCCGACTGTGGGTGCTGGGTACGATAATGGGTGCCCAAGACGATCAGGCTGCGAGCACCGGCCAGCACGTGCCGCGGATGCTCGTAAGCCTGGATGCGATCCGCCAAATAATGCATCTGGCCCGCGAATCCCTCCGCGACCCAGCGCTGAAGATGTTCGTAGCCTGCAGGACGAGTTGCCGGACAGACGCCGACCAGGTCAAAGCCGATCCGTTCGGCCTGTTCCTTCAATCGCTCCGTCAACGAGCCAGCCGATTCTTCCGGGGTAGGTGAAGCCATTCGACTTGGTCGCTCTGAAAAGCGTCAGCGTTTCGGTGTATTGATTCAGCGGGACGTTGAGGTCTGGGGTTGTGCAGTTACGAGAGAGACTCGCCACAAAGCTGAATGTCAAGGCCCGACTGTAGATTCAACGAAAAGTTAAATGTCAAGACCTGACCCCTGCTCCGCTTGTGCAGTGCCTCGCGAATTCCAGGAATATCCACCACGATTCACTCCCCCGGATGAGCCCCTACGAAACACCCCACGGGCAGGTACCAACCCAAGGGGTGTTTAAGTTGCGGGGACAGGATTCGAACCTGCGACCTCGAGGTTATGAGCCTCGCGAGCTACCGGACTGCTCCACCCCGCGTCAGTTGATTGATGTAGGAATTCTAACTGGTGGCGGGCGTTTGTCGATAGGGGGTCGGCGAAAGTTCTTGGAGGAAGCATGATTCGCTGGGAAAACGCGGACGTGGCGGAGGTTGATGGCCGCCTTTCTTCGCTTGGCGCTTGGCGTTTTGGCGGCTAAACTCAAAGGAGAAGGTACGCGACGCGATCGGGGGGAGGAAACTGTCGCCCAGTCACGACCGAATCGTGGGAAACGCACTTTGGCCGAACAGGACCGTCTGCCCTGTTCGTAGGATACAACACTGGTGGATTTGCCAGTCTCGTCGTCGATTCTCTCGGCCGATGCGTGGTCTCTTCGGCTGAGCGGATGGATCTGATGGGTAGCGGTTGCTTTGCGGTCGCTGATTTGACCTTTATGGGGGAGATGACAGGAGGACACCATCATGTCGAGTTCCGACGATCGTCGAGTTCCGAAGAAAGTTCGACCGGTTCCCCCGGCTCCCGTCGCGGCCCCGGCTTCCGGCAACCATCGATCGATGCCTCCGGTTGCCGTCGCGCCCAAGTTGGCTCCCAGAATGAACCATGATGCCCAACCTGTTCCGGTGGCGTTTGAAGCAAGCCGCGAACGGGCTCGGCCGATTCCGCTGGCCCAGACGTCGCCACCGGTTGGCAATGGTTCTTCCTCCAGAAGTGCGGTTCTCCAAGGTGCGCAAACCGGCTCGCATCCGGCGCGAAGTGCGGCCATGCCGATTCCCGTTGCTGGGGGGAAACAGCCGTTGGTGCGGGCAGATCGGGCAACGGAAACCGAGCCGCGAGAGAAGGAGACCACCGAGGTGGCTGTCAAGGCAGCACCGCCTTGGATGGTGAGTGCCGTGTTGCACATGACGATCTTGATCCTGCTGGCGTTGTTGACTTTGGCGAACGAAGGTGGCAACCAAGTGACGGTCGAGGTGGTGTATTCGGACGAGTTTGGCGAGCAGTTGATCGATGACGATTTGACCTCGTTCGATCTACCGACGTTGGAGATCGAGGAACCGATTTTTTCGCTGGATGCCCTAGATGTCGTCGATCCGTTCGCGGCGGCTCCGGAATTGGATCTGTCGTTCGAGGCGGACTTATTGAGCAGCATGATCGAGGCGCCGTCGATTGGATTGGCCTTGACCGGTCGCGAGCAGGGGGCTCGCGAGGCCCTGTTGGCGGCCTATGGTGGCACGGCTCAGACGGAAGAGGCGGTTCAGTTGGGTTTGCGGTGGCTGGCTCGTCAGCAGGACATGCGTTCGGGGTTGTGGAGCCTGACCGGCCCCTACGCCGACGGCGGCGGGCAGGAGAATAAGTTGGCGGCGACGGCGATGGCGCTGCTGGCTTTTCAGGGGGCGGGCAACACGCATCGAGCGGGCAAGTATCAACGAAATGTGGCTCGGGGGATGGAGGCGCTGCTTCGAATGCAGGATGACGACGGTAATTTCTTCCGCGAAGGATCGCGGAACCATCGATTGTACTCGCAGGCCATGGCCAGCATCGCGGTTTGTGAACTGTATGGGATGACCAAAGACCCGAAGCTACGGGGACCGGCTCAGAAGGCGGTGGATTATGCTGCACGCATCCAGACGCCGGCGCTGGGCGGTTGGCGTTATGAGCCGCGACTGGATGCCGACACCTCGGTAACGGGTTGGTTTGTGATGGCGTTGCAGAGCGGTCTGATGGGCGGGTTGAATGTGCCGAGTCCCACGATGGAGGCGGTCAGCAAGTTTTTGGACAAGGTGACCAAGGACGGCGCGACCTATGCGTACCAGGTCGGCCGCGAGCCAACCATTTCGATGACGGCCGAGGCGTTGTTGTGCCGACAGTACTTGGGCTGGCAACGCAACGATCCGCGGATGCTGGAAGGCGTCCGCGTGCTGCTGCAGCATCCGGTCGATTACGAAGCGGACGAAGACGTGTACTACTGGTATTATGCGACGCAGACGCTGCACCACATGGGCGGCGCCGAGTGGGACGAGTGGAATCAGGTGATGCGTGAACGCATTCCGGCTCGCCAAGTCCGCGAAGGTCCCGAACGAGGAAGTTGGGACCCACGCGGTGACCGTTGGGGCGCTCATGGCGGCCGGTTGTATACGACCTGTCTGAGCATCTACAACTTGGAGGTCTACTACCGCCACCTACCGATCTATCGGCATTGATCGGGCAGTCGAAAGCAGGGGTCCCGCTCGGCGCGCGGGACCCACGAGCGTCGACGGCCCAAGACGACTCCTGCCCCCAGTGGCGTGACCTAGTGCGTTGTTCAGGCGAAATCTTGGCGTCCAGAACCGGCGGCTAGCGCCGTGCCGCTCACAATCCGCATTTTTCGCGACGGATTGCGGGTGGGTTCAGCCCAGCCGTTTCAGGATCGCGGGGGCTTGGCCCGCCTGGCCGAATGAGATCATCCGCGCCTTGCAGACCTCGCGCATCGCCTCGCGAGCCGGTTTCAGGTAGTCGCGCGGGTCGAACTTATCCGGCGTTTCGGCTAACACTTTGCGGATGGCGCCGGTGATGGCCAACCGGTTATCCGTGTCGACGTTGATTTTTCGCACCCCGTGCTTGATGCCTCGCTGGATCTCTTCGACCGGCACGCCATACGTCTGACGAATGTTGCCGCCGTACTTGTTGATGATATCCTGCAACTCCTGCGGAACCGAGGAACTGCCGTGCATGACCAGGTGCGTGTTGGGGAGCTTCTTGTGGATTTCTTCGATCCGGGTCATCGCCAGGACTTCGCCGTCCGGTTTGCGAGTAAATTTGTAGGCACCGTGGCTGGTCCCGATCGCAACGGCCAGGGCATCGACGTTTGTCTCTGCGACAAAACGCTCGGCTTCGTCCGGGTCGGTCAGCAGTTGGTCGTGGGAAAGTTGCCCTTCGAATCCATGGCCATCTTCTTTTTCGCCCGTACCTGTCTCCAGCGACCCCAAGCAGCCCAATTCGCCTTCGACCGATACGCCGCGCCCGTGGGCCAAACGCACGACCTCGGCGGTCACCTTGACGTTGTATTCGTACGAGGCTGGCGTCTTGCCGTCGTCCTCCAACGAGCCATCCATCATCACCGACGTGAAGCCGTTGTCCATCGCGCTGACGCACGTGTCCACGCTGTTGCCATGATCCAGGTGCATCACGATCGGGATGTGGGGATACAGTTCGACCGCTGCCAGCATCAGGTGCCGCAGGTAGGCGTCTTGCGAATACTTCCGAGCACCGCGCGAAGCCTGGATGATCACCGGCGATTCGGTTTGATCGGCCGCTTCCATGATGGCTTGAATCTGCTCCATATTGTTGACATTCAGGGCGGCCACGCCGTATTCGTTCTCGGCGGCGTGATCCAGCAAGGTGCGTAAGGGAACCAGGGGCATTGAGTGACTCCATTTCTAAAGGACGGTTCAAAACCAGTAGCTAATGCGGAATGTTCCGCTACAAAGGCAGGGTGAGATAATCTCTACCCAAGCCAATCCAGTTCGGCGGGAAACGCAGATGGACGCACGAGGCCAACCCGGGAGGGTAGGCGACGAGCGTTATCGCGACCTTATGGTACGTTATAGCTCGTCGGTTGCGATAGGGGTAAAGGTGGGTTGCGGGCTGAACAGGTCGTCCAGTTGCGTTTGGGCCAGCCTCAGCAACAGGACTCGGCGATGGTCGGCGATCCGCTCGCCGATCGGAAAGAAATGTTGGCCGATTCCCTGCGATTTGCCTGTGCCTGTCAGCACCAGCGTTTGCCCCGGGCTGAGAATCGCCCGGATGGTCAGATCGTCGTAGCGTTGATAATCCTGGCTCAAATGGAAGCGAAACGATCCGTCGCTGCCCACCCAGCGGTGTCTGGGGTCGCCGTGAGCGATTTCCGGGGTGATCTGCAGATGGACGCGCCCGTCTCCCTGGGCTCGCGTGATCAACGACAGGCGGCATTGAGCCTGGTCGAACGTGCTTTCGCCCGTCAGTTCGCAATCCCCGACGTTCACGACGATCGGCTCCGACACGGATCGGACCTCGATCTCACGCGGCTGAGCCGAACGGCATTGCAGGCGACGGGGACCATCAACTTCGGCCATCACCGCCGTCCCCGTCTCCTTGTCCAGTTCGACCATCTTCTGCTGTTGTTCCAGGCGATCACCGATCCAGCCCGGTAGCTGGGCACCGGTCACGCCACTTCGCAGACCCTGCTGGCTTAATCGACGTCGCAAATCGATCGATAACTGCTGCTCGTCGACGTGTTCCCAAAGATCATCCGCTTCCGAAATGTCCACAAACGCCAATTCGATGACCACGGTATCCGGGGACATTCTGGGCTTTTGCAGCAGCGACGCATCCATCGACGCGGATGTCCATTGCGAACAGCCTGTTGCGGTTGCAAGGGCCAGAGTGATGATCATCGGCATGGCGAACCGTCGGACGGCACGAACTCGGGCGGTGAGCAAAGCACTTATCCTACGGCTTCTGGCTGGCATCCCTGCATCATCCCTAGCGTTCTCTTGTAGACGCGGCCTCCGGCCGTGATTCTCATATAATGGCTCTTCGGCGCCGTCGCCGTCGATGGTCGGCCCGGAAGGCCCGACCGACAAAGTCGCGCCCCTACCGACGTAGACACGAAGTGCGGCAAACTAATGGAGATCAACGGTTTGCGTCAATCCGCATTTCTTGCTGCTTTTCAGAAGACGCTGCTCAGATTTCCATCCGGCGTTCTTTCGCCTTGTCGTGCCTTTCGCTCCCCCAGCGAGAACGCTATGCTAGCATGGGAACGCGGAAGGCAGCTTGAAATAACCCATTCGAGGTGATTCCAAGTTTTTCCCAAAACTTTTCTGATTACTGATTGACTCCCACCGCAAAATCTGTAAATTGACGGATAACGCTACATGTTGTGGCTGCCAGAGCGGCAGGATACAATATGTAGATGGAGACTACAGTTTAACTGCGTTTTCTGTCGCAGTTAATCTTCTTTTTCAATCCAGGAATACGCTCCCTTAAGATACTGTTTTTTCTCCATGCGAGTGATGTACTTATGTGCATTTGTAGGGTGGGAGGAAATTCCTTTGAGGGTGCAGCAAACGCCAGCAGAAGGAGCTGACTATGGCCGTAGTAGCAGAACGCCCCAGTGTTCATCATCTTGTTTCGGACACGTCTAGCGGTGGGGAAGGCTTGCGGATCGAGCCGGTATTTTGCCCTCACGACGTCGCAGACCCGTTCGACACGGTTCAGTGGGAGTTGCGATCGGCGGCGATCAAAGATGACAGTGGTGACGTTTTATTCGAGCAGAGGGACTGCGAGATTCCGGCTGGCTGGAGCCAGTTGGCGACGAACGTGGTGGTTAGCAAGTACTTCTACGGTGAGAACGGTACCTCCGAACGTGAGCGGAGCGTCCGGGATCTTATTCACCGCGTGACGCGGACCATCGCCGATTGGGGCAAGGCCGATGGGTATTTCCGTTCGGATACCGACGCGGAGCACTTTTACCGCGATTTGACTTGGTTGTGCTTGCATCAGCACGGGGCGTTCAATTCCCCGGTTTGGTTCAACGTCGGGTTGTACCACCGCTATGGGGTAACTGGCGACAAGTGCAATTGGCATTACGATGTGAACGAGCGAGGCGTGAAGCAACCGGAAAACCCCTACGAATTCCCGCAGGGTTCCGCCTGTTTTATCCAGAGCGTCGACGACAACATGGAAGACATCATGCGTTTGGCGACCAGCGAAGCCATGTTGTTCAAATTTGGTTCGGGGACGGGAACGGATCTGTCGACGTTGCGATCTTGTCGTGAGAAGCTTTCGGGCGGAGGTCGTCCTTCGGGCCCGCTATCGTTCATGCGGGTTTACGACCAGATCGCGGCGGTGGTAAAATCCGGGGGCAAGACGCGTCGAGCGGCCAAGATGCAGTCGCTGAAGGTCTGGCACCCGGACATCTTGGAGTTCATCGAGTGCAAGTGGAAAGAGGAACGCAAGGCTCATACGCTGATCGCCAGCGGTGAATATGAAGCGAATTTCAACGGCGAAGCATACAGTTCCATCTTGTTCCAGAACGCGAATCTCTCGGTTCGGCTGACCGACGAGTTCATGGAGACGGTCCAGAAGAGTGGCAAGTGGTCAACGCGATGGATCTCGGATCTGGCGGGGGGGGAGGCACCGGTCTACGATGCGCGTTGGCTGCTGGAACGGATGGCCGATTGCGCTTGGCATTGCGGTGATCCGGGCGTGCAGTACGACACCACGATCAATCGTTGGCACACCTGTCCGAATTCGGGCCGCATCAACGCCAGCAATCCGTGCAGCGAATACATGTTCCTGGACAACACAGCGTGCAACCTGGCCAGCATCAATCTGATGAAATTCCGCAAGCCGGATGGAACGTTTGATTACCAGCGGTTCCAGGCGGCATGTCGCGTGTTTTTCATCGCCCAGGAGATCTTGGTCGATCATGCCAGTTACCCAACCGACTTGATCGCGGAAAACAGCCACCTGTTCCGACCTTTGGGGCTGGGCTATTCGAATCTGGGCAGCCTGATCATGTCGGCCGGTCTGGCCTACGATTCGCCGGGAGCCTCGGGCCTTTGCGGAGCGGTGACCGCGTTGTTGCACGGTGCTGCCAATCTGGCGAGTGCTGAATTGGCAGGAGTCGTCGGTCCCTTCGAGGGCTATGCCGACAATCGCGAACCGATGTTGGATGTGATGAAGATGCATCGCGACGCGGTCGAATCGATCGATGACGACGGTCCCAAGTACCTGAAGGATGCCGCTCGTCAATTGTGGGACCAGGTGTTGATCGCCGGGCGGCGGCATGGTTTCCGCAACGCTCAAGCCACGGTGCTGGCGCCGACCGGCACCATCAGCTTTATGATGGACTGCGACACGACCGGAATCGAACCGGACATCGCCTTGGTCAAGTACAAGCAGTTGGCCGGCGGGGGTATGTTGAAGATCGTCAACAAGATGGTGCCTCA
The DNA here is from genome assembly GCA_007121535.1 of Planctomycetaceae bacterium. Lineage (GTDB taxonomy): Bacteria > Planctomycetota > Planctomycetia > Pirellulales > Pirellulaceae > SKKK01. The sequence continues at coordinate 15,645 of SKKK01000270.1, read as the reverse complement.
AGCGTTGCAATCTCTGGGCTACGACTCGGTGTCCATCGAAGCGATCATCCGTTACATCGACCAGCATGACACGATCGAAGGTTCTCCGGACTTGAAAGACGAGCATCTATCGGTGTTCGATTGTGCTTTCAAGCCGGCCAACGGTTCGCGTAGCATCCCCTGGAAGGCTCACGTCAGGATGATGGCCGCCGCGCAACCATTCCTGTCGGGTGCGATCTCCAAGACGGTGAACATGCCGGCGGACACCACACCCGAGGAGATCGCCGAAGCGTATCGATGGGGCTGGCAAATGGGGCTAAAAGCCTTGGCCATCTATCGGGACGGATCCAAGCAAAGCCAACCCCTGTCGACTCGTAACGAGAACGATAAGGGGGCCAAAGAAAAGGAAATCGTGTATCGGCCGCGGCGAGAGCGTCTGCCGGACACTCGCCATTCGATCACCCACAAGTTCAACGTCGGGGGGCACGAAGGGTACATCAATGTGGGGCTGTATCCCGACGGGCGCCCGGGAGAATTGTTCATCACGATGGCCAAAGAGGGCAGCACCATCGGCGGCTTGATGGATTGTTTCGGGACCGCGATTTCGATGAGCCTGCAATACGGCGTCCCGCTGGAGGTGTTGGTCAACAAGTTCTCGCATACGCGATTCGATCCCATGGGACATACCACGAATCCCGAGATTCGGATCGCCAAGAGTGTGGTTGACTACATTTTCCGTTGGATGGGCATGAATTTTCTGAACGGGTACCGGGAGGCCAGTCAGGGCTTGCCGTTGAAACAGGACGAGGACGATCAGGAATCGTCGGGCGACCCTATCGCCACCGCAACGGAAACCGCGTCTCCCAAGTCCCTGGCTCACGAACCGGCAGGCCCTAGCAACGGCCGTTCAAGCTCGTTGCACGGCGCCGTCGACCTGGAACTGCTGGAACGAGCCGGATTGGCGATGATCCATGCTTCCGAGGAAGCGGCGGGGACGTCGATCCGCGACGAACAGTTCGCTCGCTTTCAAAGTGACGCCCCGGCTTGCGACAATTGTGGCGCCATCACCGTCCGCAACGGCAACTGCTATCTGTGCCACAATTGTGGAAATAGCATGGGCTGTTCGTAGTGCGTTGATAACCAAATGAGATCCGACGCCGCCGAGTACTGCTCGGCGGCGTTTTTTTGTCCACGACCGCTTGGTGGTAGCATTCTTGCTCGGTGTGGACTAGGATAGTTCGTCTACGTGATCGATCCCTCCCACGACAAAAGGAATGGTCCACCATGAGAAAAGCCGCGATTGTCTTCGCTATTGGTCTTATGTTGCTGTCACCGGTCTCTGTGCCCGCTGCGACGTTCGAAGTCATCCAAGAAGAAGACGGGGTTACGGTCAACTGCGACGGCCAGCTTGTGACCAGGTACCTGATCAAGTCCGGAAACAAGCCGATCCTCTGGCCGGTCATCGGTCCGGGGGGAAAAGAGCTGACGCGTGGTTTCCCGATGCGGGAGGCGACGGCTGACGAGCGGTCGGACCATATTCACCACCGATCGCTCTGGTTTACCCATGGCGACGTGAACGGAGTCAGCTTCTGGCACGAGGGTGCCGGCAGCGGCGAAATCGTCCACCGTGAGTTCGTCAAATTGCAAGGGGGCGATACGGCGGTCATCGTGACTCGGAATGATTGGGTGGCGCCCGGCGGAAAGCGCCTGTGCTGGGACGAACGGACCTTTACCTTTGGCATGGATGGAAACAACCGTTGGATTGATATGGACATCACGGTCACTGCGGCAGATGAACCAGTCACATTTGGGGATACGAAAGAGGGTAGTGGTGGAGTCCGAGTTGCCGGAACGATGAAGGTCACGGCCAAGCTGGGTGGCAGGATCGTCAACAGCGAGGGCCAGACGGACGAACAGGCTTGGGGCAAGCCCGCCGCTTGGTGTGATTATCATGGTCCGGTGGACGGCCAGACGGTGGGGATCGCGATCATGAACCATCCGAGTAGTTTTCGCTTCCCAACTCACTGGCATGTCAGAACTTACGGCTTGTTCACCGCCAATCCCTTCGGGATCGGGGATTTTGGGCAGGGGCCGGCGGGATCGGGAAATCTCGAGCTTCAACCGGGCGAGTCCTTTACGGTGAACTACCGTTTCTATATGCACGAGGGGGACGAAAAGCAGGGCAAAGTGGCCGAAGCGTTCGCCAAGTATTCGGAAACGGAAAAATAGAGGGCCGCTAACGTTGTCGACGGAGAACCAGGACGAAAAAAAACCGACCGATCCGCGTCAGCCTCGGCCGTCATCGCCCCCGCCGCGCGCCCCCAATGCGTGGTTGTTGTTGGCCATCGTATTGATGGCGGCGGCCATGGTGCATCTCTACTTTCAGACGCAGCCCACCTCGCAAATCCGCTTCAGTTTTTTGGAAGCCCAGATCGAAGCGGGAAATGTGTTGTCGGTACGGATCGGCGACCACGAAGTGACGGGCTATTTCAAGGACCCGCCGGACGAACCCGCTAAGCCGGAGGCGGTGGACGAGGATCCGTCGAGACCCCCCAAACAGCTAGAGAAACGCTTCCGCGCCAATTTGGCTCGTGGCGATGCCCCCCGCGAGAACTTGATGCGGTTGCTGCGGGAAAACGATGTCGAGTACGAATTCGAATCGTCCGGCGACAATCTGATGATGACCATCTGGTTGATCGCCATTTTCCTGCCGATGGCGTTGTTGATCTTCATCTGGATCTCGTATCGGCGTTCCCGAGATCAGATGATGGGCGGTGGGTTTCTGACCGGCTTCAGCAAGAGCCCGGCCAAACGTTACGAGCCGTCCGAACAGACGATCACTTTTCGCGACGTGGCGGGCTTGGAGGGGGTCAAGGCGGACTTGCAGGAAGTGGTCCAGTATCTGCAGAACCCTAAAAGATTTCAGCGTTTGGGCGGTCGGGTCCCGAAAGGCGTTTTGTTGAACGGCCCGCCGGGCACGGGCAAGACGTTGTTGGCGCGCGCGGTGGCAGGCGAAGCGGAGGTTCCTTACTTTTCGGTCAGCGCCAGCGAGTTCATCCAGATGTTCGTCGGGGTGGGGGCCGGCCGCGTTCGCGATCTGTTCAAGAACGCCAAGGATACCGCGCCCGCGATTATTTTCATCGACGAAATCGATGCGGTCGGCCGGCAACGCGGCGCCGGGCTGGGCGGTGGTCACGACGAGCGTGAACAGACATTGAATCAGATCCTGAGCGAAATGGATGGATTCTCGCAAAACGATTCGGTGATCGTGCTGGCGGCAACCAATCGGCCCGACGTGCTGGATCCCGCACTGTTGCGTCCCGGTCGCTTCGATCGGCACGTGACGGTCAATCGCCCCACGCAGAAAGGTCGGATAGAGATCTTCAAGGTCCACGTACGCGAGGTTCCGCTGGCGGCCGACGTGGACCTGAAGCGATTGTCTGCGGCGACGGTCGGTTTGACCGGCGCGGACATCCGCAATATCGTGAACGAGGCGGCGTTGTGGGCCGCGCGGAACGACAAGAAGATGGTCGACATGTCCGATTTCGATTACGCGCGGGACAAGATCCTGATGGGCGCCAAGCGGGAAGAGGTGCTGCAAGGGCAGGAAAAGGAAAAGACGGCGTATCACGAAGCGGGGCACACCATCGCCGCTTGGTTGATGCCGGGTGCCGACCCGGTCCACAAAGTGACGATCATCCCTCGAGGTCGATCGTTGGGAACCACCCAGTTGATGCCTTCCGAGGATCGGTTGAGCGTGTCGGAAAACCAGTTGCGGGCGATGCTGGTGGTGGCGCTGGCCGGCCGCGCCGCCGAAATGCTCGTCTACCAGGAGACGACGGTCGGGGCGGAGAACGATCTGGAACGAGCCAGCGGGATCGCCCGCCGGATGGTGATGAATTGGGGGATGAGCCAGCGGTTGGGACCGGTCAGCTACAAATTGGCGGAGGAAGATCCGTTTTTGGGTCGAGAGCTTCACCAGCACCGCCAGTTCAGCGAACACACCATGGAGCAGATCGATCAGGAGGTCTTCAAGATCCTGCACGAGGCGTCGGAACGAGCGACCTCGCTGCTGGGGGAGCGGCGTCAGGATCTGGATCGGCTGGCCCGGGCGTTGCTGGCGGAAGAAGAGTGTAACGATCAGGAGATCGAGGCGATTCTAGGGCCATCGGTGCATGCTGGCTCGAAGATCACGAGCGACGAGCAAGTGGCCTGAATGGAACGGTCATGCCGGATTTGATCGCGCAAGGTACTGCGGCCGAACATCGCTGGCGGCGCACGCTGCCGAGAGACCAAACGTGTATCCTGGGTCGCGATCCCGACGTGTGGTACGTGCCTTGGGACCCCTGGATCTCGCAGCAGCACGCGGAATTGTGCTGGCGGGGTGATCGGCTGGAGGTCCGGCGGTTGCCCCAATCGCGAAACCCGATCTTTTTTCGGGGCCAGCAGCGGGAGCATCTGAATCTGCGGCCCGGCGAGCATTTCGTGATCGGCGAGACGACCTTTTCGTTGACCAGTGGTCGCGCGAGGGTCTCGGGCCATTTGCCGCAACCGTTGACCGAACAGACCTTCACCGCCGAGCAACTGCAAGCCTTGCGATTCCGGGATGCCGACCAGCGGATCGAGTTTCTGAGCCGCATCCCCGCCATTATTACCGGCGCGTCCAGTGAAGCGGAGATGTTTATGCGTCTGGCCAACACCTTGCTGAGCGGGATTCCGCATTGCGACGCCCTGGCTTTGGTCTGTGCGGACCCGGACGCGCCACAACAGCCGGTTCGCGTCTTGCACTGGGATCGGCGACAGATTTCCGAAGAGGACTTTCAGCCCAGCGAATCGCTGATCCGTCGGGCGATCCGAACCGGAGAGAGCGTTATTCACTGTTGGGATTCGCCAGCCGGATCGACGACGGGCGCAGCGCCGGCCCCCGAGGCCGCCTGGGCGTTTTGCACGCTGGTGCCGGGCGAGGTCAACCGAGGCTGGGCGATCTATGTGACGGGAAGATTCGGCCAACGTCGCTGGACGGCCGCCGATCTGACGGCGGATTTGCAGGACGATTTGAAGTTTACGGAAGTGGTCGCGCTGACCTTGGGCAATACGCGGCAGGCGCGCCTGTTGGAACGGCGCCAAGCCAGTCTCGCTCAGTTCTTTTCTCCTGTCGTGCTCGATGCCCTTGCCGGCCACGACCCGGACCAGGTACTGGCGCCTTGCCAGACGGAAGTGTCCGTCCTCTTCTGCGACTTGCGAGGATTCGCGCGGCACTCGGAGCATTCCTCCGACGATTTGTTTGGGTTGCTGCAACGAGTCAGCGGCGCCTTGGGCGTGATGACTCGCTGCATTCTGGAGCAGGGTGGCGTGGTCGGCGATTTTCACGGCGACGCGGCCATGGGGTTCTGGGGCTGGCCGCTGGCTCAGCCCGATGCCGTCCAGCGCGCCTGCCGCGCGGCGCTGGCCATTCGAGCTGAATTCAGCGGCGAAACGCGCGGCACGGCCGATCCCTTGGCCGATTTTCGGATCGGGATCGGATTGGCCAGCGGTTCGGCCGTCGCGGGCAAGATCGGCACGGCAGACCAGGTCAAGGTCACCGTCTTCGGCCCCGTGGTCAACCGGGCCGCTCGCTTGGAGAGCATGACCAAGCAACTGCACGCACCGATCCTGTTGGACCGAGCTACCGCAAAGGCATTGCGCGAAACGATCTCGCCCGACGAAGCTCGCCTGCGTCGCGTGGCCATCGTGCAACCGTACGGCATCGACGTCCCATTGGAGGTCCACGAGTTGCTGCCGCCTGCGGCCCAGTATCCTCAGTTGCCCGACGAAGCGATCCGCTGGTACGAACAAGCCTTGGACGCTCTGTTGGAGGGACGATGGCGGGAGGCCCTGCTGGCGCTGCATCGAGTGCCTGCGGAAGATCAGGTGAAGGACTTTCTGACCGTGTTCATTGCACGCCACGATCGAGTGCCCCCCGCAGATTGGGACGGCGTGATCTCCCTGTCCTCGAAATGAAGGAACCGACAAATGATCAAAATGGCAATGACGACCGTCGGCGTCATAAGCGTTATGCTGCTGGCCGCTCCGACGGCACGTTGCGAACAAGCGGAGTCCGACCTTGCGGTGCTGGGCCCCGACCGTACGGTCCTGGTGGAACCCCGGGCCTGGAACGCCTTCAATTGGGCGTCGTTCGATCAAGACAAGATCGTAAGCTGGGCCGGGTACCAATACACGGTCTACTGGGCGGCAGATCGCGTTTTGACCGTCGCTCGCCGGTGCTTGGAGACCGACCAGGTGCAACGAGTCCGGCTGGAGTCCTACCGACTGGCGGCCGGACTGCCCGAACGACAACAAACCAACGGGCATCGCAATACGGTGCTGGGCATCAGTCCCGGCGACGGTCGACTGCACCTGGCGTGGGACCACCACGTGAACGACTTGAATTACACGCGAAGTCGGGCCGGATGGATCACCGATCCACCGGAGACCATCGAGGCAGCGGACTTCGAGCCTCGACAGCCCGTGGCACCGGAAGCTCCGCAACGAGTCACCTACCCGCGCTTTTTCAACAGCGTTGACGAAGAACTGTTCTTCTTCTATCGCAGCGGCGGCAGCGGGGCGGGAAACATCGCCCTGTTCCAGTACGATCCTACCTCCGGGCAGTGGGAAATGATTAGCGACCGGCTGTTCGGCCAGGAGGGCACCTACGCAGCTTGGAACAACAGTCCTTCGCGCAACGCCTACATGCACGACCTGTTGTTCGACGGCACAGGCCGGCTGCACATCACCTGGGTCTACCGTGAAGCGAGCCGCTCGTGGGCCAGCAACCACGACTTGCACTACGCCTTCAGCGATGATCGAGGGCGTAGCTGGAAGAACAATGCGGGCCGGCTGATCGCCGATACGCGTCAGGGGCAACGGATCGTATTGGACAGCCCGGGCATCGCCGTCTACGAAATCCCGGTATTCTCCTGGCTGATGAACCAATGCGCCATGACCTTGGATTCCCGGAACCGACCGCACGTGGCAACCTATCACATGGCCGAACCGTTTCAGCCGGATCGTCTCGAACACAATCCGCCGCGGGACGAGCAGCATCGGCTGAACTACTACCACTACTGGCGCGACGAACACGGCAACTGGCACCGCAGCCAACCGTTACCCTTGCCGCTGCCTCGACGTCGCCCGATGATCGTCGCCGCGCCCGACGATACGATGATCATCTACTTCTCGACCCACGAAGGCTTTCAAGCTCACGTGGCCCAAGCGGCCGACCGGTGGAGTCGCTGGCAGACGGTGCGTTTGACCGGACCCGACTTGATCGTCAACGACGCGACCAAGCCCGATCGTCGCTTGTTGCGAGACCGAAACATCCTATCCTTCACCGTCGATCCGCGTGGTCAACAGCCCGGCCGCGGTTTCGCCATCGTGGACTTCGACATCCCACGCCTGCTCGATTCCCTGGAACGCTAGTGCACAGAACAGGGGTCAGGTCTTGACATTTAACTTTTTGTTGAATCTACAGTCGGGTCTTGACATTCAGCTTTGTGGCGAGCCTCTCCGTCGAAAAAGTTAAATGTCAACAGAACAGGGGTCAGGTCTTGACATTTAACTTTTTGTTGAATCTACAGTCGGGTCTTGACATTCAGCTTTGTGGCGAGCCTCTCCGTCGAAAAAGTTAAATGTCAAGACCTGACCCCATTTCCACACTGAACGAACGGCGGCTGGTGCCTTGCCGCTGGCGGGAAAAGCTGATAGGTATTCGTTATCACTTGAAAGGAAGGATGTCGATGCCGATATTAACGAAACCACTACAAATCCTGGTCGTGATGTTGTTCTCCCTGTTTCTGGCGTCCAACAGCTTGGCACAACGTACGCGCCGTCCTGCGCCGAAGCCGTTGACTGATCAAGAGCGGCAACAGGCCATCGCCGATCTGGAAGACCTGCTGAACAAGACGCGAGAGCATGGGCGAGTTGCTGCCCGGGACGTGGAAACCGCGATCGCTGTGCTGGATCTTGCATCGCGGGCGTTGCCACCCGAAGACCTGCTGGAGCATTTGGCTCGGTTCCGCAGATACCGATCGGATGCGCTGTTGCCCAGTGCCGAACGGCCCTTGCGGCGCGCGGATCAATTGGACCGCCAGATCCTCACGCTTGAACTGAACGCCTTGGCTCGAGCGGCCCCGGATCGTGTGACGGAGCATCCGGCCGCCGCCGCATTTCCCGGTCAGGTACCCGAACAGGCGCAGCCCGTGACGCGTGAAATCGAGATCGTCACCGATCGTCCGGGCTGGATGAATACGGGAATCTATGCCCACCCGAACAGCCCTTATTGGCAATCGACGGGGCTGTACGCGATCCCCGGCCAGTCGATCACGGTGACGGTTCCCGACTTCGCCGTCGACAGCGGTCTGTCGGTGCGCATCGGTTCCCACAGCGATCTGCTCTGGCGATTGGATTCCTGGTCTCGTGCTCCGGATATCTGCTCGCGCCGTCCCATCCAATCGGAAGTGACCGAGGCGGTCAACGCCTTTGGAGGATTGGTGTACATTGAAACGCCCAGGGAGTGGTCCGTGCCCGCATTTCAGGTCACTATTGCCGGAGCGGTCCCCGCGCCGCACTACGTGCATGGCGTGACACCGATCGACCAGTGGCGGGATTCGATCCGGCGCCTTCCGGCGCCGTGGGCCGAATTGCAGACCGACAAGGTGATCCTGACGTTGCCGTCGGACGTCATCCGCGATTCGGATGATCCTGAAGCACTGATGGATTTTTGGGACGAGATCATGGATCGGTATATGGAACTGCTGGGCCTGCCGCCGGAGCGTCGCCGAGTCGAGCGGTTTGTTTCCGACTTGCAGATCAGCGCCGGTTACATGCACTCGGGCTATCCCTTGATGACCATGCTGGACATCACCACGACCATGGTCGACATCGACCGGATTCGCGGCAATCGACATCATGGTGTTTGGGGCCTGTTCCACGAGATCGGCCACAATCATCAGCACAGCGACTGGACCTTCGCCGGGACGACCGAGGTGACCGTGAATCTGTTTTCGTTGTACCTGATGGAAAAGATCTGCGGTCTGCCGCTGGGCGGTCACCCGTCGGTGACTCCCCGGGCACGGCGTCGATCGATGCAACGTCACTTTGCCAACGGCAGCCCGTTCGATCAATGGAAGTCGGATCCTTTCTTAGCCTTGGCCATGTACATGCAGAAGATCGAACGATTCGGCTGGGAGCCGTTCACGGAAGTGTTCACCGAGTATCGAGGCTTGGCCAGCGACGAGCGGCCCCAATCGGACGATCAGAAACGGGACCAGTGGTTGATCCGTTTTTCGCGAGCCGTCCAGCACGACCTGGGGCCTTTCTTCGAAGCGTGGGGCGTACCGGTCAGCGATGCAGCTCGGGCCGCCATCGCCGATTTTCCCACGTGGATGCCCGAGGACCTGCCCACGTCAGCCGCCGCCAGCGAGTCATCATGACCGAGACGCTCGCCACCTGCCGGGAACCGTTGAGCGACTGGTTGTTGCAGGCCGCGGAATCGGGAGCTTCCGACCTTCACGTGTTGGCCGGTCATCCGCCCATCGTGCGCTTCCATGGCCGATTGACGGAGTTGACGGACCAACCCTTGGACGGCGCGGTCGTGGCCGAACTGCTGACAACTCTCTGCCCCCCCCATGCCATCCAACGGTTCCAGGAAGACAGGAACGTGGACTTTGCCTTCGAGCTTCCCACCGAGGGAACTCGCAGGCGTTTTCGTGCCAACTATTTCGTGGGCGGTCAGCAGATGGGCGCTTGTTTCCGCGTCATCCCTTCCCGGATTCCCGATTTCCATTGGGCAGGATTCCCGGCCGATTTGGCGCAACGATTGGCCCATTTTCGAAATGGGCTGATCCTGTTCTGCGGCGTCGCTGGCAGCGGCAAGACCACATCGCTGGCCATGATCGTCAATCTGCTGAACCAGCAAGGTGGCTATCGGATCATCACGGCCGAGGAACCGGTGGAATACATTTTTCCCCGGATCGCCCACAGCGTCGTGACGCAGCGCGAGGTCGGATTGGACGTTCATACGTTCGCCGACGGATTGAAGTACGCCTTGCGACAGGACCCGGACGTGATCCTGGCCGGCGAGATCCGCGACCGAGAGACGGCTCAGATGGCGTTGAGCGCCGCCGAAACGGGGCATCTGGTTTTTTCCACGTTGCATACTCGGGATGCGAAGGGCGCGATTTCCCGCTACGCCGATCTGTTCCCGCAGGACGTCCAGCGCGAGATTCGATCGCAGTTATCGTTCAGTTTACGGGCAGTGATCGCCCAGCACCTGTTGCCCAACATCGATCCCGGCGAAAAACGCGTGTTGGCGCTGGAGATCCTATTGAACAATGCTCCGATCGCCAGCGCGATCCGGTTCGGCAAGATCGAATCGATCGACACGAACATCTTGACCGGGCGCGCCGAGGGCATGATCACGCTGGATGAATCCATCCGCCGACTGATGCTGGACGGCAAAATCAGCCGCCAAACGGCAGAATCCTACATCAGCTCTACCGACCGGCTCCGCTGACGGAACGACAGCTTCCCGATAGTGGCACTCGAAAACTTGTGACAACGGGATGCCCGTAAACTTGTGCAAGAGCGTGGGTTCCGTTCTAATCTATGCAGCATCACGCAACGTGAAGCCATTTTCGTGGGATCTGTTCCCTGTCTACTCGATAGATTGTTCGGCTCAAGTTTCGTCATGTTCTACCAATTCTTTGCTTCTCGACTGCCAGAAATTCGTCGAATCCAACGTGGAATTCGCCAACCGACCCGAGACCGTCGACGGCGCCAAGGGCGCCGATTAGTGGTCGAATCGTTGGAGGACCGCCGAGTCCTGGCATCTTTGCTGGGCGGACTCGACGCGGCACCGGAGAACGGTTCCGAGCCGCTCGCGGCATTGGTGCAACGCGCCGAAGCCGGTGAGGTTCTGCGAGTGATCGTCCAGGCGAGCGATACCGATGCTGCCATGGCTCTTTCAGCTCAGGCCAGAAAGCATGGCGCGACGATCGTCCATCGATTCGAACGGTTTCCTTTCGTGGCCATGACGGTGGACACGAGTGCCTTGCAGGAGCTGATCGGATCCTCGTTGCTGGTGTCGGTGCGGGAGGACGAACTGTTGGCACCCATGTTGAATAGCAGCCTGCCGGTGATCAAGGCACCGCAGGTCCACAATCTGGGCTGGGATGGCAGCGGCGTCACCGTCGCAGTTCTGGACACGGGGATCGACCGCAATCACCCCTTCTTTGGCGACCGTGTTGTTGAGGAAGCGTGCTTTTCCAATTCGGGTGGTGCGGGCGGAGGTGTGTCGCTGTGCCCTAGCGGCGACAGTTCTGAGACCGGTGTCGGTGCAGCCAATAGCAGCTCGTCGGGCTGTCTCAACGGTAGCAACAACATGTGTACTCACGGCCCGCACGTCGCGGGAATCGTTGCGGGTGACGGCACGGGAGTGAGTGGTGCTCCCGCGGCGGGCGTCGCGCCAGGTGCCGGGATCATCGCGGTCCAGGTGTTTACCCGATATAACAACAGCGACCGTTGCAACGGTTCTGCCCCGTGTCTGCGCGCTTCGTTTTCCGATTTGATCCGTGGTCTGGAGCATGTGCTGCAGTTGAGTGACCAGTACACGGTGGCTGCCGTGAACATGAGCTTGGGCGGCGATACGCACACCGCCGCTTGCGATGCTGTCCATCCGTCCACAACACTGGCGATCGACAATCTACTGGCGGCTAACATCGCCACCGTCGTCGCCTCGGGCAACGCCGGGAAAACGAACGCGATCAGCATCCCGGCGTGCATCTCAAGTGCCATCTCGGTCGGCAGCACGAACAACTCGGACAGCGTGGCCAGTAACAGCAACCGCGGTCCCTTACTGGATCTGTTTGCGCCCGGCGTCGGAATCCGCTCGGCAGTCGCCAACGATGACTTCGGAAACAAGAGTGGCACATCAATGGCGGCTCCGCACGTAGCCGGCGCTTGGGCGTTGTTGCGTCAGATGAATCCGGCACTTTCCGTTTCCGAAGCACTGACACTGCTGCAGGAGACGGGCAAGCCGATCACGTATTCCAGCGGCGACGAACAGGCCACCACCCCGCGGATCGATTTGTTGGCGGCTGTCGAGACATCTTCCGATTATGGCGAAATCCGCGGTTTCAAATGGCACGACTTCAACGGCGACGGGATTTGGGACGATGGCGAGCCGCCGATGGCCGGTTGGGAGATCTACTTGGATCTGAACGATAACGGCCAATGGGACGAGGGCGAACCGAAGACGGTAACCGCCGCCGATGGCAGCTATGTGTTTACCAGCTTGCCCGCCGGAACCTACACCGTGGCCGAGGTGATGCAGGAGGGATGGGAGCAGACGTCGCCCGGACCGAGCGAGCCGGCTGATGGGTCCGGACAGGCGGAGGCGGAAGATTCCTATGCCCGGCTGGCCCAGGAACTGGCAGCCAATCTGACCACCACCGCGTCGACGGTGCCGATGTACGGAACAGGCAATACTGCGTCATCGGAGGACGGCACGTTCCAGCCGCAAACGGCCGAGTCCGGACCGCTGATCAATCTGGACGCTTTTCGCGCCGATCCCCGGTTCGCGGACGTCACGGGCCAAGGTTATGCCATCGCAGTTTTGGACAGCGGCCTGAACCTGACGCACCCGTTCTTCGGCGACCGGATCGAATATTATGAGGTTTTCACCGGTGAAGGCGATGAAGCGCCCGACGGGCATGGCCACGGCACGAACGTGACCAGCATCGCAGCCTCGCAGGATACCACTTGGCCGGGAGTCGCTCCCGGGGTGGACATTATCCACTTGAAGGTGCTCCGCGATGACAACACCGGTCAGTTCTCCTGGATGGAACAGGCGCTGCAATGGGTGGTCGCCAACGCCGCCACCTACAACATTGCGGCCGTCAACATGTCGATCGGCGATAGCGGCAACTACAACACGGCCCAATCCCGCTACGGGCTGGGGGACGAATTGGCCGCGTTGTCCGCGCTGGACATCGTCGTCAGCGCTTCGGCAGGAAATAGGTTTTTCACCGAAGGCAGTGTGCAAGGTGTGACGTACCCGGCAGCCGATCCCAACACCTTGGCCGTCGGCGCCGTGTTTGACGCCGATATCGGGGCTCAAGATTATGGCAGTGGTGCGCATGCCTTTTCGACGGCTGCCGACCGGATCACGCCTTTCTCACAACGTCACGAATTGCTGACCGAGATCTTCGCGCCCGGCGCGGCGATCACCGGCGCCAGCAACAGCAGCAATGGAACGAAGACTTTCCACGGCACCAGTCAGGCGTCGCCGCACGTCGCGGGGGCAACTGTGCTGGCACAGCAGATCGCCGAGCAGCATTTGGGACGCCGGTTGTCGCTGAGCGAATTCCGCGGACTGCTGGCGGCCAGTGGCGTGATCGTGAACGATGGCGACGACGAGGACGACAACGTGATCAATACGGGCCTGGATTTCCCGCGGCTGGACGTGCTGGCCTTGGGCGAAGCCATTCTGGCCCTGCGCGACCGTGCCGAGCCCGGCGACGGCGTCTGGTATGTAACGCTCGACGAAGGCGAGACCGTCGACAACGTCAACTTCGGCAACTGGGACTCGAGCGAGATCATCGTGACGACATTCGACGATGTCATCGACCCGAACGACGGCCTGATCTCGCTGCGCGAAGCGATAGGATTGGCCAACCAGAGCGAACGGGATCTGACGATCCTCCTGCCAGCCGGCACCTATCCACTTTCGATCCCGGGCATCGGAGACGATTCGGGCTTGACCGGTGATCTGGACATCCTGCCCGGCGGATCGGTAACGATTCTTGGCGCTGGCTCCGACCAGACGGTGCTCGATGCCAACGACCTGGGCGATCGTGTGCTCGATGTTCTGGCCGGGGCTGTGGTGAATCTCGACGGGCTGACCATTACCGGCGGCCACATGCCCAACAACGGCGGCGGAATCCGAAACGACGGAACCCTGCAGCTTCACGACGTGCGGGTCATCGACAACTCCGGATACAACGGCGGCGGTATCCGCAATACTGGACAGCTATCGATTTCGGCGAGCGTGATCACGCAAAACGCCGGGTCGAACACGGGAGGAGGCATCTCCAACTTCGGCGGAGAAGTGGCGATCACCGGCAGCACAATATCCGACAATTCGACGAAATACGGTGGTGGGCTGTGGACGAATGCGTCGGCTGTCATCGTGGACAGTACGATCGAATACAACGATGCGTCGGAGAACGGCGGTGGTATCATCAATGCCACCGGCGGCACGCTTAGCATCGAACGGACAGCATTTGTCGAAAACACGGCCAAATTCGGCGGCGGTATCTGGACGAACGCGACGGCAACGATCACGGACAGCACGTTCGATGGGAACCAAGCATCCAGCAACGGCGGCGCGATCAGCAATACCAGCAATGGTACGCTGAGCTTGGTCGGTGGGACACTAAGCGGCAATACCGGAAATTTCGGCGGCGGCCTTCTCAACTCCGGAACGTCGTCTGTGGTGAACAGCACGTTTTCCGGCAACGAGGCGCGGAACGGTGGGGGGGGAATATCGAGTTCCGGCACGCTGTCGGTCAGCCACAGCACGTTTGTGGGGAACCAAGCCGGCACAGGAAGCGGCGGCGGCATCAGGCGTAGCACTGGTTCCTTCTCGCTTCATGGGACGATTCTGGCCGGCAACGTTAGCGGCTCTCAGAGACTTGCCGACGACATTAACGGTGCGCCGGAACCGGCTAGTTCCTTCAACCTGATCAGCGACGAATCGTCTTCCGGAGGGCTTGTCCACGGGTTCAACGGCAACATCGTCGGCAACGACGGCAGCGGGACGATCGATCCAGCCGCAATCCTCGATTTGACATTGGCCGACAACGGCGGGCCAACATTGACGCACGCGCTGGTGGAGCACAGTTCAGCGATCGATGCGGGCGATCCCGATTTCGAACCCGACGCCTTCGAACCGTCTCTGGTGTATGACCAGCGCGGCGAGGGGTTCCCCCGCGTTGTTGGAGGCCGCATCGATATCGGCGCGTTCGAGTATCCGGCTCCCCTCGTCGAAGCTACGCGGATCGACATGACGATTGTCGCACTGACTAGCTCGCTCGGCGATCACGGGGAAGTCGACGATCTTCCAGCCAGTGTGGATTGGGTACACGAATGGCAGTCGTTCTGGGTAGAGATCTGGGTCAGCACGCCGGATTCGACGTCGGTGGGCATCGTCGAAGCGACGGTGAATCTGCAGTACGAGTCGGCATACCTGACGGCAGAGGAAGTTGTCTACGGTCCCGCTTGGGGTCATGAAGATATCGTCATCGACCCACAGCAAGCGTTCGTGACGCTCAACGGCTGGACCGAACAGACCAATGTGGGCGATGACGGCTACGCTCTGCTGGCTCGGGTTCGCTTCGTTTCGACCGGCGACGATCAAGTGCCGGTCGATCCTGTGGGACGCAATATCGGTCCCTTCGACATGCAGTTGGCCTTGGCGGATGGCCAGACGAAATTGGCCAATGGTCCCACAGTCGCTCCCGAGCTGGGCAGCTCACCTGACACCGAACTGTGGGCCGTGATGTATGACTTGGGCGACAACAACCAGATCGACTTCGGGGACCTGTCGTACTTTGCAGCAGCCTTCGG
>SKKK01000232.1 GCA_007121535.1 Planctomycetaceae bacterium | reverse complement strand
GCCACCGGCGGCTAGCGCCGTGCCGCTCACTCATCGCGACCCAAAGATTTCGCCTGGACAACGCACTGGCAGGTTGCATCATTCGACGGCGGATGTTACGATAAAAAGGCTGGATACTCCAGTTCAGCCTTTGTTTCGCGGTGCGCGGGTGGAACCCGACGTGACGTTTGAGCTTGCCGTACCACGCCGTCTGCAGGAGTCATCTCCCGGCGGACGGTGCAGTTTGTTGTGCCGAAGCGAGTTTCTGAGAGCAAAGGAGTCTTGGCGATGAGTGATCCGCTTTCCAAAAGACCTCAACCTTGTTGTGCTGCCGGCTGTTGTTCGTTGGTGGGCCGGCGGGATTTCCTTTCCGGCCTGGGCGTGCTGGGCGGGTCGGCGCTGGCGATGCAATTGAATTGGTTCGGCGCCGCGGTTTCGCAGGCGTTGGGCGACGCGCCCAAGCCCGGTTCCAGCCGCAAGCCGGTGGTCCGCGCGGCGTTTACCAGACAGCCGATGGACCAGTACTGGATGGGTTGGCCGGGCGCCGCGTACGATATCGCGGCCAGCCAGCGGCGTTACACCGAGGTACTGAACGAAGCAGCGGAAAAGCTGGGAGTGACCGTCGACGTCGTTGCAGAACCGTTGACCGATGAGGCGACGGTCGATGCCTTCGTCCAATCCACCACCGAATCCCCGCCGGACGGAGTGATCCTGACGGTGATGGGATTGCATCCCGACGGCTGGAGCCAGGTGAAGCGGTTTCTTGAGAAGCGCGGCGAACTGCCCACGCTGGTGTTCGCACCGCAGGGCACTCAATTCACTCCCACGCTGCAGCCGTACCGCGAGACGCGCCGCATGTTCGTCGGGGCCACGCACGACGTTCGCTGGCTGGCCACGGCGGTGCGCATGATCAAGACGATCCATCAGATGGCCTCGACGCGGATCGCCGTCGTGCATCGCGACGAGCATCGCGAACAGCAGTTGGAGCCGCTGGGCACGGTCCTGTGCCATATGCCGCTGAGCCGGTTTGCCGAGATCTACGACGCCACCGCCGATTCGGTCGAAGCGAAGGATCTGGCCGCCGTGTTCCGCCAGCAGGCCAAGGATATCGTCGAGCCCGACGAGACGGAGATTCTGGAAGCGGCACGGACCTACGTGGCCAACCGCCGACTGATGGAAGCCACCGGCTGCCAAGCGGTCACGATGGATTGCCTGGGCTTGATCCGCGACCGGCGCACGCCGCCGCCTTGCATGGCCTACATGCAGTTGCTGAACGAAGGCACGTGCGGGGCCTGCGAGCGGGACATCACCGCCACGTTGTCGCTGTTGTTGAGCAGCTATCTATTGGACCGGCCGGCCTTCCTGCACAACCCATCGCCCAACACGGTCCGCAATACGTACATGGGAGCACACTGCACGGCGCCCACGAAGATGGACGGGTTCGACGCACCGGATTCGGAGTTCGTGCTCCGTTCGCACCACGAATCGGACTGGGGCGTCGCACCGCAGGTGTTGCTGCGCGAGGGCCAGGGAGTCACCATGATGAAGTTCCTGAATCCGGGCGAATTGATGGCTTGTACCGGCACTTTGCTGGGAAATATCCAGACACGGCCTGACGACGGCGTGGGCGGTTGCCGCACCGCCTTCGAGATGGCCGTCGACGACGTCAACGACACGCGCGACATCCGCGGCCATCACAACGTGCTGATCTACGGAAAACACATGCCCATGCTGAAAGCCTACTGCCAACTGGCCGGCCTGGCCATCAGCCACATCACCGGCAGATCCGTGTGAGAAGTCGGCGACCGTTGACGCTTACGTTCGCCGTTCTTGGAACATTTGTCGCAGGCATTCGCGAGGTCGTTCATGCGCGTGGGGCTGCAGCGACAAGGTCAGGTTCTCCGGATGCAGGGCCAAGCACGTTGCGATCCGACTTGCCTGTGGTCCGTCGCCCATGTAAGCTAACAACAGACACCCAACGAGGGAAATGTTGTGGGGAGGTATCCATGATCACGATTGAATGGCCTGAGTTGACCGATATCCTGGAGCGGGTGCGCGCGTGGCCGCCGGAGAAGCGAGTCACCCTTGCCCACCGAATTCTCGAGAGCGTCTCCGACGCCGAGCCCGGGCCTCGCCAATCCGGGTACTGGGCCGCTGAGGCGATCCCACGAAGGCGTGCGGATTTGCCTTGAAACGCTCGAGATTGCGCCGGTCGGCCGCTCCACGCTGCAGAGTTGGGGTCAGGTCTTGACATTTAACTTTTTGTTGAGTCTACAGTCGCGTCTCGACATTCAGCTTTGTGGCGAGTCTCTCCGCCGAAAAAGTTAAATGTCAAGACCTGACCCCTGTCGTCTGGTGTTAGCCGCCCGTTTCCGAGCAGTGAAGGAACCGGCGGCTAGCGCCGTGCCGTTCACAATCCGCATTTTTCGCCTGGACAACGCACTAGGGTAGCGTCCCTGCTGCAAGAAATGCTTGCCGGACCGGTGGCGATTCGATCATAATGAGAGAATCGCGCAGGGGCTGGTTGAATGAAGGGACGGCGACGATGAATCGATGGCTGATGGTGGCGGTGTCGTGGGTTGCGGTTTGCGGGACGGGGATCTCGGCGGCGGAAAGGCCGCAGGGATTGGGCCAATTGCTGATCCAGGACGCGCAAAGCGATTCGCCCGTGCGTTTGAACGTCGCCCGGTACCACGTGCACGTCGTTCTGCAACCGCCGGTTGCCCTGGTGCAGATCGATCAGTCGTTCTACAACCCGTTCGCACGCCAGCAGGAGGGAACGTTCGTCTTCAATCTGCCGCTCGGGGCTTCGGTCAGCCGATTCGCGATGTACGTGACGCCCGACGAATTGATCGAAGGCGAATTGATCGAACGCCAGCGGGCTGCGCGGATCTATCAATCGATCGTCGACCGGCGGCGCGATCCGGCGATCCTCGAACAGATCGGCGACAACTTGTTCAAGATGCGCGTCTTTCCGATCTTTGCCAAAGACGAAAAGCGCATCCTGCTGGACTTTACGCTGCCGCTGGAATCGTTCGACAACATGGTCGATTTCCGCTTGCCTCTGCTTTCCGATCTGGCGCCGATCTGGGATTTCCGAATCACAGGCATGGTGTATGGTACCGATGTCCGTTGCCTCTCGCACTCGGCGATGCGCATCAGCCCGCAGGATGATGGCACGGCGACGTTGGACCTGGAAAAACGGAACTACCGGCCCGAGACGGATCTGGTGTTGAGTTTCCAAGCATCGTCTCCCACAACGACGGTCGTCGAAGATTCCGGAACGTCGGATCGTGGCGACCCGGATACGAAGCACCCGTCAACCGGATTGTCGCCGTCGCTGCGCAGCTATCGCACTCAGGCTCGCCGCCTGCCGGGCCGCCGTGGTGGGGCTCAGTTGTTCGAGCCGGCAGCCACGTACTTTTTGGTTCAAATCCCGCCGCCGACCGAACCCCCGGACCCGCCGCCCGTCGACGTGGTGCTTTTGGCGGACACGTCGTCCGGTATCGGAAACCTGGATCGCGTCCGCGACGAGATCCGACGGATTCTCGAGCATTTGCGCCCCGATGACCGCTTCCGTTTGTTTGGCGCCGATGTGTCGCTCCGACCGATGCATGACCAGTGGCTGTCGCCGGACGACGAGCAGATCGCGAGCGCTCTGGAACGCTTCGAGCAGGAGTTTTGTCTGGGCGGAACGGACATGCAGGCTTGTCTACACGAGGCTGCGGAAGCGTTCGATCAAGCTGGAGAGAACCGGCGGATGGTGATCTACGTGGGCGATGGCGCCGATCCGCTGTTTGCAGGCAGCAGCGTGGGAGCCGCCGAGCAGCATTTCTGGCAGCGGTGGCATCGTCAGACAGGCGCCGATTTCGCCGGGATTCTGGTCCAGCATCCGCCGGACGGCGCGATACCGGTATCCGCATCGGCCGGTACCCGTGGCCTGTGGTTCGATCTGGCGGGGGACATTACCGCCCAGCGGCAATTCTTACACTGGCTGCAGGGCGGTTTGCCTTCGCCACAGTCGGTTCAGCAGGTCGAGGTCGCCGGTGCGGACACCGATGAACTTTACTGGCCCGGGGCTTGGGCGCCCGGCCTGTCGTTGACCATCTACGGCCGCACGCTGCAACCGGGGCCGATCGAACTGTCGATGACCCTGGGACGCGACGATCAGACGGCCACGCACTCGTGGGTGCTGTCGGCTGCTGACGATCGGGACGACGTGTTCGTCGGCCGTTTATGGGCTCAGCGGCGATTGGACCAGTTGCGGTGGCGAGGTACCGAGGACGAGGCGCAGCGTGCGGCGATCGTCGCGCTGTCGCAAGAGTGGAGCCTACTGTCGCCGCTGACAGCGTTCTTGGTCTTGGAATCCGAGGCCGATTACAAGCGGTGGGGAATCGATCGCCAGGTCCGGCGGCGGTATTGGAAGCCGCCGGAAGCGCGAACGGACGAGCCGTTGCCGGACCATTGGCTGGCCGAGGTCATGCCACCCGATCCGCCGAGTACGCCTGAAAAACCCCAGCCGCGTCCTCGAAAACCGGCGCCCGTGCCCCGGGTTCCCGGCATTCCTTTCGATCCGTTGGCTGGGGACCGTTGGGAACTCCGGCCCAGCTTTGCCGCACTGGTGGGCTCGGCATTTCGCGGCAGCCCGGATTTCTTGCGCCGCCATCCCCATGCTCAGACGCTCCTGCAACCGGTCAATCTGATTCAATTGGCCGATGGGTGTACGCTGGACGAGTTCGCCAGTCGATTGAGCGAGATCACCGGAGTGCCTGTAATGTTGGACCGGCGGGCGCTGGACTTCCACTTCTACGGGATCGAAGAAGAAACTCGCATCGGACGTTCGCGCCCCAGGCTCCGCACGGCGCCCACCGATCCGTGGCCGGTCGATTCGCGCTGGCTGCAAACGGCAACGGTCTCATTGCGCAGCGGAGTCCGACATCTGCTGGAACCCTTGGAATTGGTGATGATCGAAGAGCCGTATCGTCTGCTGATCACGAGCGTGGACGCCGAGGTGAAACCCTTGGTCACCGAGATCTATCCCGTCGACGACTTGGTGTACACCGATCGGCTACCCGCGTTGTGGGACTTGAGCGATCCGTATTTGGACCTCGACGAGCGATCGCGCCGGCGGCTGGAGGCGAAGCTTCGGCAGCCCGTCACGGCCGACATGGAGAACATCCCGCTCCAGCAGGCTGTCGACCGGCTGGCGTCGCTGTTGGGCGAGACGATCGTTTTGGATCACCGATCGATCTTGCTGGACGAAGCGATCATCGCTGCGGATCAGCGAATCACGGCGAACTGGCGCGACCTGCCCGCTCGTGAGGCGCTGCGTTGGCTGCTTCAGCCACTGAACTTGGATTGGGAAGTTCGGGACGAGGCCATCGTGATCACCACGCCGGACGCCCTGCGATTCGACGTGCGATTGCACTCGGCCAAGGATCTGCTCTTCGAATACCCGCTTGTCGATCGGCCGGATGTCACCGATCCATGGTTACGAACGAAGGCCATGGGGAGCTTTCCGGGCGGTCTAACGCGGAGGTCGGCCGGTGGTGCACCGCGCGGCTTCAGCGGGATGGCTGGTGGCGTCGGCGGCGGGATGGGCGGGATGGGAATGATCGGCGGGACGGGCGGTCTCGGCGGGATGCCTGCCGCTATGGCTGGCACGCCGTTACCATCCGCTCCACCAGCCAGGGTCGCCTTGTCCAGCGGCGGCGACGGCGTATCGATCCGGGAAGGGGACCGGCAGCCGGAACCGCCGCACGACTCGTTGTTCACCGAAGCCCGCGAGTTTGAGGACAGTGTGGCAGCCTTGCCCAGCGACGTGGACAAGACGGGCTATGAGATCGATCCTGATCTCATCATCGACTTGATGACGTTCACGGTCGCCCCCGAATCATGGGATTTCTTGGGTGGCCTGGGGGTCGTCCGTCTCTTCCCAAATTCCCTGGACTTTGTCGTATCCCAGACCCGAGCGGTTCACGAGCGTTTGGAGTCGCTTCTGGACCGGCTGCGCGCGATGCCGCCGATTGCCGGTGAGGCATCGGGTGGTCGCCCGGCAACCGTGCCCTGGATCTCGTCTCAGATCCCGGCTGCGGCGGACTACGATTTGCTAATCAATTTGATTACCGAATGCGTTGCACCAACGCAATGGGATTCGATCGGCGGTCCCGGATCAATTGACGTCGAGCCGCTGCGTGCGGCGCTGGCGGTGGATCAATCGCCGCGAGTCCATGAGCAAGTTCACCGGTTACTGACGTTGCTGCGCCGCAGCCGATACGAATTGGCCAGCGGCCACCGGCCGTGGGAAACGCCGATCGGCGGCTGTGCCCACGGCCCGGTTGCGGCCCCGCTGGCCGGCGGCGATCCGGGGCCACTGCAGCCGATCGCCGATCTGCCACCCCCGTCAGCAAAGCACTTCAGCGCCCTGCAGATCCGCCGCGACACGGACGCGTGCCGCTTCACGTGGCGGCGAATCTCGTCCGAGGGTCCCGCGTCGGAAGGGACGATCCGCCGTACCGGCGACCGGATCGAGTGTCAATTGGAGCATGGCACGATCCGCTTGGAAGGCGACGAAGCCGCCGTCTACTGGCCGTCGCTGCGGCTGGTTGAAATGGGCGGGTATGGCGAAACGCTGCGCCGTGGACTGGATGCCCAACTGCCCTGGATGCCTCACCGCACCAACGAGGAATTGGCCCGACGGTTCCACGTGAACCGCGTGCAGCACGAAGCCGCCGAGTCGAACAACGACGCCGTGTGGCTGCGGCTGGTGCCGATGGGCCTGCGGAGCGACGGCGGCTCGTATTTGAAAATCGCCTACTCAAATGATTCGGGCGAACCCATCGCCTGGGAATCGTACCAAGCCGAAGAACGGATCGCCAAGATCGAATTCGAAGAATGTTCCGACGATCAGGGGGATGCCCGCCGCCGAACGGCGGTCTTTCGAGATGCCGACGGCAAAGAACGCATCCGGTGGGAACTGACCGCTACGGACGACGCTGGTGTGGCTTCGATCCCCGAGAAGGACGGGACGGGCGTCGCGAATCTGACAGCCGGATGGGACGATTGCTTGGTGCTGGATTATCGGGCAAAGCGGCCTGTGCTGGACGCGCCGTTGGCCGACGCCTTGACGGCGATTCGGCAATTCGACTGGACCGACGCCGTCAATCAACTCCAACGCTTGTCCGCCGATCGCGGACCTCATCCGCTGGCCAGCCTACTGGAAGCCTGGTGTCTGGAAAATGCCCCGTCGACGACGTCGCAAGCGCGGCAGGTGGAGTTGTTGAGTGAGGTCGCACGTAGCGGCGAATCGGAACTCATGGATTTCATTACCCGGCAACACTTCCCGTCGCTGTCGAACGAAACTTGGGTTGCGATCCTGCGACTGCAACCCGAGACGAAGCGGACGGCCTGGGACGCTGACCGGTTGGCTCATGCCGCGGTCGGTCTGGGCCGCCGCGCCGAGGCGTTGGAACATTTGCGGTCGGCCAGCGAGCTTGACCAACAAGCAGGCACGCAGGAAGCGGCGCAGCGCGAAACGGCACGACAGCGGTTGCGTCTGCGATTGTACCTGGAATTCAGCCGATTTGACGAGGCGATGGCGGTCGTCGATCGATGGGTAACCGAGCATGCTACGGACATGACGGCCTTGGCAGACATCGCCGAACTGCTGGCCCGGCACGCTCAGCCGCAGCGTGCTGACGACGTGGCCCGCGCGGCCTTGGCGATCGAGACGCTGGACGATGAGGCCCGTTACACGCTGCTGCTGCGACTGGCCAGGTGGCGGCAAGGCGCCGCGCGTTGCCAGACGCTGCTGGAAGCCGCTCAACTGAAACCGGCCGATTCCCGGCAGCGAGCGAACACCTTGCAACGTTTGTTGGCCCAATTGAACGACCCGAAGCATGCTGAACTGGCCGGTTGGCTGGCAACTCAGACGGACCAGCCCGATTTGCAAAGCGCCTTATGGATACGGCAGGCCGAGTTGACTCGGGAATTGCGCCTGGCGGCCGAACTGTACTGGCAGGTGTACCAGTTGGACCGTTTGGACGACGGGCGGCTGGCGACCGCATTGCGGGCCTGGAACCGAGCCGGTCAAGCCGCCCGCGTCATCGAGATCTGCGAGCGGCGGTTGCGAGCCGGCGATGATCTGCCCGACGGCGCCGCCGAACAATTGGCCGTCGCTTACCGAGCAAAGAACCGACCGCAGGACGCACGCCGAGCAGCCACGCATCCATCGAGCGTCTCCCCTCGCCCTTTCATGTAGGCTAAGAGCGGCACGGCGCTAGCCGCCGGTGAGCGGCACGGCGCTAGCCGCCGGTGAGCGGCACGGCGCTAGCCGCCGATGAGCGGCACGGCGCTAGCCGCCGATGAGCGGCACGGCGCTAGCCGCCGGTTCTGGACGCCAACGGCGCCTAGCGCCGTGCCGCTCACTCATCGCGACCCCAAGATTTCGGGCCGGTCTGCACGCGGAAGCGTTTCAGGCTCAGGGAGTTCGTCACCACCGACACGGAACTGAAGCTCATCGCCGCGCCGGCGATGATGGGGTTCAGTAGTCCGGCGGCGGCGAAGGGGATGCCGATCACGTTGTAGATGAAGGCCCAGAACAGGTTCTGACGGATCTTGCGCATCGTGAGACGCGACAGTTCCAGGGCCGCCGGGATGGCCTGCAGATTGCCCTGCATCAACGTGATGTCGGCGCTCTCGATCGCCACGTCCGTGCCGGTGCCGATGGCCATGCCGATGTCGGCGGTGGCCAAGGCGGGCGCGTCGTTGATCCCGTCGCCCACCATCGCGACCTGACGGCCCCGGGCCTTCAACCGCTCCACCTCGGCTGCCTTGCGTTCGGGCAGCACCTCGGCCAGTACCCGATCGATGCCCACTTGGCGGGCGATGGCTTGGGCGGTCCGCTCGTTGTCGCCGGTGATCATGACCACCTCCAGACCCATGCGCCGCATCCGCCCGATGGCCTCGGCCGAACCCTCCTTGACCGTGTCAGCCACCGTCAGGATGCCGCACAGCCTCGGGCCGGTGTCGCCGCCGGCGGTGGCGACCAGCATGGCGGTCTTGCCCTCGGCCTCCAGCCGGGCCATGCGATCCTCGACGGGCGCCGTGTCCAGCCCGAGTTGCGTCATGAGTGCCCGGGTCCCCACCCAGGTCTCGCGCCCGTCCCGCGCGGCGCGCACGCCGCGGCCCGGCAGCGCCTCGAAGGCCTGGGGGTCGGCGAGGTCCGCTGAGCCCTGCCCGCTGATCGCTGCTGCGACCACAGCTTGCCCCAGAGGGTGCTCCGACTTCTTCTCCGCCTCGGCCGCCAGCAGCAACAGCTCCCGCGCATCCCCGCCGTCCAAGGGCAGGACGTCGGTCACGGCCGGCTCGCCCCGAGTGATGGTGCCGGTCTTGTCCAGCACCACGGTGTCCAGCTTCCAGGCCTTCTCCAGGCTTTCGCCACTGCGGATCAGGATGCCGTTGTCGGCGCCCTTGCCCGTGCCGACCATGATGGCCGTGGGTGTGGCGAGGCCCAACGCGCAGGGGCAGGCGATCACCAGCACCGACACGGCGCTGATCAGTCCCATCCTCAGGTCGCCCAGGGCCAGCCACCAGACCAGGAAGGCGATCGCCGCCACGATCAGCACCGCGGGCACGAACCGGCCCGCCACCCGGTCGACCAGCTTCTGGATGGGGGCGCGGGAGGCCTGCGCCCGCTCGACCACGCCGATGATCTGAGCCAGCACCGTGTCGCGACCCACCCGGGTCGCCGTGTAGGTGAACGTGCCGTAGCGGTTGATGGTGGCCCCGATCACCGCGTCCCCCGGTCCCTTCTCCACCGGCAGGCTTTCGCCGGTGATCATGCTCTCGTCCACCGCCGAGGCGCCTTCGAGGATCTGACCGTCCACGGGCAGCTTTTCGCCGGGGCGCACCACGACCCGGTCGCCAGTCCGCACCTGGTCGATGGGGATGTCCATCTCCCGCCCGTCGCGCAGGACCCGGGCGGTGCGCGGCCGCAGGCCCATCAGACGCTTGATCGCTTCGGAGGTGCGCCCCTTGGCCACCGCCTCCAGCAGCTTGCCCAGCAGCACCAGCGTGATGATGATGGCCGAGGCCTCGAAGTACAGTTCCGGCATGGCCGCGCCGTTCTCCGTGTCACGGAAGAAACCGTTGTAGATGCTGAAGAAGTAGGCGGCTGAGGTGCCTATGGCCACCAGCAGGTCCATGCCCGGGCTGCCGGCTTTCAGCGAGTGCCAGGAGTTGCGGTAGAAGCGCCAGCCGATCACGAACTGCACAGGTGTGGCCAGAGCGAGCTGCACCCACGGATCATGAAGGAACATCAGCGCATGAATGTCCAGCATCATCGCCACCATGGCCAGCACCAGGGGCAGGCTCAAGGCCGACGCGACGATGACGGTGAGGCGCAGCCGGCCGATCTCGCGCTGCCGCAGTTCGCGCTGCCGGTCGTCGCCTTCCTCCTCGACCGTTTCCGCCCCGTAACCGGCGCGGCGGACGGCGTTCAGCAGGTCAGGCACCCCCGCCTGGTCCGGGTTATACTCCACCGCGGCGGTCTCGCCGGCCAGGTTGACTGCGGCTGTCTTCACGCCCTGCACGGTCGCCAGACCCTTCTCGATGCGGGCAGCGCAGGACGCACAGGTCATGCCCGATATCAGGATCGAAACCTTCTTTTCGCTCATCGCCGGTTCTTCGCCTTTCTCTAGCGCGTCATTCTGCCGATGGTGACCATCAACTCGTCGATTACGCCGTGCCTTCCGCTGGCGATCTGCTCCACCACGCACCCGCGGATGTGCGCCTCGAGGAGCTGCTTTCGCACCCCGTTCAGCGCCGATTCCACGGACGCGACCTGGTTGAGCACGTCGTCACAGTAGGTGTCCTCGTCGATCAGGCGGGCGATCCCCCTGACCTGCCCCTCGATCCGCCGCAGGCGGCGGATGAGCCCGGCCTTGGTCTCGGCCGGGTGGTGCGCCATCCTGCCGTCCCCGACCCTCGTTCGTTCGTCTGCCATGATACCATACCCCCCTACCCTATATGCGACACACGTGTACTGTAGACGAGTCGATGAATTTTGTCAACTAGAATCGGCGGAATTTCCGTTGGGACACTTCCCAGTCCGTGCATTTAGCCTGCATCGAAGACTTTTTCGAATCAGTGAAGGCCGACCGCTGAGCAGCCGTTTGCTATGGCAGTTCGATGCGGGGTGACTTGGGCTCTGCCGCGTCGCGGAACCACCGGCGGTATCTGTCAGGATCGAGTTCGATTGTTTTCGGCGACGGTGTGGCCGGGGACTCGCCAAGTCGACGCGGCCATCGGAAATCAGGGATGGCTTCCCTCGTACTCGGCGAAGGAGCAGCTTCGGCCGCGCCAGGTTGCCGTGGCCGCGAGGAATCGGTTTCGACCTCCATCCGCTTCGGCGGCACTACGAGCGGCACGGCGCTGCTGGCCGACTTCTGACCGGGACGAATCCGGGCGGCGGCCAGTTTGAAGACGCTGCCGTCGGCCAGGGCGGCCGAACTGACCGCCAGACGCAGGTTCTGCGGCTGGTCCATCACGCGCAATGCGACTGCCAGTTCCATCTGCCCCGCTTGCTGGAGTGCCGACAGTTCGCCGGTGAGTCGAGCGCTCTCGACGCGGAGAAGTTGCCCGGAGGCGGCTGCGGCGGTCGCCTTCGCGCCCCACTGGACTGCATCGCTGGTTGCTGCAACGGCCAGTTGCGCAGCGTCGAGCGAGGCAGTTGCGCCGTCACGTGCGACGAACAACGGTGCGACGCGGGGGTCGGCGTCGATCGGCACGCGATGGGCCAGATCAAAGGCAGCTTTCGCTGAGCGGACGCCAGCGAGTGCCGCGTCGCGGCCGACAAACAGGCCCGCGACGCGGGGGTCCGCGTCGATGGGCGCGGTACCGTGAATCCTCCGCAGAGAGACGTTGGCCGAATCCAGGGCGGCTTGAGCGACTTTCTGAGCAGCAAAGAGAGCCGCGATCTGCGGGTCGGCGTCGACCGGTACTTTGTACATCGCCGCACGCGCCACGTCGTATGCTTTGGCTTTCGCCTGGTAGCCCACTCGCTGTACGTCACGGTCAACGCCCTTGGCGTCCTTGTCGATTCCCTTCTTGATCTTGTCCAATCCTTTCGCCTTCTGCCAAGCGGCAAGGGCACTGCGGTAAGCCGCCTCGGCCCTGTCGTAGACGGTCTTCGCCCGGTCCCGGGCGGATCTCAAGCCGGCCAGGTCGCGTTCGCGCTGCGCGTTCACAGCGGCGCGTCGCGCATTGATCTGCCCGGTGATACGGTCGACATCCGCCTTCGCCTTGCGGATTGCGCCCAGGTGCACCTCGCGCTCGCGGTGCACTTGCGCACGCATGTTGTTGATGTCGGAATTGATCTTGTTGACATCGGCTTCGGCGCGGCGCAGCGCAGCTTCGTTGATCTGGCGATCTCGCCGGACTTGGGCTTGGGCACTTGCGATATCGCCGTTGATTCTTGCCACGTCCTGTTTGGCCTTGGCAAGATCGGCGTTCGCCTTGTTGAAGTCCTGCTCGGCCTGCCGCGCCCAGGCCAGGATGTCTTCGGAGACTTGGCGCAGATCGAAGTCGGGCAGAACCGCGCCCACGACCCTGGCGTCGACCCGGCCGTGCTGCACGCTGCTCAGATCGTTGGCCACCGCCACCAGATCGTCTCGCGTGAGCGAGTCGATCGAGCCCTGCAGAAAGACGCTGGGCACTCCACGGCGCGTCGTCAAACCGCCGGCCACGCCGATCTTTTTGGCAGCCAATTGCAAATCGCCCTTGACACCGACCAGCATGCGAGGCGGTCCCTGGCCGCCGGTCTCACTGCGCATCTCGAGGCGAGTCGAGTGCAACAACAGACCTTGAATGCCCAACGCGTTTCGCCACGGGCGATCGTCGTCGCTGTGGGCCGAAATCGAAAATCCGCTGCGTCCTCCGCTTCCGGCGGAGGCACCGAGAAACTGGCCGCGGCATTCGAATCGGCGCTGGTCATCAACTGGCCCAGGTTCTGTGTCGGCAAACGCCAGGCAAGCAACCATTTCCCGATGCCGCCCGCCGGACCTTCGACGTATTGCAACAGCAGCGGCGCATTGCTGCCCGCGAACGTCGCGGTGCCGGCCACGGTTCCATCGTCCTCGATCCGCGGCGTCTGGATGATCACATCCGCGAAATAAGTATCCTTGAAGGCCGCAATCTCTCCCAGTGGAATCTTGCCCTGATCGACGGCGACACGGCGAAGATCTTCGATCACCCGGCCGGGCTCCGCCGCGAAGCTTAGCGCGCACGTGGCGACCGCGATTTGAGCCGCCGCCAAGACGGCAAACCTGAACCGAGTCAAGGCAGTTCGTGGACATGACGTGAGTCTCGTATTGCGCAGAAACATCGGAAACTCCGTGAATAGCGAGGAGACATGAAACAGCGGAAGGACGCCCGTTCCGCCACGATCAAGCCTTGTGCCGTTGAAAATCGACAGATCCGCTTGAGCTGGAGGTGAGAGAGCAGAAGAGATGACCTCCACGGACAAAGACTGCTCTTACTATATGCACAGAGAGACGGCGGTCAAGTGCCACGGGGAGCAAACCGCCTAAGGTTTTTCCTTTCTTCATCTCTTCGTTGGTGTCGTCAAGATGCGTTAATCCGGAGCGAAGCCGACAACTCGCGCAGTGTTACGGTTGTCCAGCGGCGCTGTGATCGCGCGGAAGTGACATCAGTGCGGTCGCCATGTGATGATTCAATCAGAGAACCTTGGTACACTGGCTGTATGCGAACTGCGGACACTTAACGCGCCGGGCAACCCTACGAGCAGGTGAAAGGTTGAACATACTCATCGAGCCGCATTGGATCAAGCGCTTTCGATTTTCGTCCCAGGCCGCCGCCTTGGCCGTGATCGTCCTGAGCTGCCTGGTCTTGGTCGGCTGGCTTCTGGACCTTGAAACCCTGAAGACAGTTTTTCCGGGAATGGTGGCCATGAACCCTGGCGGCACGGCGCTGGCCTTCTTGTTCGGTGGCGGGGCATTGTGGCTGTTACAGACGCCTCGGACACGGCCCCAGCGGCGGATCGGCCGCGCGCTGGCTGTGGGCGTGACGCTGTGGGCCATTGTCCGGTTGGCAGGGTACTGGTTCCACTGGGATTACGGCCCGGACCAATGGCTGTTTTCGCAAAAGCTGGCCGACTACGACATCCCCAATCGGATGGCGCCGAATACCGCGATCAACTTTTTGCTGGTCGGACTGGCGTTGCTGCTGTTGGACGTCAACTTCGGTCGCGCGTTTCGACCCGCCGAAGCGCTCGCACTGGCTGCGGCCCTGATCGCGCTGCTGGCGATGATCGGCTACGCTTACAGCGCGGTGTCGCTTATCGGCATCCGAACGTTCATTCCGATGGCACTGAACACAGCCGTCACCTTTGCGATCCTCAGCGTGGGCGTGCTGTGTGCCCGGCCCGATCGGGGACTGATGGCCAACCTCAGCAGCGGCGGTGGCGGTGCGGTGATGGCGCGGCGACTGCTGCCAGCCGCGATCTTGATTCCCGCGGTTGCGGGTTGGCTCAGGTGGTTTGCCCAACAGCAGGGCCTGGTCGACGACGTGATGGGGTTGTCGCTGTTCGTCCTGACGAACGTCGTGGTTTTCTCGGTCCTCATCTGGTGGAACGCGGTGTCGCTGAATCGCACGGATGCCGAACTCCAGCAGGCCAAGGAAGCCGCCGAAGGCTCGAACCGCGCCAAGAGCGAGTTCCTGGCCAACATGAGCCACGAGATCCGCACGCCGATGAACGGCATCATCGGAATGACCGACTTGGCCCTCGATACGGAACTCACCGCCGAGCAGCGGGAATACCTGCAGATGGTCAAGACCTCGGCGGATTACTTGCTCGCGGTGGTCAACGACATATTGGACTTCTCCAAGATCGAAGCGGGCAAGCTCGAGATGGATGCGTGCGATTTCAGTCTGCGCGACCACCTGGACGAGACGATCGCCGCGCTCAGCCTTCGCGCCTTTGACAAGGGCTTGGAATTGGCCGGCGAGGTGGCGCCCGACGTACCGGACGCCCTGGTGGGCGACCCGGGCCGGTTACGGCAAGTCGTAGTAAATCTGGCGGGCAACGCGATCAAGTTCACCGAGCATGGCGAGGTCGTGGTCCGGGTCGAGCGGGGGTCGCAGACCGGCGATCGGGTCGACCTGCACTTCGCCGTCGTCGACACCGGCATCGGTATCCCGGCAGACAAAACGGAGAAGCTGTTCAAAGCGTTCTCTCAACTCGACGCCTCGACCACCCGCAAGTACGGAGGGACCGGCCTCGGGTTGGCCATCTCGTCGCAACTGGTGCAAATGATGGGGGGACGGATGTGGGTGGAGAGCGAACTGGGAAGCGGGAGCACGTTCCACTTCACGGCCCGCTTCGGCTTGTCGGCCGAACCGACGCAACGGCGGCTGCCGTCGGAGAGCACGCGTCTGCGCGGGCTGCCGGTCCTGGCCGTGGACGACAATGCCACCAACCGCCGCGTCCTGCACGGTATGCTCTCGCATTGGGGCATGAATCCGACTGTGGTCGCCGGTGGCAACCAGGCGCTGGCGGTGCTGCAGCAAGCTCAGCAGGCCGGCGAGCCTTTCGCCTTGGTCCTGCTGGACAATATGATGCCCGAGATGGACGGGTTCACGCTGGTCGAGCAGATCCATCAACATCCCGAACTCGTCGGTGCCACGCTGATGATGATCTCGTCGGCCGGCCGCCGCGAAGACGCTCTTCGGTGCCAGGAACTGGGCGTCTCGGCCTACATGACGAAGCCGATTCGACGGGCCGAGCTGATGGACTCGATCCTGCAGGCCCTCAGCCTCAAGGACCTTGACTCGGACTCGGTCCGGAAGGGCGCCCGTCCGTCCATGGATCGCTGTGCGCGCGGTCTGCGGATCCTGTTAGCCGAGGATAACCTGGTCAACCAGAAGCTGGCGGTTCGCCTGCTGGAGAAACGCGGACACTCCGTTGCCGTGGCCGACAATGGGCGCGAAGCAGTGGCGGCGTTGGAACAGCAGTCGTTTGACGTCGTCCTGATGGATGTGCAAATGCCCGAGATGGACGGATTGGAAGCCACGGCGGCCATCCGGGCCAAGGAAAGGACTGCCGGGGGACACGTTCCCATTGTCGCCATGACCGCCCGAGCGATGAAAGGCGACCGCGAGCGTTGCCTCCAGGCAGGCATGGACGACTATGTATCGAAGCCGCTGCAACCTACCGAGCTGTTCGATACCGTCGAGCGTTTGACGAAAGCCTTGGACGAAGATCCACGTGCGACGGCGGCCGAATCGACCGACGTCTCTGCAGCCGGCACTCGACCTACGGACCAACCGCCGCCGGACCGCCAGGCGTTTGCTCCGCCCCTCGATTCCCCATCGGATTTCGACAAGACCGCAGCGATCGAGCAGGTCGGCGGAGACGAGCAGCTCTTGAAGGAACTACTGGCGGCATTTCTGTCCGAGTACCCGCCCTTGATGGCTCAGATCCGCGCTGCAATTACTCAGCGCGACGCTCGCAGCTTGGAGCGAGCCGCCCACACGCTGAAGGGCTCAGCGGCGGCGGTCGCCGCATCGGCCGTCGCCGATGCGGGGCAGCGGCTCGAAATCATGGGCCGAACCGGCGAACTCGGCGGCGCCGAATCGGTCTGCACCGAATTGGAAGACGCGTTGCGCCGTTTGAACTCCACGCTGCTGGCTGTGTCGAGCCACGGATGAAGCAGAATCGGCGGAAGGTGACGCATTGGCCCGACCGTAGCGGCCACGGCAAGCATGCTGTCCAGTCGAGCAGTTCGAGGGAATCCTCCACACCCCCTCGGCAGGAAGCCCTAGTCGTTGGCACGCGAAGGGAGAACGATCGGCCGCCGGCCGGACGATCGGCTCGGCCACCCTGCGCATGAACCTACGGATATCGCTCAGCGGCCGACTGAGTTCCGCCAGACGCTCTTCCATGGCAGGTATTTTGCGGTACGCCGCCGTACATGTCTCCTTCGGAACAGCCAAATCGTCGATCGTTGTCAAGAAACGGTACCTGACACCTTTTCTCGGAGACTTGGCTGCCAGCCGTCGCCCCGGTAGAATAAGGCGCTTGTGCGTTGTCCAGACTAGATTTTGGGGTCGCGATGAGTGAGCGGCACGGCACTAGCCGCCGGTGGCGACCAGAACCGGCGCCTAGCGACGTTAACGTCCAGAACCGGCGGCTAGCGCCGTGCCGCTCACAATCCGCATTTTTCGCCTGGACAACGCACTAGATAGAAACTTAACGAATTATGTTCGAGCCTTGGTGGGAAACGTGATCGCCACCGACTCGGCTGAGGAGTACCGCTGACATGGTCCGCTCGCGACGAGCAGTGTCGGCCTTGATCATCATCGCGATCATCGCGGTGGTCGGTTGGGCGATCTATCAATACGCTGGTTTGGAGCACGAACCGGGAACCCCCGCTCGTGGTGGAACGCCCACATCCTCGATGGCACGCGAGGTTACTGTGGCGATGGTCCAGCACGAGCCGATCGAGCGCTTCGTGGAAGCAGTCGGCGCGATGTACCCCCTGGAGGATGTGACGCTGAAGGTCAAAGTGGCTGGTCGATTGGCAGAGGTGCTCGTCGATTTGGGCGACCAGATCGCCAAAGGACAGGTCGTGGCTCGCGTCGAGCAGGAAGATTACGATCTGGAGGTTCGACGAGCCAATGCTCAGGTGGATCAGGCGTTAGCTCTTTTGGGCTTGGACAACAACTCTCAGGGCGTGGAAGATTTGGAACAGTTGAGTCTGGTGCGGCAGGCTCGGGCCACGTTGCAGGAAGCGGAGCGTCATTTGCGTCGCCTGCAGCAGATCTCCCAACCCGGTGCCATCTCGGAGGCCGAGCGGGATAACGCGGAAGTGGCCGTAGAATTGGCCAGTGGTAAGCTGGAAGATGCGTTGCAGGAAGCGCGGCACCGCATAGCGACCCTGACCGAACGGCGGACAGCTTTGGCGATCGCCGAGCACGAATTGAGCGAGACGGTCCTGCGCGCCCCGTTTGAAGGTTCGGTGACGCGCCGTTTGGCGGATGCGGGTGAATACTTACAGGTGGGCGAGCCCGTGTTATCGCTGGTTCGCTCGGACACGCTCCGGTTGCGGCTGGAGGTTCCCGAACGACTGGCCCCGCAGATCCAACGCGGTCAATCGGTACGTTTTCAGGTGGATCAGCAAGGTGAGGTGTTCGAGGCGCGGGTCGAGCGTTTGAGTCCGGTGATCGAACCGGGCAGTCGGGTGCTGATTGTAGAGGCTCAGGTGCCGGGTGCGGAAGGACTTCGTCCGGGCAGTTTTGTACGGGGTCAAATCGTGATCGATGCGGAGGATCCGGCCCTGACGTTGCCCGCCTCGGCCCTGGTTTCCTTTGCGGGCGTGCATCGCGTGTTTGTGGTCCGGGACGGTCGAGCGGTGGACCGCGAGGTTTCGCTCGGCCAGCGCGTGGGTTCACGTGTCGAGGTCCATGGGCTGGATTCCGGGGAACTGGTGGTGTTGGAACCCGGCAATTTGCGAGCGGGGACGGAAGTCAGCTTTGCGGCTCCGACGGCCGAGCAGACGGCCGGAATTCACGAGGGGTAGATGGTCATGCAACGGCTGGTGCGGGCGTGTATTCAGCGGCCGGTGTTCGCGTCCATGTTGATGTTGTCCTTGGTGGTGGTGGGCGCGGCTGGCTTCAGTCGTCTGGGCGTGGATCGCTTTCCTGCCATCGACATGCCGACGGTGGTGATTCAAACCGAGCTGGCGGGCGCTTCGGCGGAGGAAATCGAGACACAGATTACCGAGCGGCTGGAGGAGGCGGTCAATACGATCGCGGGGATCGAAGAATTGACCTCGATTTCCGCCCCGGGCCGTTCGGTGATCCGTGTGGTGTTTCATCTGGATCACGACATTGACGTGGCGACGCAGGATGTGCGGGATCGCGTGGCCGCCGCCTTGCGTGACTTGCCACCCCAAGCCGAATTGCCCCTGGTGGCCAAGTTGGATAACGAGCGGTCGCCGGTGATGGAGGTCGCTCTGTACGGCGAGCGGTCGCTGCGCGAGCTGACCGAACTGGCGGACACGACGTTGAAGCGGCGTTTGGAACGCGTTCCCGGCGTGGGGGAAGTGGCGGTGGTCGGGGGACTGGAACGCGCGATCAGCATCTGGATCGACGCCGACCGCCTGGCCGCGTACTCGCTTTCCATCACCGACGTGCGGGATGCGGTCCAGCGGCAGAACGCCGATGTCCCCGGCGGGCATGTCACGGCGGGCGTTCGCGAGCGGACGTTGCGTACGGTCGGCCGGATCGCCGATCCGCAAGGCTTTAACGATTTGGTGGTCGATTCTCGCAACGGTTCGCCGATACGCATCCGGGATCTCGGCTGGGCCGAAGACGGCGCCAAAGAGCAGCGCTCGCTGGCTCGACTGAACCGCACACCCGCCGTCACCTTGGCGATCCGGCGGCAAAGCGGGGCGAACACGGTGGCCGTGATCGAGGCCGCCCGCGCCGTCTTGGAAGAACTGCGGGATCAACTGCCGGTCGGCGTGCAGATGGATATCGTCCGCGACCAATCGCAGTATATCGGATTGGCCATGCGCGAAATCCGCTCGCACTTGATTGCAGGCAGCCTGCTGGCCTGCCTGGTCGTGCTGCTGTTCCTCCGCAATTGGCAGTCGATGGTGATTGCCGGAGTGGCCATCCCCGTCTCGGTGATCTCCACTTTCGCCCTGATGTGGCTGTTGGATTTCACCTTGAACAGCGTGACGATGCTGGCGTTGGTGTTGATGGTCGGGGTCGTGATCGATGACTCGCTGGTGGTGTTGGAGAATGTTTATCGATTTGTCGAGGAGAAAGGTCTCGGCCCGTTCGAAGCCGCGGCGCGGGCCACGGCGGAAATCGGTATGGCGGTGATGGCCACCACGTTCTGTCTGATCGCCATCTTCGTGCCGGTCTCGTTCATGTCCAGTGTCTCCGGCCGGTTTCTGTTCCAGTTCGGTTTGACAGCCGCGGCGGCGGTCAGTGTCAGCACGTTGGTCTCGTTGGTACTGGCGCCGATGATGAGTGCCCGCTTGTTGCGCCCGGTGCGGGACGAGCCAAAGGGTCCGGTTTCCCGTCGCGGGCTGTACGGACGGTTCGAATGGCTGTATCTGACCCTGCTGGGCGGCGCGCTCCGCGTCCGCCCGCTTGTTTTAATCGCCGCCCTGGCCATCATGGCTTCGGCGATTCCCCTGTACGATCGTGTCCGTCAGGAGTATGTACCCTCGCACGTGGACGAAGGGGAATTCGAGGTGGTGATCCGTACGCCGGAAGGTGTCAGCGTCGAAGCCATGGACGGGGTGATGCAAGCGATGGAAGACGCGATTTTCGAGGTGCCCGGAGTGACTCACGTGCTGGCCGCCGTCGGCCCCCATTTATCGGCCAGCGGCAGCCTGAATCAGACCCGAGCCTTTGTCCGCATCGAACCTCACGAAACACGGCGGTTCTCTTTGACTCGCTTGCTAAAAAGCAGCCTCCGTGGGCGCCCGCTCGAGGCGTTCCGCGGCAATTATACCCAACGCGACGTGATGGCCCGGGTCCGCGAACGACTCCGCGAGTTGCCCGGCGTGCGCGTCTCGGTCCGCAATATTCGCTGGTTTAATCTGGGCGGCACCGCCGCCGAAATCGACTTTATCCTCCGCGGTCCCGATCTGCACGAACTCGAACGCTATACCTCCCAATTGGAACAGCAGGCCGAAGAACTGGGACTGCTGGATGCCAATACCACGCTGCAATTGGATCGGCCCGAATTGCTGGCTCAGATCGACCGCGAACGGGCGGCTGCGTTGCAAGTGCAGGTCGAAGACGTGGCGACCGCACTGCGGCTGATGGTCGGTGGTGACGAACGCGTCTCCCGCTATCGCGATCCGGCCTTGCACGAGGAATATGATGTCCAGATCCGGCTTCAGGACCGCGATCGGGATGATCCCGGCAGCATCTCGCGACTGTACGTTCCCGGTGCTGCGGGAGTGGTTCGCCTGGATAACCTGGTCCGACTGGACGATGCCATCACCGCGTCGCGGATCGACCGGCTGGATCGGCAGCGTCAAGTCAGTTTGCGGGCCTCGATCGCCCCGGGCTTCGCTCTGGCCGATCGGCTCGAAGTGCTCCGCAACGCCGTGAACGACATGAACCTGCCGCCCGTCTATAACATCTACGTTTCCGGCGCAGGTCGCGAATTGGAACGGACCTTCACCGAGTTCCTGTGGGCTTTTGCCCTCTCGCTGGTCTTCGTCTACTTGATCCTGGCCGCTCAGTACGAACGCCTGCTGGAACCCTTGGTCGTGCTGCTGGCCGTGCCCTTGACCGTGCCCTTCGCCCTCCTGACGCTGTGGTTCAGCGAGCAGACCCTGAATCTGTACTCGGCCCTGGGCCTGCTGGTGCTGTTCGGGGTGGCCATGAAGCAGGCCGTGATGCAGATCGATCATACCAGCCAACTGCGTTCCGCCGGACTGGCATTGAACGAGGCCGTGTTACAGGCCAGTCGCGACCGCTTGCGGCCCATCCTGATGACCAACTTGACCTTGGTCGCCGGGATGCTGCCTTTGGTCTTGGGCAGCGGTCCCGGCGCCGAAGAGCGGCGTGCGGTGGCGGTGGTCGTCATCGGAGGTTTGACGCTTTCCTTGCTGCTGACCCTGATCGTCATCCCCGTGGCCTACGCCGCCGTGGACTCGCTGCGCGAACGCGGAATCAGGCGAACCCATCGCGAAACCGGGTCATCCCAAACGTAGAGTCTTCGGATGTAAGATGGGCGCACGGTGCGCGCATCTTTGTAGGTTGGGACTCTGTCCCGACCGGGTCGGGTCGGAGACCCAACCTACGTTGGTTGCGGCCGGAGGCCGCGTTAAGGAGTATCAGGCAGGTCTGCAGGCTGCGGGAGCGATTCCGGTTCGTGAGCCTCTTCCGGTTCGAGTGTTTCCTGCGGAGTCTCGATGTCTCGGAACGCGGCGGACGGCTGTCGACGGGCCGCCGAATCGGTCTGCCAGCCTCCGCCGAGGGCTGTGTACAACGCCACCAGATGCCGCGCCACCTCGCCTCGGCTTGCCGTCAACTGGTCCTGACGCTGTACCAGAGCCCGTTCGGAGTCGACCAGTCGCTGGAAATCGACCCGACCGATCTCGTACAGCGCCTCTGCCAGCTTTGCCGACTCCTCGGCGGCTGCCACACTCGCTGCCAAATGCCCCACGTGTTCCTGCTCGCGAAGGAAACGTTCGATACCCGTCTCCACTTCCTCTTGGGCCTGCAGCACTTGCTCTTGATACTGGAGCACGAGTTGGTCCAGACGTGCTTCCTCGGCACGGATGCTGCCGCGAATGCGACCGTAGTTCAGAATATTCCAACGAAAGCCGGGGCCGACGCTGCCCTCAAAGGATTTTGTGTTGAAGAGACTGGACAGATTTGCCGACTCGTAGCCGAGCATCCCGGTGATCGCGATTCGTGGGTACAGCTCGGATTCGGCGATCCCGATCCGCGCGCTCTGCGCCGCCACAAGGCGTTCGGCCTGACGAAGGTCCGGGCGGCGAGTCAATAACTGGGCAGGAATCCCCACCACCACCTCGGCCGGCGCCGCGGGGATCGGCGCACTTCCCAACTCGCTCGTCAGATCATACGGCGGTACCCCCAGCAGCACGCAGAGCGCATTCTGCGATTCCCGCAATCCGATTTCCAACTGAGGCACCAACGCCCGGGTCGTGGCCAGCAGCTCCTGGGCTTGCGTCACATCCAGCTTGCTTACCTGGCCCGCACGGAATCGCAATTCGGCCAACTCGAGCGTGCGTTCTTGCAACGCCACGTTTTGCAACGCCAGTTCGCGCCGCTCCTGGAAGATACGGGTCTGGATGTATGCGTTGGCGACCTCCGCCTGTAACAGCAACAAGACATCGTGGTAATCTTCCGTTGCCGCCTGGAAATCCGCCGCGGCAGCCTCGACGCTTCGCCGATACCGGCCCCAAAGATCCCATTCCCAGGAGGCATTCAGGCTGGTCGACCAATCGTCGAAGAACGGGACCCGCACCGCCCGCGACGTGGTTCGACTCCGTTGAACGCGGGTATAGCCGCCCACTGCCTCCTGCATTTGGGGAAACAGATTCCCTTCGGCAATCTCCAAGCGGGAGCGGGCTTCCCAGATTCGCGCCGCGGATTGCTGAAAACCGAGGTTCTGCTCGGATGCGCGCGCGATCAAGGAATCCAGCACCGGATCATCAAACACCGTCCACCACGCACAGTCCAGGCCCTGCTGGTCATTCACTGCGTCGGTCCCGACTGCCATCCAACGCTCGGAAGCGGCAACCGGAGGTGGCGCGTAGTCGGGCCCCACCTTGAACCCCTGTCGAGCCCATTGCCGCATACCGGTCGTACAACCGCCGGTCAGCATCAGGCAAATCACGATCGCTCGCCTGCAAACGGGCCATGCTCGGTGTTGTTGCCAGTACATCCACATCCCCCAGGCTGACCGCACATACGGAGCACGGTGAATCAGCCCCTTGTTTCGTCCAATTTACGCCCGCCCACATAAGGGGCATTGCTTCGTCCGTTGCAGCGGCAACAGCCGATCCCACCTCGCTTGCGGCTCACAAAAGTGCCAGCATTCGGTATCATCGGCTCAAAGCCTACAACCGCTTCAGCTTATCCGCGAAGGCGACTAGTGCGTTGTCCAGGCGAAATCTTGGGGTCGCGATGAGTGAGCGGAACGGCGCTAGCCGCCGGTGGCGTTCAGAATCGGCGG
The DNA here is from genome assembly GCA_007121535.1 of Planctomycetaceae bacterium. Taxonomy (GTDB): domain Bacteria; phylum Planctomycetota; class Planctomycetia; order Pirellulales; family Pirellulaceae; genus SKKK01. The sequence goes on along the minus strand of SKKK01000232.1, from coordinate 6,360 downwards.
CTAGCGCCGCGCCCCTCACAATCCGCATTTTTCGCCTAGACAACGCACTAGCCGCCGGTTCCGGACGCCAACGGCGGCTAGTGCGTCTTCCCGTCCCCGCCGCCTGATCCTGGTCGTTCGGCCAGCCGGCGGCTCAGCGGTGGCTCGCTTTGGGGGATTCCCGTCATTATCTACGCGGTGCTGCCCGCATCTCGACGTTTGAGAGATTGACCGGTTGGCCGGTTCTGGCTACAATTTGGCCAGAATGCGGTACGACATCATTTTCGCTCCGGAAGCTGTTGAAGACTTTGAGGACTTGGTCGCGAACGTCCGCACCGAGGTTCGGGACTGCATTGAGGCCCATTTGCGGCACGAACCGAAGAAGACCAGCAAGAGCCGAATCAAGCGACTGCGAGGCTGCTCCCGTCCTCAGTATCGGATGTGGGTCGGCGACGAGATTCGCGTCTTCTACGACGTAACGGAGCACGCGGTGGAGATTTTGGGGATCGTCCCCAAGTCCCAAGCTCTCAAATGGCTTGAGCGGTACGGTGAGACCGATGAAACAAGTAGCTCTGTCTGAACTCAAGGACGACCTATCCAAGTACCTGCGGTTAGCGGAGACCGAAGAGATCGTAATTACCCGCCACGGCCGGCCCGCTGGCGTGCTGGTTGGATTTGGCTCGGAGGATGACTGGTTCGACTACAAACTTGAACACGATCCCCGGTTTCTCCGACGGATTGAACGTGCTCGCCAAAGCCTTTGCGAAGGCAAAGGCGTTCCTATTGAAGACCTCACCACGTAGATCGTCGCCGCTCACATGCGAACTCAGCATCGGCCCGAACCAGAGGGCGAATAAAGGGGTCAGGAGCATATACTGTGTAATCCAGGCAGCGGAGACAAGAAGGCGTGCCGGACGCGGCCGAACCAATCCGATGCACGCGAGGCGGCGGCGACGTCGTCGCACATGGTTGAATCAGGCGCGCCGCCCGCGTGATCGGGAACGTTACGATCCGGACAGGCCTGGATCTTGGGAGACGGAAACGGGGGCGGGTCTCATTTGTGTCGACGGGGGAAACCTGGAAACGGGTCAGAAACGAGGGAAACGAAACGGAAACGCGGGGTCGAAAGGTGCCACCCACCAATCTATTGTTCGAAAGGTGGGTGGCACCTTTTGCGTCCTAGATGACAAGAAACTCCTGGCCGGGTGCTTACAACCTACGCCGCTCTGACAAATAGAGCCGGCTGTGCTTCCTTGCGGGGAGTCGGAGGGCGCGCAGTTGGTGGTGTTGGAATGGCTGGTCGAGTAGCCGGACGAAGACGGGGTGCGATCAGCGGGTGACGATGGGCTATTGGCTTGCAGCCGTCAGGACGTCGTTCCAGTCGTGGCCCGGGGGACGCAGGCGTTGGATCGAGCGGTGGCGAACGAGCATCTGGCGACTCGCGGTGTCGCCGGGTTCGTCGGCATCGAAGCCGCAGTAGATCTGGTAGCCGCGAGCCAAGAGCGGGGACAGCCAAGGGGCGTCGGGACGGACTCCCGCCGTCGAGATGCAGAGGCAGGGTCTGCCCAGGGGGGCAGCTAGGCTCCCGGCGTGGAGTTGCTGGCAGCTGATCGCGTCGATGGCGGATTCGCAGAGCACGATGTGCTGCGCGCCGGGATCGCCGATCCAGAAGTAGCCAACGCTTTTGCTGGTCCCCGCCGCCAGGCCGCGCCAGACGCGCTGGCCGGTGCCGCGCAGTTCGGCGCCGACCGGGCGGTTGGGTTTGCCGGCCTGCATGACGAACACGGCGTTGCCACGCGCATCGGCATATAACTTGCCGTGTTCGATCAGCGACGCCAGAATCGCCGTGGACAGACCGCGCTGTTGGCTGAGGTTGCGGCGCTTCCCATCCGTTTGATTTCCATCGTAGATCCGGTGCGAGATCGGCACGGCCCCGTCGGCGGTGACGTTCAGACCCAAGACGAGTTGCTTTAAGTCTGGACGATGGTCCTTGTTGTTGCCAAAAGCGAGTTGCTCCCTGGGCGATCCAGCCCGCGTACTTGCCGACGAAGGTTACGGAAGTGGTATCGTGATGAACTCGTCCGCAATCCAGATCGAAGACCTAAATGGCTATCAGTGCCAAGCGGAAAAACACGTCTTTGTGCCGGGAGTTGTAGAACCTGGCCAGGGCTCGACCGATTCTGTCGTCCTGGATCAAGGCGGTCTCATCGGATCGGAGCCCCAGTTTTCTGCATCCAATGGCTCCAGCCAGTCTTTCATTTCGTAGAGTGGATTCGGCGTGGTCAGGATGTTGTGGATGGGGTACGGCATCCCTCCCCTACTCATGAACTCACAGCCGGTAATTACCGCCACGCGAGAACGACGTCGGCAAAGCCTTCGGTGAGTTCTCGCGGATCTTGCGGCGTAGCTCCGACTCCTACTATGCACACGTTCATCGGAAACGGATTCCCTTCTGCCCGACGTCCAAAGGACATAGGAAGCATATTGAAGCTGAGATCCGCGGGAACTTGCACAAAGGCAATCTCCTTTCCATCGGGGGACCAGTGCACTGCACGCCCCCTGAGTGCGCTGGGGGAGGGGAAGCCTTCCCGCAGTCGTCAGTTCGACCGTCGTTCCAAGGTCGAGGTCATGCAAAAGAGGTCCCAGCTCCGCGCGAGTCTGTACTGATCGATTGTGCGATCCGTTTGATACGCAATGAACCTGCTATCCGGCGACCATGCCGCAAATCCAAGGAGTGAAAAATCGTGAAAGCGAGATCCCGGCACGTTGAGCTCGGTGTGCGCCGTGCGCGACTCCCGCGATCCAAGACGGACCGGCGTTGGGGCCTTCCCGTCGTGGAAGGAAGCCACGAACCATTCGAGAGTTCTGTGCTCCGGCTCCCCCATCAAAAGCAGGTGTCTTCGTTGGGCGACCACTGCGGATTCCAATAGGCTGTTTTTTTGTCCCCAATGGTCTTCATGCGGGACGGTGCCTCGTCTTCGAGGACGTTACCCGTCGCTGAGCGCTCGATGACAATACCCCCTTGGGCATCGCAAATCGCCATCTGATCGCCTGCCGGTGAAAATGCGGGCAAGTGGTTTGTGTGTTCAATGCGGCGTCGGGGCTCGATGGCGATGGCCTCAGGTTCTTTCCTGACGCGAAACACCGTGACTTCTCCTCCATGTCCCCATCCCCCTCTCACGGACCGGGCCACAAGGTGCTCCCCATCTGGCGACCAGACGCAGTCGTGCAGGTGTGATTGATTCAATCGGAAAACCCGTTCTTGGCAGTCATTCATGTCTCGAACATAAACCTGTGCGCGGCCGTTGGTATGGGTTCCCTAGAGGAGGTAGTTTCCTTTTGGGGAAAGGATGGCCGTCATCGGTGCCAGCTTCTCGGACAGGATGATCGACTTTGTCCGTTTGGTGTCAGGATTGAGCCGATAAAGTCTCAGGGGACCGTTTTAAGCAAAGATGGACTCGGCAGCCACTCCGGGATCGAACGCGGAAACAAGCGTGACTGCGTCTGCCCGCTGGATGAGGAGACCATGGATTAGGGCGGGCTTGGCCAACGCTCGCCGAGACAACATCAAACCGGTGGCGTGAAAGGCGGCAAGAGAAGTGCCGGCCGTGAGGAAATGCCGACGGGTGATGTGACAGCGAGTCGGAACGCGCGCTGCGGGGGGCCGTAACTCGCCGTCCACGCGGGGGCTGCGCGGCAACAGCGGGAAGCGAAGTCGGTGCGGAGAGCGGGTAGATCGATTCGGTCAGGCTCAGCAAATGGGCTTGGCATACTTTCATCTTGTTGACGTCCGTCGGCACTTAGGCGACCTCCATCGGCTCGGCTGGAACGGCCAGCCAACGTGCGAGCAACCGTTGCTCGTTGCCGTGATTTGAACTTTTGCCGAAAACCCTGGTCAACTAAGTAAATAGCCCACAAACGTGCTGCTGTGGATGTGTCGTGGAAGAGAACTCGGGCGGCCCGCCGTTTGCCACGTCGGCCCGCCGGATGCCCGTTTCCGCGTGCCGCACCCAGGGCGGATTGCCGGCGTGCTGCTCGACCTTCGCCCCGAACATCGACGCGATGAGCCCCGTGCCGAAGTTCGCCCGAACGGTCAGCGGCAGGTCGTCCGAAAGCCGGTCCCGCAAGGCGATGCTCGTATCCAGCGCATGCACCAGTTCGTTGTACATATCTTCTCGGCGTCGGTGAACGCCTCGCGGTACGGAAGAGGCTTGAAGCGCGCGTCGGGGGGGCAGGGAGCACGCGACCACCAGCGGCAGCCGATCGACCGGCTCGCCGGCCAGCGCCCGCCGGTGCCGCCGTTCCACTTCGGCCTGCCGCCGCGCATCGATCGCGCCGCTAAGGTAGTCCGGCAATCGTTCGCGTGCGTCGAGCATCGTTACATCTTAGTCCCTTCTCGCCGCGTCGTACAGGGCCACGATGTTGGCCGTCGGCACGTCGGTTTGCAGCACGTGGCTGGGGGCGACGATGTATCCGCCGCCGCGGCCGAGGATGCGGATCATCTGGCGGGTAGTCCGGGCCACGTCCTCGGGCGTGCCGCGGGGCAGCACGTGCTGGGTGTCGATGGCCCCGTGCAGGCAAATGCGCCCGCCGAACCGCTCCTTGATCGCGGCCGGGTCCATGCCGTCGGCGGCCACTTGGATCGGGTCGAGCACGTCGACCCCCAACGCGATGATCCGCACGATAAACGGCACGATCGCCCCGCATGAGTGGAACATCACCTTCACTCCATGGCTGTGGGCCATGTCGATCAGCCGGCGCAGCCGCGGGGCGAAGAACCGGTCGAAATGCGCCGGGCTCAGCAGCAGCCCGTGCTGCGTGCCCAGGTCGTCGGCGATGCGCATCAGGTCGATCCGCCCCGGCGCGGCCGAGAACATGCGGTCGAAAAAGGCCTCGTAGAAGTCGGTGAATCGGTCCATAAGGAAGTCGGCCATCTCGGGCGCGGCGGCGAAGTCGACCAGCATCTGCTCGATGCTGCGGAGGAACGTGGGGTGCTGGAAGATGCTGGGGCCGGAGGCCATTAGCGCCCGGCCGTCCCAGGGGCGCAGCCGGTCGGCGAAGCCGGCGAAGTCGAACCAGTCGGGCTGCGGCCAGCGGTGCGCGGCCAGCTCGTCGACGGTTTGGCAGTCTTTCAGCACGAACTCGCAGAAGGAGTCCTCGACGCCCATGGCCGTTTCCATGCGCCGCGTGCGCCAGCCCCAGTAGTTCTCGACCACGCCGCCGGGCCACCGCCGCTCTTTCGGCACCGGGCCGCAATAGACCGGATCGACCACGCCGCGCAGATCGACGATATCGACCCTCAGCCGGTCCAGCAGCGCGTGGTGCGACGGGCAGCCGAGGTCGGTATACAGCCGGGCAAGCGTATCGGCATTGGCGCTGAAGTCGACCGGCACCCGATCCGGCTCGGCCCGGTCGATGGCGGTCAAAACGCGTTCGCGGCTGTTCATGCGGTGTTTTTCTCCATGAACTCGGGAATCAGCATTTCGGCGGCGGGCCGGATTCGCTCCGTCTCGGCCGCGGGGATCGAGCGATACGGCCAGCGCATCCGCTCGCCGACGTCGGCCCAGCCGCCCAGCAGGGCCATGAATCGGTCGCAGGCGGCGTTGCAGTATCCCTGTTCGGTAATGAAAGGTCGGATGTATCCATCCATGAACTGCCGCAACCGCCCTTCCAGTTCGAGCGCCGCCGGCATGTCGGCTTGCATCTGGTCGGTCCAGCGTTGGGCGGCTCGCGGGTTCAGGCAAGCCACGTTCGAATAGGCGCCGTGCGCGCCGCGGCAAACGCCGCTCGCCAGCAGATGGCCCGGCACGAACACGCTCAACTGCGGCACGTCCCGGCGCATGGCCGCGTACCACGCGTCGTCGCCGCCGGCCGTCTTCCATCCGACCAGGGCCGGTATGCGCTGGGCCAGGCGGCCCACCTCCTCCGGCCCAAGCACCCGCTTGGCGTGCGGAGGATTGTACAGCACCAGCCCGATGCCGCCGGCCACCTCGGCCATCTGCGCCAGGAACACGGCCGTTTCGGCGTCGGTCAGCGGAAACCAGTCGGGCAGGATCACCTGCACGGCGCCCGGCGCCAGGGGGACGGTGCGGCGCAAGCGTTCGCGGGAGATTTGCGCGCTCATGTGGCTGACGCCGATTTGGAACGGCATGCCCGCGGCGCTGCACTTCTCGGCGAGGCACTGGGATATGCGGTCGAACTCGTCCTCGGTTTGGGCGTGGAACTCGCCCGCCGTGCCGTTGGAGTAAATGCCGTCCACCCGCATGGCGATCAACGCATCGATCTCGGCTGCGATGCGCCCCAGGTCGAGCGAGTCGTCGGCGTTCCACGCCGAAAGCAGCGTGGCCCAATTGCCGCAAATCTGGTCCGGTGTGAGCGGCT
>SKKK01000442.1 GCA_007121535.1 Planctomycetaceae bacterium | reverse complement strand
GATGAAGCCCAACGCGAACCTCGATCTTCGACGAACACGACGAAGTCGGCCACGGGCAGACCCTCGCAATCCGCCACGCTGGGATTGGCCACCGGTACCAGGGACACGGTGGTGATCGCGATCTGCGGTTCGAGCTGGCGCAACACGTACACGGCCCCGACGCCCGAGTGGCCCACGAGCGCCGAGCGTGGGCCGGCCGGGTCCCTCTCAGCGCTCGGGACCCACTGCGTCGTTCGCCGAAAACGACTCCGGAGCCCGTTACGTCCTTAGCGAAGAAAACATTAGACCGGCGGCTAACGCCGTGCCGCTGACGTGGGGACCGACATCCATTTCTTCGCCGATCCTTACTCGCCAGTTCTCGTCGGGACCGTATGACCCGTTGGGATTCGCTTCCGACCACGCGGCGTGGCCGATGCTGTCCCCCAGATTCGGTAACCCGCGTAGACGATGAAAGCAACCAAGGCGATCATCAGCACTTGGGTTATTCGCGAAACGCGATCTTGCCGGATGCCGTAGGCCACAATCTGTACCTCGCCACGCGGCGTCGTGAAAAACACCTCGACGCCCCGTTCAGGCAACTGGACGTCCAAGCTGGCCAGATGCTCCAGGCCCGCGAGCCCTCCGGGGGCGCCGGGCCGTCCGGGATGCGGCGATTCCGCAGCGCCCAGCATCCCGCCTCCCATTCCTCCCATTCCCCGGCCATACATGTCGGCCCCGTACATATCGCCGTAGCCCATACCATAGTCGGCGTCTTGGTCACTAGGCGTTTCCATCGAACGGCTTTCGCGGTCGGTTGCCAGTTGCTGCTGGTACTGCCGAGCCAACTCAAGCTGCGTCTGATCTACGACGCGTGACGACGGGCGCCGATCGGCGGGAGGGCCTTCGGCTTGGGGTGACGCCAAGCGTTGTGGCGGCACGGCGGGACTGTCCTGCAGCACCGCCCGACTTCGATCCAAGGTCCTACGTCCTGCGATGGCGGGTTCCCCCGGCGTCTGCGCTTGGAAACGCCGCTGGATCGCTTCCTCGGAAAACCGGCCACGCTGATCCAGTTGGTTCCGGGTCAGCCAATCGGAACGGAAAGCTTCCTGCCGATCGGAACGCGTGACCATCGGCAACGCGGACGGCTGGAAGTTGCCGTCCATTTCGGTGACCACGTTGCGGGCCCACGAGGGTTGCTGAACGCTGTAGAACGTATTCAACCGGGCTCGATTGTCGAGTTCCACCGCATCGGCTTTTTCATCGAAATACCGTTGGGTCTGTTCTTGAGCCAGCCGCAGGGCGTCGACGTTTGCCGCGAATTTGTCTTGCGCCAGGGAACTGGTCGACAGCCGGTAAGAGGTCTCGGGGCTATCGATCATCGTTTCAAGTTGTTTCAGGTTGCTGGCCACGCGAGCGCGAGCGTAGGGGTTTTCGGTATCCCAGACCTGCATCAGCCGCTTGATTTGCCGAGTGTTGTAATCGAAGAAATCGGCGGCCAGATCGGCTTCGTCGGTCACTCGCCGCATCGTGCCATCAAAGGCCAACCAGCGGTACGATTCGGGCAACCGCAGACGGACTTGACTCAGTTCGACGTTGATATTCCGCGTTTCCAGGAACGGGAATTCGATACCGCGAAGCAGACGAATCGGCGGCAATCGCCCGCCGTAATGCAAGACGACCGGATAATCCGGGTCGCCCTCGGCCGTCTTGATCAGGGGGATGCGCACGGCTCCGGGCAGCTCGGCGTCAGGCACCGGAGCAGGCTTGACCGGGTGCCCGGCAACGGTCGCCGTCCACAGTTCCGCCGGGTGCGCTGTTCCGGCATGAGGCAATTGGATCTCGAGAAACTGCTCGATGGTATTGTACACGTGATACGTCTGCCGACCGCGATAAGCACCGGCGGCATCGACGATCAGGAAGGTCTCGGCCAACCCGATTCCCGCTCCTACGGTCTCTACGATGCTGCGCTGGACGGTCCGGAAGCTCAACCGGGGCGTTTCGGCGTCAGCACTGACCAGAAACGCCTGCGTCACCCCGTCGCCCAGGATGCTGGCCAATCGCCGCCAAGGCGCCTGTTGACGGCTTAACGGCTGTAGATGCTGCCGGTCGACGATCTGCACCTCGTCGCGCCCGGCTTCTTCCAGAGTCACGTATCGCTGGTCCGTTCGGCCGGTCTCGAGCACCGGAATCGGGGCATGCTGCGTCTGGGACTGCCGGGCGTCGGCCATGGTCAGCAGACGATCGTTTTCGATCAACACGCGATATTCTCCCAACATCTCGTCCTGCAACTCCAAGCGGACTCGCTGCCAGCCGTTCTCTGCTGCCCGGATGGACTTTTGCCGCAACCGAGGCGCATGGATGCGCGGTCGCTGCATTGCGGCGGGGATCAGAAAGACGACTTCGCGGATCCCGGCATCCACCACGTTCAGATCGATGACGATCGTCTCTTCGACGGCGATATTGGTGACCTTGACGTTGGTCACCGTGATCCCGCTGACACGCGGCGGTCGAGGCGACACTTCCAAGCGTCCGCTGTAGTCCGGTCGGTGGTACCGCAAGGCCAGTCGAGCCAAGGGCCGTTGAGCCGCGTCCAGCCAGGCGAACGTGGTGCTGAGCAAGACAATCTCGCAGTTCTGCAAATCGGCGGCTTGAACGTCGAAGGCCGGGTCGATCTGAACGACGATCGCGCCTTGTTGGTCGCTGACATCCAGCACCTCGAATCGCGGTACCGCCACCGGATCGGTCGCTTGACGGCGGCCCAGCGAGCCGGACAGGACCAGCGAAAACGACTCGGTCTGACCCGACGGCAGCCAGATGGTCAGCAGACGCCGGCCCTGATCTTCCGTTTCGTTCCAATCCAACGGCGTTGGCCCCACATCGTGAAGTTCCAACTCCTGCGGCAG
>SKKK01000654.1 GCA_007121535.1 Planctomycetaceae bacterium | reverse complement strand
CGTACACGTCCTGCGTCCCCAGCGGCTCGGCACAGCCCAGGCTGTCGGTCGTGTGGATCACGATCACGCGCCGGGCATCGGTTTGGTCCAACCGTGCGTCGGACGCTCGTCCCGTGAACGATGGGCCTGCAGGATCGGCGGCCAGGATCGCATGGACCGTGCGCCCCAAGCGGGCGGCGGCATCCCGGGCCGCAAAGCCCGCGATGTGTGCGCCCAAGCTGTGTCCGGACAGGACCGTGCGAGCCGGATCGATCCGGTGGCGTTGCAGCCAGTCGGCGATGTCACGAGCCACGTGCCGAGTCGCTGCGACGGCCGCATCGTAGTCCGCAGCCAGACGGTGAGACTGGTCGACCAGCACGACGAGCCAGTTGGCTCGCGCTGGAGCGGCGTTTCTGGCCGGCTGCACCAGATGCCAGTCGACGATCACCACGTCGGCCTGGGGAAACCGCTGCTGGATCGCCGCCGCCTGGCGGACCTGCGCCTGGTCGGTTCCCCGCGCCTGGAAACCGTGAATCACGACGAACACCGTTGAATCGGCATCCGCTTGCCAATCGGCGGCCAACGGGGTGCCGTCGGCGGCCAGGAACCGTGTAATCACTTGCGGCGCGGACTCGGCCGCCCGCACCCGCCCGGCAGCATCCAGGGTCCATAGTGCCAGGGCGGCGACCAGCACAATAGCGATTCGAACTCTCGCGGTCATGACAGAACTCCTCGTTGCTCACAGGATGAAAAAGCGTTCTTGCCCTGACTTGCAAAGCCGATTGGTTGCTGTGCGTGGTTCAGAAATCCACACACAGAATCAGTTTTCCGGCGAAGGGAAAATCTCGCGATTTTCTTGCACCAAACCGCCGCCCGAATCGGCTTGAGTTCGTAGGAGGCCGGTTGAAAACGATGGTTTGGGCGACCGGAGCTTGAAGATTCACCCGTAGGATGGGCATTCCTGCCCGTCGCACCACGGAAGACGGGGTGTCACGACGAAAACATTTCAGCTACGACGAGAAGGAGCCCTGCGATGAAGATGAAAGCTTTGGTGATCTGTCTGTGCCTGCCGCTGGTTTGCGGTTGCTCTCTGACGGACATCCTGACCGTGTTTCAGGATCGCCTGTTGAGTGAAACCGCAATGCAGACCTTTCTGGGAAGATATGCGTTGTCGGACAGTGGAATGGATCTGTCGCGCGGCGGTCTAACAATTCAGCAGAGAGGTACTCGCTACTTCGCCAGTTTCGATGGAGTGAGAAACGACGGCGAGTCAGTCAAGTGGGAATGCTTTTTCCTCTTGTCTCACATTCCGAAGGCAGCGGGCTTCAAAGTTGGCGACACGACTATCACGTTCACCTCGAACCGCCAGACGGTCCTGTTTTCTGCTCCCCAAGTGACCGAATGCTCTGGGCGTGAAAGACACACGTATGAAAATCTGGTCATGATCGTCAAACAGGACGGAAACAAGTTGTACTTCTGGGTTCTTGTCCCCGACGCGAACGTTGCAAAGGGGCGATTGGCATCGAACAGTGGCATCTTCAGATCCGACGACGTAAAAGCATTCCTGGCGGAGTACGCCGACGCTTACGTCTTGGCGAACGAACCGGTTTTCGTCTTCACCAAACGATAACCAAACCATCCAACGATTCACTTTCCAGTTCCTTGTTTTCAGGAGGTTTTGACATGTTCAGAAGCATTGACGTTCCTTCGCGCATCGCGTGCAGCATCGCCCTGTTGGCGCTGGCCTGGCTCGGGCCGTTCGGCACGGCGGCCGCGTGGGGCCAGAACGGGTACGGGGCAACTCGCTACGCGGCGATTGCCTTGAACGACTGTACGGGGGCGTACGGTTTCACGTACAACCACACGGACCGGGCTGAGGCCGAATGGGCGGCGATCCGCCGGGCCGGCCGCAACTCGCGGATCATCCTCAGCACCACGGCCCGCTACTTCGCCTTTGCCCGGGCGCCGCTGGGCGGCTGGGGCACGGGCGTCGGCGACACCGCTTCCGAAGCCCGCCAGCAAGCCCTGGCCAATGCCCGCAAGCACAGTTTGCTACCGTCGATCCGATTTTGCGAGTACAATGGGCCTCGGCATTGATGGAACCTACCGCAGCATGGGCTATCGGAAAAAATTCATTCCGTTTTTCTTGCATGGGAAGACGGAATGAATTCCATTCTACAGTCGAGGTCCCTGACGATTGTGACATGCAGCCGAATTGTGGCGAATTCGGCTGCCATTTCGTGAATCATCGCCAGTCGCCGGACAGGGAGAAGGCGGCCCAGTAGTAAGGCGAGAGGCGGGATCGCTCGGCTGCTTGCTCTGCACGATCGTCAGGTTGGCGAAGTTGTTTGGCCTCGGGATCGTAGTGGCGGAGCATGGTGCGTTGGGCGTGGGCGAGCGCTTCGAGTTTCCCACGTCGATTCTGCCACCACTGGCGATAGAATTCGGTCATCAAGGCCTGCGTTGCTTCGTCTTCGACGTGCCACAAGCTGGCGATCACGGTCCTCGCTCCGGCCAAGGCAAAGGCCCGCTGCAATCCGAAGACGCCCTCGCCGCCGACCACTTCACCCAATCCCGATGCACAGGCGGACAGCACCACCAGTTCCGTGGCATCCAGCCGCAGCCCGGCGATCTCCTCGGCGGTCAAGATCCCGTCGTCACCCAGCGCGCCCATCGCGTTGGGCTCGCGTTCGCGATTGGCGCCCGCCAGGACAATGCCCGAGAGCGTCAGCGGATTGCGGCCTGCGATCGAAGCGAGTACCGAGGGCTGAAACGTCGACCGGGGAAAAAGTCCTTGGATCGTCGTCAGTATCTGCGGATCGGCTGGGCCGCGGCGATCCGCCGAGTCCAGCGCCGACACGTATTGCGCAGGGGCAAAAAAACCGTGCGTGGCCAACAATACAAAACGACTGGCCGGCAACGCCTCGAGCACGGCCGCTTTGCTGGCTGCCGAATCGGTCAGCAGGAGGTAAGGCTCTTCCGCCGGCAACAGTTGTTCGACGCTTTGGACCTCGGCCTTCGTACCGGGTAGCCGTTTCCAGCATCGATGCGGACGTCCCGGCGTTCCGCGGGTCGTCATCGCGCACTGGCCAAGGATTTTGCCGTCGATCGCTTCGACTGGAGCAGCATTGTAGTCCACACCCCCGACCAACAGGTGCCGGTTGCCGCTTGGCGGCTCGGCTTGCAACAACTCGAGGATCTGACGCGGGTACGTGGCGGTAGCAATGGCAAAGTCGTCTTCGATCAGATACGTGCCGAGCTTCTCACCGGGCAGAGCGGCCCAGGGAACTCGCGCCAGCGTCCCGTCCGGAATCATCACCACCGTCTTGCGGTCCGCTAGATGGGGCTGGATTTTGTCCCAGACCTTGCGGCGAAGCGTGACGTTGGGGTCGGAGTCAGCGGCTTGCGGATCTTGGACGGGCAGCGGTTCGGGGGTCCATAGTGGACCACGAACGGCCCCCTGATGTTGACCGATCTGCTGCAGCCAGGCCGTCACGGCGTCGTCGATCGGCTGCGAGTCGCCCAGGTCGATCCGGGCGACGGGAGGCCGGGTAGTGGATGGAGCGAGGAGTAAGACAAATGCGTGGTAGTCCGATGCGGCAGTCAGCGTTGGGACGCCCGCGGGGGCAACCGGTCTTTTGACTCGCACGATCTCGACTACGGCAATATCGGCGGGCAGCGACGCGATAAACTGGCGACTGTCCAACCTCTGCAATTCCCGCTGGCGGCGATCGGACGGCGACAGTTCGGCAAGACGGCGTTCCAGACGCTCTTTGCGCTGCTGCAATTCCAGCAAGGTTTCGTCACGGTACGGAGATGCTTCTTCGTCGGTATTGTGCAGGTAGTGGCGCAGCATCTGCGCGGCCAACGCACGGCGAGCGTCTTGCAGTTCGACGGCGGCTTGTTTCGCCCGGTCGTCGCGGATGACCGTCTGCCGAGCGGCGATTGCCTGTGTTGCCAGCCCGCGTGTTTTCCAAACGACCTCGTAAGCCGTCTCGGGGCAGTCGCTGCCCGCCAACGCCGCCAGCAGCAGATCGCGTTCGCGGTGCGCCAACACGTAGGCGATCGCCTCGGCTTCGGTCAGCACGGGCAGCAGGTCGTCGGCCAAACGCAGCTTGTTCTCCAATGCGCGGTCCAGGCGAGCGACTGCTTCGGTCGGGCGTCCGGCCAGCAAGGCGTTCTCGCCCGCCATGCGTAACACGTCAGTCGTCTTCGGGTTACCGGGTCCGTAAACCGTTGCATAGATTTCCAGCGCAGTCTCCAAGCGGGTCGCGGCCGCTTCGTAATCGCCTCGACGTTGGTCCAGCAGAGCCGACGCGACCAACGAGAAGGCGACGTCGGGATGCTGGTCCCCGAATCGATCGAGGCGTTGTTTCAGCACTTGGTCCAGGTATTTTGCGGCGGTCTGCAAGTCGCCCGTATCCCGCGCGATCGCGCCCAGATTATGCTGCGTCAGCAGGCAAAACGCGTTTCGGTTCGCCCTGCGTTGGAACAGATCACGTGCCTCGTCCAGTCGGCCCTCCAGGCGAGCCAGCGAACCGAGGTTCAGCAAAGCCTCGTCCGCGAGCCAGCCGTCGGGCTTATCGCGCAGGATCGCTTCCAAGTGCCGCCGCGCCGCGTCATAGTCGCCCATTTCGAAGCGCAGGACGGCCAGATTATTCTCCAGAACCTCACGGTCCATGATGCGCAGATGGCCAGCCACGTCGAAAAGAACCTCCGGCACCTTCAGTTCAGCCCGCTCCCACTCGGTCAACCGTTCGACCGCCAGTTCCAGATACCGTACGGCGGCGGCGTAGTCGCCTTGCGCTTTCAAGACCACGGCCAGATCGTTCAGCGAGCGCAAGGTCAGCGGATCCAGAGGCCCTCGCATCGCAGCGCGGATATCGAGAGCCTGCTGGATGCATTCGCGCGCGGCCTGGAACTGGGCCAATTGATAGCGGGCGATGCCCAACGCGTTCAGCGACTGAGCTGCCAAAACATGCTCGTTGCCGAAGACCTTGCGGTGGATCTCTGTGGCACGCTCCAAGTGCTCGATCGCTTCGGGATATTCTTCGACGTAATAAGCGGCCAGTCCCAACAGTTCGGCCGCTGCCGCCGTCCGTGGATGACTCGCGCCCAACCGAGACTCCAGGATCTGGAATGCCGTCTGAAGGTGTTGGCGGTCTTCGGCTCTTCGATGCGTTTCGCGCAACAGGGCGATTCCTAGATTCTGATGCATGCTGGCTGCCAACCGATGCTCGCGTCCGACCACCGCCTTGACAGCGGCCAGCAAACGCTCCACCCGCGCTTCGGGGGAAAGCTCCTGCTGTGGCTCGTCGATCCAGTCGTCTGCTTCCAGATCCAGCCCGAAGTGTCCGCCTGCTTCGTAGCCCAATTCCTGCGATGCGATCACGTTGTGTATGGCCAGCAAAGACTGCAAGTGCTTCGGACCGTAATGTTCCGCCTTGATTTCGGCGATGGTTCCCCAAGGGACGAGCCATACGGCATAGTCCGCAGGCACGATCTGCCCGATGCGTTCCAGAATGCGTACGGTCGCCAGCGTTCGCTGTTCCTCCGAAATCTCGATCATCATGGCATCGGCAACCGCTCCGACCAGGATCAACTGCGGTGCCGGCAGTGCGTTCTCCCAGATTTCGAACAAGTCGGCCGAAGTGGCGGCCGGCCCGATCGACCGGGCGTCCCGATCATCCCAGAACACGCGGAGAGGATTCCCGAGAAATTCGTCCTCCCAGGTGAATTCCAGGTCTTGGGCGTCAACGTCGTCTCCCGGTTCGGGTTCGACCCAATCGTCATCCTCCGCGAACAAGTGTTTGTTTATCCACTGCAGGTATTCCGCAGGCACCTCCTGCCCGCACCGCCGCTGGGCTGCGGTCAGATTGGCCAGCGATTGCAGGGTATCGACGTGCAATTCACCCAACAGCGATTTGCGCATCGCGTACGCCTGGTCCAGCACGCGGCAGGCGTCGAGCCATCGTCCCTCGTAGAACAAGGCTACGCCCAGATTGTTAAGCGTTTCGCCGGTCAGCACGTGCGGCTGGCGATGCATCTGGCGGTAGCCCTGCAAGACGCGTTCGAAGCTGGCTCGTGCTTCGGCCGCATCGCCTTTGCCCAAGTGTGCCAAGCCGACCAGGTTGGCGGCAGCCAGGGTCTCCGGATGATCTTCGCCGTGTGCTTCGCGTTGGGATTGCAGATGCCGTTGGGCAATCATCAAAGCGGCATGGTATCGTCCGGCTTCGATCGAAGCCACAACCTGTGCAGCGGGTGATAGCTGATCCGCCGCGCCGTCCTGACCTGACGCGGGGAAAGCGAATTCGGAGGACGGCTCGTGGACCAGCCCGATGGCGATCCACACGGCAACAGCGCAAAGCGAGACGGATCTGCGGCGAGCGTCCATACCAATCTCCTGGCAAAATCGGCAGCGGTGTCGTGTCCCCGGTTCCCCGGGGCATCAACGGTGAGGAACCGTTCGGGCAGGAACGACTCAACGTCGTTGCCTCTCTAACAGACACCAATCCAATTGTCCAGAGCACGCTGGGGTCCACGGAGCCGATTGCGCTAACGCTGTGTTCGAGTCTTCGGCTGCGAGATGTGCGCACGGTGCGCACATCTTGTAGAACGGAATGAATTCCGTTCTACTTTGGTTGCGGGCGTCAGCCTGCGTTAGAGGTCCTCGCTCGTAGAATGTGCAAACCATCCCCCGCTGCGTTCCGGCACTGTCCGGGAAGCGGCGAATTCCGCGGAATTTTGAACCAAACTCCTCCCGCTTTCGACTTAGTGAAATGGCCGGGAGTTGCCCGGAACGAGACGTTTTCTTTCATGATGGAGGGAATTCACGATGACAAACGGCATTCGAACGGTCGGCCGACGCGAGGTGTGTGGTGCGATTCTCGGAGCGGTAACTGGGGGCATGGTTTTCGGACCGATTGGCCGAGCACAGGCACAGGCCGCGTCGTCGGCAGCGATCATCGACGGCGGCGAAGCGAATCGGAACGGACTGAACATGCGTCACCTTCGGTCCGGCCGCCTGTCGCCGTTTCTGCTGATCGAATCCAGCGGCAATCACGGGCGAGCCATGTTGGACAGAGGCGACATCCCTTGTGTCGCCTTGGCGGGCCGTGGTGGTGACTTCCCGTACGAAGTCGCCGTGCATTGTCCTCGGGGAAGCGGCAGCATGGATTTGACCTTTGGGGTCGGGACGCCTTACGGCGGGTTCAGCATCCGGCGGAACGAACGTGATTATGTGGTTCGGCTGTCGGTCTCCAACGGGGGCGAGGTCTGGGTTTTCAAGCGACCGAATTGGAGCACTCCCGTAATGCACGCCTATGCCGGTCGAGGCGATTTTCAGGTGACGACGGGAAATCTCGTGATCGCGTCGGAAAACGAAGAGATCCGCGCCCTTTCCGGACGAGTTGCTGGTGGCCCCAGGCCCTACGCCATCCCCTTCGAGGTCCGCATCGAAAAACGCAACGGTCGCATCTCGACCCACGCGATCCGTCGAGATGGAAGCGTGCAACCACGGTGAACAACGAAGAGCGTCTGTCGGCAACGACTCGGTTTGCCGGCAGGTGGCAAACTCGATGTACTTGGTCTGACCACGTGAGCCTCGGAAGCCGCGATCAGCGGCGGCCGTCCAAGGCTCGTTGGACGGCCGCGCCCATGTCGGCGGGGCTTTGAGCCACTTCGATTCCGGCTTGCCGGAGTGCGGCGATCTTTTCTTCGGCCGTGCCCTTGCCGCCGGTGATGATCGCCCCGGCATGGCCCATCCGCTTACCGGGCGGCGCCGTGCGACCGGCGATAAAGGCGGCGACCGGTTTGGTCACGTGCTGCCGGATATAGGCTGCCGCTTCCTCCTCGGCCGTCCCGCCGATTTCACCGATCATCAAGATCGCTTCGGTTTCGTCGTCCGCTTGAAACCGTTCCAGCAGATCGATGAACGAGGTGCCGACGATCGGGTCGCCGCCCAGCCCGACGCAGGTGGTTTGCCCGAGTCCCAGGTTGGAGGTCTGCCAGACGGCTTCGTAGGTCAGGGTCCCGCTGCGGCTGATCACCCCCACGCGGCCGCGCTGGTGAATGTAGCCCGGCATGATCCCGATCTTGCATTGGCCGGCGGTGATGATCCCGGGGCAATTGGGACCGATCAGCGTGGCTTGGGAGCGTCGGATCGCGTCGTAGACGCGCACCATATCCAATACCGGAACGCCTTCGGTGATCGCCACGATGACCTCGATTCCCGCATCCAGCGCTTCCAGGATCGCGTCCGCGGTAAAGGCGGCCGGTACGTAGATCATCGTGGCGTTGGCGCCCGTCTTCCGGACTGCCTCGATCACCGTATCGAACACCGGTAGACCTTCGACGGTCGCCCCGCCTTTGCCGGGCGTTACGCCGCCGACCATTCGCGTGCCGTAGGCCAGACAGTGTTTGGTGTGAAAAGCGCCGGCTTTGCCCGTAATGCCTTGACAGATCACCCGCGTTTCTTGATTCACCAGAATGCTCATCGTTGCTTCTCGATCGCTTCCAAGGGACGGTGGAACGGATACAGGGGACGGAAATCAGGCTGCGGCAGCCACGACTTTCTCCGCAGCTTCGGTCAATCCTGCGGCGGTGATGATATCGACGCCGCCGGCTTCCAGGATCTTGCGACCTTCTTCGACTTCGGTGCCTTCCAAGCGGACGACCAGCGGGACGTTGAATCCCACCGTCTTATAGGCGGCGATAATCGCTTCGGCGATGGTGGTGCAACGCATGATCCCGCCGAAAATGTTTACCAGGACGGCCTTGACGTTCGCGTCCCCCAGCAAGATACGAAAGGCTTCGGTCACCTGGTCCGCATCCGCGCCGCCACCCACGTCCAGGAAATTGGCCGGTTCGCCGCCGTGCAGCTTGATGATGTCCATGGTGCTCATCGCCAACCCGGCGCCGTTGACCAGGCACCCGATATTGCCATCCAGCTTGACGTAGCTCAATCCGGCGTTCGCTGCCCGCACCTCGGCCGGGTCCTCCTCGTCCAGATCGCGCAGCTCGACCAGATCCTGATGTCGAAACAGGGCGTTGTCGTCAAAGTTGATCTTGGCGTCCAAGGCGACCATTTCACCGGCACCGGTGATCACCAGCGGATTGATCTCGGCCAAACTGCAATCGTATTGCACGAAAGCCCGGCACATGTTTTTCATGAAGGATGCGGCACTTCGAGCCGTTGGTCCGCTGATCTTTAAGCTCTGGCACAACTTGCGGGCCTGAAAGTCCATCAAGCCTGCCAGCGGGTCGAAATGCTCTTTGAAGATCCGTTCAGGCGTCCGGGCGGCCACCTTTTCGATTTCGACTCCCCCCTCGCTGGAAACCATCAACACCGGCTTGGCCGCCGCTCGATCGACAACGATGCCCAGATAAAGCTCGCGAGCGATGTCGCAACCCTGCTCGATCAGCACCTGCCGCACGCGTTGTCCTTCGGGACCCGTCTGGATGGTCACCAATCGATTTCCCAGGATACGGCTGGCGACTTCCTCGGCTTCGGCAGCGCTGCGGACCAATTGGACGCCATGCTGTTGCGGATGTTCGATGATGGTTCCCTTGCCGCGACCGCCCGCATGGATCTGGGCCTTGACCACGGCGATCGGGGTGTCCAATTGCGCAAAGGCAGCAGCGGCTTCGTCGGCGGAACGAGCGACGATGGCTTGCAAAACAGGCACCCCGGCCTGTTTGAGGATCTGCTTCGCCTGGAATTCATGGATCTTCATCAGTGTATGCCCTTTTCGGAACAAAGCAGGACGTTTTCGCTCTTAGATTACCGATATTCCCTCCGGCGACAAGGCGGGGGAATGCGAACCGGCTGTGCTTTTCACGATCAGCACTCAACTCGTTACCGGCCGTTACAGTCTTGTTTCATGATTCGAGCAAGGTGGGTCGTCTATCGATCGACGGCCAGTTGCAGGAACCGGTCCATGATCCAGGCCGGTAGATTGCCGGCGCCCCAGAAGGCCAGTCGCGTCCGCCAGCCCACCGGATAACGCGCTCGTGGCCACCTGGCCGAAAGGGCATGCCGCACGGCGCGGACGACGCGCGCGGTCGACATGCCGGTGCGTCCCATCCGCAGTCCGCTGGCACGGACCTTCTGCATCGAATGTTGATACATGTCCACAACCGTCTGTTGCGACCGATTTCCCAGTGCTTCCACGGATCGATCCAGCTTGTTCCAAATCGGGGTGTCCACGTTGTCAGGTTGGACGATCGACACCGAAAGCCGCCATGGCCGCAATTCGACTCGCCACGCGTCCGCCATCGCCTCTAATGCATGCTTCGAGGCGGCATAAGCACCATACTGGGGCGGCGTGATTCGTCCCGTGATCGATCCCATGAGTACGATGCGGCCCTTCGCTTGTCGCAGCATCGGCAGCATCGCCGCGGTCAGGGCATGCGTTCCCAGGACATTGACTTCCAGTTGACGCCGCAAATCCTCGGTTGCAAGCAACTCCAATGGCCCCGGGACGACGATCCCTGCGTTATTCACCAAACCGTCCAGTCCGCCGTCGCCCGGCAACGCATCCAATCGTTCGACAGCCGCCTGAATCATGGATCGGTCGGTGACATCCAGCAGGATGGGCTGGAGATCGCCCGCCGCTTCCCGTGCGATCCGCTGCCCATCCTGCCGGTCGCGGACGCCCGCAAGCACGCGCCACCCGCGAGCGGCCAGATCCAAGGCACATGCCTGGCCGATACCCGTCGAACACCCGGTGATCAGCACCGTACGAGGCTTGCAATCCGAAACACGTTTCATGGTGAATTCCTGCCAGCAAAAGTTGGCCCCATCTTTTCTCGCGAACGCGGCGCTGTCAAACTTAACAGCTAGTGCGTTGTCTAGTGCGTTGTCTAGGCGAAAAATGCGGATTGTGAGCGGCACGGCGCTAGCCGCCGGTTCTG
>SKKK01000338.1 GCA_007121535.1 Planctomycetaceae bacterium | reverse complement strand
GCGCCGAGCCAATCGAGAGCGCGCCGTCCGGCCTTTTCCTTAGTTTCGCTGATGGCGGTCCAGTATGTCTGCTCGGCTGATGCCGGCATCCGGAATCCTACACGTGGTGCCGGCATACGGGACCGGTCACAAAACCGGGCTTGCAAGGATGTGTCACCGAGCGGACAATAGGGGCAGGGATTTATCATGGAACACCTTCTGGACGTTGAGGACGGTCAGGCCGATTCGCGTCGAGCCAATCGAGAGCGCGCCGTCCGCCGTTTTCCTCAGTTTCGCCGATGGCGGTCCAGGAAATCCAATGCTCTGATGCCGGCATCCGGAATCCGCATGTAGGGCCGGCGTACAGTGCCGGCATGCGGTGCCGGCACGGGAAGATTTTTAAAAGGGTTGCGGAAGGGTTAGGATGTACGTTGGGGATCACGTATCGATCCGAGGCTTTCGTTGCGTCCCTACGTCGATCAGGAAGGGTAAAGACTGTTGAGGGAGGAATCACAGTGTCACATTCGCTGCATAACGCATGGTGGCTCTACTGGATATGCAAGGAGGACAGCGAACGGGAAAGGGATCCGGGAAGACCGGGCGGACTGAGGCCCCGGAGGATCAACCCGTTTCTGAAGGTCCTGACCAAGGTCTACCGTGAACACTGGGTCGCCCGATTGGACGATTTGCTGCTCGAACGCAACATGGACGAGCGCACCTTTCGAAGACGGATGCTGTGGGACGAGCACAGCTTACGGCGGTGGAAGAGGGGGGTTTTCGACGCCAGTGGCGGCCTTCCGCCTTTGTACCTTCGCACGATGGCGATTGCTCTGGGGGTTCCGATGGAGGAACTGGAACCATCCCAGCGGGAGTTGTTCGTCAAGGCGACTTGTGAACTTTGCCAAGAGAACCCCTCCTCGACCGGTTTTCGACGCGAGGATGCGGAGGCTTACGTCGAGTATTTCTTTCAGACTCCAACCCGACACATGGGCCGTCTTGATACGAAAGCTGCCGAGCGAGCCTTCGAAATACTGCCTGACAGGTTTAGCAGTCTTCAGGAATTGGCGGAGGGAATCAAACGCACTGCGAAGATCCTCGATGACTACTTGGTGAACCACGAATTTTTCCGTAGGGTACTGTGAAGGAGCTTCTTATGTCCTCGTTTTCGACCGATGAACTCGTGTCCTACTTGTCCGGCCGCGTTGCGCCGCAATGGGACGATGCCGGCATCCGGGGGGCGATGCAACAGGCGGCGCACAGCCGCGAGTTCCGTGAGTTGCGCGATGACGTGCGGTTGGGCCGGGTCGTGTTGTTCGGCGGGCCGGAGCTTTCGCGGGCCGCCGGTTTGAGCAGCCGCGACTTGGTTTCCGAACGATTGGCCTGGAAGATCGCCCGCCGCCTGGAGTGCGACGAAGATCCTGTGGAAATCGAGCGTCTGCGGACCCTCGGATTGAATTCGCTGGGCGATCTGTTCGGCCACCTGTTCGGTCCGGCTCAGTTCCAGCAAGCGGTTCACGAGGCGTTGTACGAGTCGTGTCCGGACGGCGGCGAGCACCTGGATCTGCATACCATCCTGCTGCAGATCCCCTTTGCCATGATCGTATCCACCGCTTGGGACGATCTGTTCGAGCAAGCGGGCCGGCGGCTCGAGCCGCCCCGTTACCTGAGTCCGATCACGACGGACGCCGAGCTGTTGGGCTTGTACCAAAACCAGGAGACGATCTTTTTGCAGCCCCGTGGCAATATCCGTCGAGGCTCGACGTTTTCCGCCGACCAGCAATCCTGCGACATGCGGCATCCGGCCCTGGCTTCGTTCCTCCATAATCTGTTCCTGACGCACCGTCTGTTGTTCGTCGGTTACGACGTCAATGATGCGGATCTCCTGCACTACTATCACGTCTTCCGTCAGCACTTTGGGGAACAGGCCCGCACCCTGTGGGCGCAGTCGTATATCCTCGGGCTGGGAATGCCCAAGGCCGGCGTGGAACGGCTCCGGCAAATGGGACTGCGTGTCATCGCTTTCGACCTGCCACTGATGAACATGGGCAGCCGCGCCGTTCGGACAAAGGAGTTTGCAGTGCTCCACTGCTTCCTCCGGCTGCTGCTGGACGAAACCCGGCCGGACGTGAACGTCGAGGAGCGGGCGCGGCGGATCGCCGGTTTCTTGAGCGAAACGCCGTACGCCCGCCGTAGCATCCGCGTCCGGGCCGGCCTGAGTCCCATCGGGTTGCCCGAACAGGAGCAACTGGCCGGAATCACGCCGCCTCTGGACCCCGTCGCCGTCTGCCCGTTCGTCGGGGGCAAGTTGGAATACGAGCAGCACAAGCGTCTGAAGGAATCGTTCCTGAACGTGCTGGACAGCGCCGTGAACAGCCGCCACGACGTGTTCTTGATTCTGTCGGTGGATTTCGAAGACCTCCAGGTGCGGTCCGCCCACAAGAAATGGCTGGAACTGCAACTGCAGAATCTGATCGACTTCTGCGAACGCGGGCCGGGCTCCAGCCCGCGAGTGAAAGTCCTGGACCGGCACGGTTCGTACGAGGTCCAACAGATCATCCTGGATGACCGGGAGATGGTGGAAAGCCGCAAATTCGATCCCTTCAATCGCAACTATCATCTGACCCGGGTCGTCAAGGACCGGCGCGAAGTCAAGGCGGCTGTCGATGTGTTCGACTTGTGCTTCCGCGGAATCGCAGCCATGAATCTCGAAGCGATGCTGGCCGGCGATTCCGACCCGGGCCGAAAACATCTCGTCAGCCGCATCCATCGGGCCCTGGAACAAGGCCAGATCACCGGCCTGTTCCGCACACCGCCAGTGGCGGAATCCGACGGAAAACGCCTGGCGACTCAATTGCGCGATTTGACTCGCCCCAGTCTCCAGGAATTGGGGACGCTGCTCTGCACCGCCCCGACGCACAGTGTCCTGGCTGCGTTCAAAGAGGATCTGGTATTCGAGGCGATCAAGCTGCACCTGATCGCCCAGTGGAAACACGAACTGCGGCTGCTGTCCGAGACGCGGACCAGTTGGAGAGATCTGGTCACCGATCAGGATGGCAATCCCCGCGGAGAACTCGATAAGTTCAGCTTTCACGCACTGCTCCGCGAGGACCAGCCGATCGACCTGTACAATCTGCACGTTTCGGGGTTTGCGCTCACTCCCGACGCACAGCACCTGATTCTGCGGAAGCGCGTCGATGTCCAGGAAGAGATCTTCTTCGATCCGGCTCGCTGGGACCGGACCATTCATGGACACGTCCGCCATCACAGCACCTACTCGCGGGAGTTCCGTGCCGAGGTATTGCATCACTTCACCGGTTGCGGGATCGATGGCTGCTGCTTCATCACTCGCCAACAGTTCCTGGAACACTGCCGCGAACGCCGGGCTGCTCAAGCCGAACTGGGTCTCTTGGGACAAAGCGCGTATTACGAAACCGAGGTGCTCGCCTTTCCATTGCACGCCGAACCCATCCGGGATGTTTACAGCCGACATCGTGCCAGCGACAACGCGATCGTGCGCGAACCGGTGCGGACCATGCTGTACCTGAGCATCCTGCCCACGGCCAAGCTGCCCACTGGCGATCCCACGGGAAAACACTTCGCCGATTGGGCTTTGTTGCCCCTGGAAAGAATCCCTGAATTGGTGAATACCGAACAACCGATCCCATGTGCTACCAGCCAGGACCGTCCGGTCGAGATTCGAAGCGCGGATCTGACGGACGAGGCGCGAAAGCTATTGAAAATCTGCTACGACGAAGTGCTCGTGCAACTGCAATAACCCCGATCCGTCCTGAGCGTCGGCTGCCATCGGTCGTTCGATATCGAATACGCGAACGCCGTGACAGGCCGAGTTGTTCCGCCTATACTGAGACGACGACCCTCCTTCGTCAAAGGTTCGAATCGGAGCCATCGTGGACCGGCCCAAGGCCCTTTACCCTATGAACGAAAGTGCCACTTTCTAAGTAACTGGCTCTTATCCGTTTTTCGTAGACCAGGATCAGATATGCAATCAGCAGACAACAACGATGGCAGCATCCGAATCTTCACAACTGAAGACATCGTCGCCGCGGCTGAGATTGAACGTTCTGCCTTCGGCGACAAGGCTGAGTCTACCGAGACCCTGTTTGTGATTTCCAGGGTAGGTGACCTTCTGGGAATCAAGTTGCATGGGAAGCTGATTGCATCCAAGGCCGTCCTATACGGTACCCAATGTGCAATATCAGCTTCGACGTGCGTTGATCGGCAAAGTCAAGGACTGGGGTATGGCACACAACTCGCATTGACGATGGAACAGAACGCAAAGTCAATGGGCTTGAGGGAGGTATTTGCGATCGTCCCGCCGAAAAACGGTCCGCAGCTTTCCATCTATCTGGAGAAGCTGGGCTGGAGAATAGCAGCTTACAAGGCGCAATACTATCCAGATAAAGGAGACTACGGTCTTGGAGGAGACAGGTTCATTATCGCCAAAACGCTAAGCGAAACAACGCCGATCGTCGGAAATGGTGCTGGAAGCCAGTCCGAGCCGGTGTCTGCTTTCGCATCAAGGCACGAGGTGGCAGCAGCTCGGAAGATAGAGACGCAATACCGGAGACAGCCCTCGTCAGTATTCTTTCTCGGTTCGATGGACCTTGTTGGTAGGATATATCTTGAGCGATCTGCGAAGAAGGTGGTGGGTTTTTTCGGAGCGCTTCGTGGAAAAGTTCGTGACGCCTACATACATGGACCTTTCACAGACAAAGCGCACTGTGGCGGTCTGCTCAAAGAGGCCGAGGCAATCACGAAGGCGTGGGGGGCCAATACAATTTGGTCGGTTGTACCAGAATACGATCGCAAGACCATTTCGGACCTCGAAGACGCTGGATACGCCATCATCGAGAAAGCATGCGGTCTTTGTGATGGCAGTGACCTTCTCAGGTTTTCCAAAGACCTTCATGTCTCAGCCGAATGACGATTGCAGACCCTTGCGGACATTTCCGGACATTATCCGGATATGGCATCCGGTGCGTTGTCTAACTCTATTTCGAGGGGCAGGAAGGACAAGATTGGGATCGTATTGGAAGCGCGGGGCGGATGGGGGACGGGGCGGGCGGCTTAGTTCTCAAACCGGCCTTCCACAGGTGCGGGACCGGTGGCGAGGCAGCTCGGGGCCGTCGGCCATGGAACGATAGGCGGTATGCGAACAACCGCCGAAATCAGGCAACCACGCACAAACTGTGCACCCCCATCCCGCCGCTTCCCAAATGTTGACGGATTCACGGGGTACTGCGGATGTTGGTTCGGCACACCTCCAATTCCCGCTGGACCGCTTGCAAGATGTTTTCGAGGTGAACGTGAACCTACTTTACATCGTCTGCTGCATTCTTATGGGCCTTTCGGATCCCGGCACTCGGGATGACGACGCCCGGGCAGCAGAAACGGAACTGCAGGGCCGATGGATACAGAGCGAACTCACCTTCTACGAGCCAAACTCGGCGATCTGGAAGATGATCTATGGACGCGAACTGTCAACGGACAATCTGGCGGACCTTTTCGTCAATCGTGCCGTCTTGGTGGTCGAAGGTGATCGATTCACCTTTCGGAATCACGAGCATGAGAAGCGTGTCGACGTCAAACTGGACCCGACCAAGAGCCCCAAAGCGATCGACTTCCTGATCGACCAGGAGAAACCGCTTTTGGGGGTGTATGAAATCAGGGACGGGCGGCTTTACCTAAGCATCGGGGATGAAAAAACGCGTCCAGAAAGCTTGAGTGTCCAAGCGGACCAGAAGAGGCGTTTTCGCATTGGGCTCCAAAGACAGCGTCCCTGAAAAAGTGAGCCTGACAAGGCGGTCAATCTGCACGTCGAAGACAGGCCGCACACCGATCGAGGTCGCCAGCCGGATCGATGGGGACAACGGTAGGTCCCGCGAGCCAAGCGCCGCCGGTAACGGCTCGGGCTGGGGCCAGGGGGCGAACCAGCCACTTCCGCCGCCTCCCGTGCGCCCGACACAAAAAGAGGATTTTCTGAAGGTTTTCAAGGTTCGGAAGTTGCGTCTCCATCGTCTGCTCCGGCCACGGAGCCATAGTTCCGCTGGGCCATTGCCAGAGAACCGCCGAAGGCTTCCGGCCAACGTTCGGCCAAAGGCGCATAGATACGAACGGCTTCCTTGAAAGCACCGCGGGCCGCCTCGCGCTGGCCCAAATCACGCAGCACATTGCCCAGGTTGTTCAGCGCAGTCGCCACGTCTTGCTCGAACGTGGCGGGATGAGCCTGCGCCAGATGCCGCCGGATCGACAACGCCTCCTGGAGAGCGTCGCGCGCCGCCTCGGGCTGGCCCAAAGCACGCAGCACGGCGCCCAGGTTGTTCAGCGTCATGGCCACGTCTTGTTCGAACGCGGCGGGATGGGCGTGCGCCAGACGCCGGTACAGCGACAACGCCTGCTGGAACGCCTCGTTGGCCCTCATCGTTGCGTAGCATGCGGATGATGTGTCGCTCAAGGCGTTCCTTGATCTCTCGGTGACGCGGAACAGGATGCGAGACGCCGGTGCGGGGGTTGCGATACCGATCGTGCTTCGCTCCATTTCGAACTAGAGCACAACCGAATCCTTCGATCGCCTTGAAAAGATCGATCCGTTTCATGACACGACCAGATCCTCGACTCTGGTGGGATGCCGTCTTCGCTGCAGGCATTGATTTTCGCAGCAACAAGCGACGCTTTGTACGCGGCAAGCTCCTGTTCGTTCATCAAGTGATCCCTTTGTTCGGGCGTCGCCTCGGCCACTGGCCAAATGGAACGTCACTGTCTTGGAGCCAGCGTCCGCAAGACAAAGCCGGTTGTCAACCGTTGCCCCGTGAGGCGATCCATCGCTGGAAGGAAGCGAGGCTTTCTCCGCTACGGCGTCCGGCGAGCAAGCCAGCGATGCCAATATGCTCATCGAGATCGGGCCATTCGATGGCGTATCCGTCGCCGAGCAGACGCCAGTTGGCGCATTCGGCCTCGGTCGCCTTTGCCAACCGTGGATACCATGCGACGGGGACCGACAGGGATCGACCGTCCGCGAGTTCCACCGTGAGACTATCTCTGGAAACGACCACGTTCGCGGCCAATGGCTCGCGTTCAAGCGTCAAAGTACTCATGCCATGCCTCAATCAGGAAATCTCGATGTTTCGTGACCAGCCGCTCGATCTCGTTTACTTCATGATGGGCGAATCCTAGGTTCTTGGCAAGCTCAACCGGTTCCAACCAGAACTTGGCGACATGCCGCTCACGCTTCACGTGGATGTGGACGGGCTCACCTCGATCCGAGCTAAAGAACACGAAACTGTAAGGACCGACCCTGAGAACCGTTGGCATCAAGAAGATCTCGCTGATTCGGATGGATTGTTTGCTTTCATCACCCCCGCAACTGCTTGTCCGAACGACTGCGATCACGCCGCGGGGAGTGGACGTTCCACTTCGTTAAATGGTGTCCCGCGCGCGTGCATCGCTTGCTTACGATCTTCGCTTGCCCACTGGTGAAACCCGCCGTACGATGTGCCGACGATCGCCTTGCGGGCGGCGGTTCGTTTGCGCATCCATCATGATACACGGTGGCCTTGGGCAAGGCCAGTACGCGCTCAGTGTTCGTCGTCAGGGCCACGCACATGCCTGGACGCTTGACACTCTTCGTCAATCGTGCCGTCTTGGTGGTCGAAGGTGATCGATTCACCTTTCGGAATCACCAGCATGAGAATCGTGTCGACGTCAAACTGGACCCGGCCAAGAGCCACAAGGCGATCAGCCTCTGACGACGGCGGACGGCCATGGTCCTGGCCGATGGCTGCGCCCGGAAGGGGTTGACTCGGCACCCGGAGGTGTCGAGCCAACCCCGTGTTCCCGAGAGCGGGCGTCAATCCTCTGGAGGATTGCACGTGCCTTCGTCATGGTCGTAATAGCTCCCGTCCGCAAAGACCTCCAGGCCTTCAAAGTCAATCGTTTCGTTTGCAGACTGCGGGACACTCGTCTGGAAGCCGGACTGTCGGCCAACCCCCGTTGGGAATGGGTAGGTTGGCTGGCCACCGCTGAAAATCCAGCCTCCGATCTGCCCACCTCCTGCTGGTCGGCTGACCCCCGTGGGGCGCGGGTTGGCTTTCAGCGACGAACCCTGGGGCGATCCGGTTCGCCGCGGGGGAGACAGCGGCGTTCGATTCGGATTGAGCGTCGGCCGATGCTGGGCGGACGGTCCAACGGTCCCAAACGGCTGAGACGGCACCGCAGGCCCGGAGTACGGGAACCGGTCCCGTCCAAACCTCCGATCCGGCTGTGACGGTACCGCAGCGGGGCGGGATACGTTCGGCGATCCGGCCGTCGGAGGCGGCCCAACGGTTCGGATTGGCCGATAGGTCTGCCGTGGCTGAGCCCCGGCATTCGCGCCGGGGAACAAGCCGATACTGGCCGCCACGACCAGCAACAGCGCCGCACGGGTGGAAAGGTTGCAACGACTGGTTTGAGTCATCATGAAAGGGTCTCCTACTACTAGTGGGTGGATTGTGGGAATCAAATGGCCTCTGATCTGGAAATTGCCATTTGCGGCGCAGAGCGGACAAGAATTTCTTGCCGCAGCACATTTTTTTGACCAGCCGAACTGGCAGTTCCGCACAGTGGGGATTGAAAAGGGATTTGAAACAGGGCAATATTAGCGGGTGTTGCATGCATCCAAATGCTTATTAACAGGGGTTTCGACCCGATGGTCAAAAGGGAAGGGAAAGGAAAAAGGAGAAGAGGAAAAAGGAAAAGGACAGGCATTATCCACTGCACACCTGGGCAAGAGCGGCAGCCGCCAAACTGTTGCCGGTCGCCACGCGTTGCCATCCATCCCGATGTCGCACCGCGAGTGGAGCTGTCCGGGCCCGTTGCCATCGGCGATTCGGTTGCCCCTGCGGCCGGACCCGTCTCCGGATCGATCTAATCGCCGCTGCTGCTCGGCGAGGATCCGCGCGTTGTGCAAGGTGAGTTCCTGCGTTTCACGGACCAAAGTCTTGCAGTTCCCGCTGTTCCTTGCGGCTGAGCCTACCTTGGTTGTTCTTCTCCATGAGCCGCTCGAGCCGACCTTGCTTGTCCGCATCGAGCATCGCGAGTTTCGCCGCCTGCCCGCTGAAGTCCACCAACTCCGCCATGGTCACGTCACACAATTGGCAGATCGCCATCGGTCGGGCCGACGCTCGCGTCCAGACAGGTCAAGCGTACTCCCTGCTTTTCCAGATCGGCGCGCAGCCGATGGATCAGCAGGTCGCGGACGCGTGGTACGTCGTAGGTGGCCAGGATCAGGCGAAAGCCTTCCCCTTCGCTGAGCGCGAGGCAGAGACCGCGCAGTTCCAGCTCCGAATGGGGACGGTCATGTCCGGCGGGTTCAATGAGCGCCGCAGGTGGTGTCGAGGGCTGTAAGGGCATCTTGGAACGCCTGGATCTCCATGATGGCGGGATGGACGTCGTACCAACACTCGTCGCCGTTGTACTCGATCACGGCCCCGTTGAACAGCAATTCGCGCAGGAACCGACGAAAGAGGTTTCTGCTCTCTTGAAGGTGCTCATCGTCTGTATTCTACGGGACGAACTCCTCGGCAACCAGTTGGGGTGAAAAAGAAGAAAAGGAACAGACGAGATTGCTCGGTGATCGGTCATGCGGCGTCTCCGGAACAGCCACCTAATCATTCGGCCAGGCGTTTCTTGTCAAACGAGGTGGCCTTGCATGGGTGACGCAACCGGGTCGCGAGTCGTTTTCGGCCAACGAACAATTGTGTGGAAACGAGTTGGAAAAAAAACACGCTCGCCCCCTTTCGCCGATTCCATCAAGAAATCCCTGGCCCTATACTTAGACGGAGGAATCTAAGGTCGTATGAAGTCCCAACCTGTGATATGCCGTCCGGAAGCATTCTACTTGTTTGCGGACCAACTGAACCATCTGGACCAGACCGATGCGTTGGTCCGTGCCGCCGTAGCGATTTCCATGCATCCCCTGGGAAGGGTGGATCTGGACAGTCTGTTTGCTGCACTGCAAAGTTATGCCGAAGTCGTTCGATCGCGAGTGCGAAGCAAACGGACCGAGGCGGTATTGGCTCACCTGCATCAAGTGCTTTTCGAAGACGCGGGATTCCGTGGCGACCAGCGAGACTACTACAACCCTCGAAACAGTTACCTGCCAGAGGTGCTTCGTCGTCGAACGGGCATCCCCATCACCTTGACGCTCGTTTACAAGGCCGTTGCCGACCGCGTCGGGCTGCAAGTCGAAGGCGTCAATGCGCCGGGCCATTTCCTGGCTCGCATCCACGATCAAACGGGGCCGATCCTGGTCGACCCGTTCTTCCGCGGCCAGATGCTGACGCCCGAGGAAGCGCTCGACCGTTTGGCGCAGATCAGCGGGCGGTCGATCCCAGCGGATACCCGACTGCTGCGATCGGCCACCCATGTCCAGTGGCTCGCACGGATGATCGCCAATCTACAGGCCATTTATTCTGCTACGAACCAAGCTCAGAATCTGGCCGCCATGAAAGAGCTGCAGCAATTGTTGAGCCAGGCGAGCGGCTAAGCGCCCGGCCATTTGCACTCATCCTTCGCCTCGACACCGGACTCAACGTTCGTCGTCACCAATGCAGCCGATCGCTCCATGTGCTTCGTGCTTGTTTTACAAAAGTATTACAAAGCGGATGCCTCTTGGCGACACCGTGTTTCGCCCGATCGTTTACAATCCTGCATCGGAGGCGAATGAGTCCTTGCTGGACGCCTGATCAATCGTTCGACACCAAGAGGTAAGTTTGATGACTTGTGAGACCGAAACGTCGCGGGCCGGGGAGTTCGAGGATTGTGCTGTGGCCGTACCGGAGCTTGGCCCAATGGGTCAGGAACGCGTCGATAAGCAAGGTCGTTTCAAGCCAACGGTGCGGAAACATCTGCCGGATGGCATCGACTGGCCGGTTGTGACTTGGATCGTGCTGGCGCATGTCGGTGCCCTGGCGGCGCCGTGGTTCTTCACCTGGAAAGCTTTCGCGATTTTCGTGGTATTGGCCTGGGTCACGGGCAGCCTAGGGGTATGCATGGGGTACCATCGGTGCCTGACGCACGGCAGCTTCTCGACCTACCGGCCCATTCGTTGGTTGTTGGCTTTCCTGGGGCAACTCTCCGGCGAAGGTTCGGCGTTGGTGTGGGTTGCCAACCATCGTCAGCACCATCAGTTCAGTGACAAGGAGGGCGATCCTCATTCTCCGCATGACGGACTTTGGTGGTCTCATATGCTGTGGTTCATGCCCGCCGTGCCTCGCGACGAATTGGACGATCATCTCCGCCGCTTTGCACCCGATCTGCACAGGGATCCAGCGATGCACGTGTTGCATGCGCTGTTTCTGCCAACGCATATCCTGTTGGGGGTGCTGCTGTTGACCATCGGCTGGTGGGGGTGGGATTGGCAGACGGGCATGTCCTTCTTGATCTGGGGACTGTTCGTACGGCTGGTCTACGTATTCCACGTCACTTGGTTCGTCAATTCGGCAACGCATGTCTGGGGCTATCGGAATTACGAAACCAGCGACAACAGCCGCAATCTGTGGTGGGTAGGGCTGCTGGCGTTCGGTGAGGGCTGGCACAACAACCACCACGCCTATCAACGCACGGCCCGCCAAGGCCATAAGTGGTGGGAGGTGGACATGACGTACTGGGTCATCCTGGCCTTGGAAAAAACGGGGCTCGCTTGGAACGTGGTCAAGGATCGCCCGCGTCACCAACCTCCCGCTTGAGGGAGTTCGAAGGGAACGATCTCTACCCCGGATTATTCATTAAGTTTGCGTGTGTCTCCCTAAGGATTTTGACCCCAACGTGTTACGGCCATCTTGCCCAATGCGCCGCGCAGATCAGCCGAGACGCGCTAGCGTCCGGTTGGTGCAGCCGTTACGGTAACCGGGGCTAGCGCCCTGCGGCTGATGAATAATCCGGGCTACCCGCGGCGCTGTGGAAGGTGTCGGACCGAGCTGCATTGCCGACCGAAGGTTTCCGGTATCAGGGAGACCTCCGCTCGGGGGTTTCGGCGGGGTCGGAGACCCGCGCCGAACGTGCGACCCGCGCCGAACTTGGGATGTTTCCTCAGGGCGCCAGCAGCAATCGGGCGGGGGCTTCCAGGTAACCGATCACCTCGTTCAGGAATCGAGCGGCAGCGGCTCCGTCGACCAATCGATGATCGTAGGCCAGGCTGAGCGGCATGATCAGCCGCGCGGCCATCTGGTCGTTTTCCAGGACACGCGGCATCTTCCGGCTGCGGCCGACCAGCAGAATAGCCACCTCGGGGACGTTGATGATTGGCGTCGAGTAGGCCCCGCCGATGGCGCCCAAGTTACTGATCGTAAACGTGCCGCCACGCAGATCTTCGACGGAGAAATCGTTGTTGCGAGCGTTTTCGGCGATGGTGCTCAAGGCCCTGGCGATCTCGGGGAAGGACATGCGGTCGGCGTTTCGCAGCACCGGCACCACCAGCCCTCGATCGGTGTCGACGGCGATCCCGATGTTCACGTAATCCTTGTACACGATCATGCCGTTGTCGATGTCGACCGAGGCGTTCATCACGGGATTGTTTCGCAACGCCATCGCCACCGATTTGATGACAAACGGCATGGAACTCAAGCGGACCCCCCGCTCGGCATAGTCGGCCTTGCTGGACACCCGGATGCGTTCCAATTCGGTGACGTCGGCGTCGTCAAAGTTGGTGACTCGCGGACAGGTCTCCCATGACTTGTGCATCTGGGCTGCGATCGTCCGCCGGATCTTGGACATCCGTTCGATGCGCACCGGACCCCAATTGTCGCTGGACGGCGATCCGGGGCCGGTGGCCGCCGGAGCGGTTTTCGTAGCGGCTTGTTGGCTGGCTTGGCGAACTGCTTCCAGCACATCTTCCCGAGTGATCCGCCCACCCGGCCCCGTGGGCTTGACTCGTCGCAGGTCCACGCCGACTTCGCGCGCGAATCGCCGAATGGCCGGTCCGGCAGCAATCTGGCCCAACGGTTCCCCCGCCGCTTGGTCGGACGGAGCCGTCGAAGGCTTGCTGGCTTTCCGAGGCGCATCGGTTTCGTCCTGGTCGGACTCGTCCCCATCATCGTCCGCCTCAACGCCCTGCTTTTCGCTTTTCTTACGCTCTTTCCCCTCCTTCTTGTCGACCGCCGCCGGTTTCGGCTTCGCCGACTCATCCTTCGCCGCCGCCTTTTGCTTTTTCGCCGCAGGCTTCTCGGCTTTCTTCTCGTCGGCCGCGGGCGTTTCTTTCTGTGCGGTGGTCGATTTGCCTTCGGATGCCTCACTCGCCTCGATCGCGATCAACGGAGCGCCCACCGCCACGCTCTGTCCGACTTCGATCAGGATCTTGGTGACGCGACCCGCGTGAGTACTGGGGACTTCCACCGTCGCCTTGTCCGTTTCCAGTTCCACGATCCCTTGATCTTTGCGGATCGTTTCGCCTTCGCGTACCAGGATCTCCAGGATATCGCCCGAGTCCACACCATCGCCCAAATCGGGTACCTTGATTTCGATGCTCATCTTCGTTCGTCTTGTCTGGTTGATGAAAAAAGGGAGAAAAAGTACGCTCGGTTTCAGGCCCAGAGCGGATCTTTCTTTTCGGGATCGATCCCCAGATCCTTGATAGCTTTGGCCACGGTCTCGGCATCCAGGTCTCCTTGCTGCTGCAAACCGTACAACGCGGCGACGGTCACACTTTGGGCGTCGACTTCGAAATGCCTTCGTAAGCTCTCACGAGTCTCGCTGCGCCCCATTCCGTCACAGCCCAGGACGCGGAAATGTCCGGGTATCCACGGCCGAATCTGTTCAGCAACGGCCCGGACGTAATCCGAGGCGGAAACAAACAAGCCCGATTGGTCGGCAAGGATCTGTTCCAGGTAACTCTTTCGCGGTTTCTCGGTGGGATGCAGCATGTTCCAACGCTCGCACTCCCGAGCATCGCGGTGCAGTTGGTTGTAGCTGGTCACGCTCCACACCTGGCTGGACACCCCGTATTGCTCCGCGAGGATCTTTTGAGCGGTCAGCGTCGAATTCACGATGGCGCCGCTTCCCAGCAGATGGACGAGATGTTTGCCGCCTGCGTCGACCGCCGACAGGGGGTACATGCCACGGATGATACCCTCTTCGACGCCTTCGGGCATCGCCGGCATGGCGTAGGGTTCGTTCTCGACCGTCAGGTAATAGATGGCCGTTTCGCCGTCGGCGTACAACCGCTTCAAACCGTCCATGACGATCACGGCCGTCTCGTAAGCGAACGCCGGATCGTAGGCTCGCACCATGGGAAAAGCGATGGCGTTCAACAGACTGTGGCCGTCTTGATGCTGCAAACCCTCGCCGTTGAGCGTCGTGCGACCCGCCGTGCCGCCGATCATAAAGCCTTTGGCGCGCGAATCCATCGCGGCCCAGATCAAGTCGCCGATCCGTTGAAAACCGAACATCGAATAGTAGATGAAAAACGGAATCATGTTGACGCCATGATGGCAGTACGCGGTCCCTGCGGCGATGAACGAGGACATCGAGCCGGCCTCGGTAATGCCCTCCTCCAGGATCTGCCCATCTTGAGCTTCCTTGTAGTACATGAGTTGCTCCGAGTCCACCGGCTCGTACAACTGGCCCCCATGAGCGTAGATGCCGACCTTGCGGAACATGCCCTCCATCCCGAACGTTCGCGATTCGTCGGGTACGATCGGCACCACGGACTTCCCGATTTTCGGGTCGCGGCAGAATTTGTCCAGCAGCCGCACAAAACCCATCGTCGTCGACATCTCTTTGCCCTTGCTGCCGCCGAGGAATTCGTTGTACTCGTCCAGCGTAGGAACCTCGATGGTCGGGACCTCACGAGGACGACTGGGCACCGCCCCCCCCAACTGTTCGCGCCGACTTTTGAGGTAACGGATTTCGGGGCTGTCGTTCGACGGACGATAAAAGGGCGCCTTGGCCAGATCGTCGTCCGAGATCGGGATGCCGAAACGGCTGCGGAATTCTCGCAGTTCCTCCTCGTTGGCCTTCTTCTTCTGGTGAGCGATATTGCGGCCCTCGCCCGTTTCGCCCAAACCGTAACCCTTGATGGTCTTGGCCAAGATGACCGTCGGTTGATCCTGGTGCTCGATCGCCGCCTGGTAAGCCGCGTAGACCTTCTCCGGATCGTGTCCCCCACGCCGCATCCGCTCCAATCGCTCGTCGGAGTAACGTTTCACCAACTGCAACAGCTCGGGGTACTTGCCGAAGAAATGCTCGCGAATATACGTTCCCGGCATGGCGGTGTATTTCTGGTACTGGCCGTCCACGCACTCGTCCATCCGCTTGACCAATAGGCCTGATTCGTCCTTCTCCAACAGCGGATCCCAATCATCGCCCCAAATCACTTTGATGACGTTCCAACCGGCGCCTCGAAACAGGGCTTCCAGTTCTTGGATGATCTTGCCGTTGCCACGGACCGGACCGTCGAGTCGCTGCAGGTTGCAGTTGATCACAAAAATCAGATTGTTCAGTTTCTCACGAGCCGCCAAGGTGATGGCCCCCAGCGTCTCGGGCTCGTCGCATTCGCCATCCCCCAAAAAGGCCCAAACCTTCTGGTTGCTCGTGTCCTTGATCCCTCGGTCTCGCAGGTACTCGTTGAATCGAGCCTGATAAATGGCCATGATCGGTCCCAACCCCATCGAAACCGTAGGAAACTCCCAAAATTCGGGCATCAACCACGGATGCGGATACGAGGATAAACCGGGGACCGGCTGGAGTTCGCGGCGGAAGTTATTCAGATTCTCTTCATCCAAACGGCCCTCGAGGAACGCCCGAGCGTACATTCCGGGCGATGCATGCCCCTGAAAGTAGATCTGATCCCCATCGAATCCCGAATCACCGCGTCCCCGGAAGAAGTGCTGGAAGCCCACTTCATACAGCGTCGCCGACGAAGCGAAGGTCGAGATGTGCCCCCCAATCCCATCAAACTGCTTATTCGCCCGCACGACCATGGCCATCGCGTTCCAGCGAATGATGCTCTTGATCCGCCGTTCCAACTCGCGATTGCCCGGATAAACCGGCTGCTTCGACACGGGGATCGTGTTGATGTACGGAGTGTTCGATGCCATGGGCAACTCGGCACCCTCTAATCGAGCCTTTTTCTCCAATATGGCGAGCAAGAACTTGACACGCTCTGGGCCTTTGCTTCGAAGTACGTACTCCAGGGAATCCAGCCATTCTCCAGTCTCAGTAGGATCTGAGTCGGCCGATTGTGCGCCCACCCCCTCGACTTGCATGTCTTTTTGTTCCAGAACGGCAGCATCCGAATCGTCCATATGATCGTATACCCTATCGCGAAAGGTGTGTTTTGCGAATGTACTTGAAGAAGTATAGGCTATTTCATGGGCTTAAAGAACCCGGTCGCAGTGGCGCGAGCCGTTGAAGAGGGAATGCTTCAGGACCACCGGTGGTTTCGGCAAAGGAAACACCGATTTTCTTCGATTTTGCGACGCATGAAAAGATCGAAAGGCGGGGTTTCCACCTCCCAACGATAGGGGGCGGGAGTCGTTTTTCGGGCAAACCGCTCACCATGTGGTAGATCATTGCCCGAAAACGACTCCCGACCCCGTTGCGTCCCCGTGCAAGGCTACCATCGGCGTGTCCGTGGACAACGTCGCGATGCTGATCGATACCGGAGCGGACGTTACGATCCTGCCGCGCGCACCAATCGAGGATTTGGTTGAAACGGCCGTACTCGTCGGACGGTGCCAACTCGAAGGATTCTACGGCACACGAAGTCTTGCGCCAACCGTCCATCTCGAACCACTCCCCGCCGGAGGGTCTTCAAAGGCGAATTGTTCCCTCGAAGATATCCACGCCGGCTCGTCCCGTATCGCAAAATCCATCGGGCCATCTCCACTCCCCGTCCCAACGATGATCGCACGAAAAAATACCGGAAATACGGCAATACATGCCGCAATCCCCCCAGAACAAGTGAAAGATGAGCGGGAAAGGTCAGGAACAAATGGCAGAAAGCGGCATGAACCGAGCCAGTAGGCTTGCAATCTTGGGGGGACGACGTTCAAAATTCTTATCAGTTATCTATTATGTTGTCCCTAACAGATAGAGTTCTCGAATGAATTTAAAGTTGTTTCAAACTGCCAAAGAATTCTACGAAGCTGCGGGTGAGTGGCTGGGTCAGGACGAGGGTGCTAATGGCGTTGCGATTGGTGTCACAAAAAACCTTATGTCGGACAAGCCGTTATATGACGAAGCATATTTTGGCACCGTGATCGATGGCAGTGAGATTGTTGGAACGGCAGTAATGACCCCACCCCATCCTCTGAACATAAATGGCACCACACTTGACGTGATTCCGCATTTTATCGAGATGGCAAAGAAGATTAGGAAGCCCCAAAGCGTTCTTGGTCCAGGAGAATTTGCGAAGGTATTTTCCAAATGGTGGTGTCAGGAAATAGGGTGCGAATTGGGGCGTGAGGAAGCTCAGGCAATTCACAGGTTAGAACGAGTAAACCACCCAAAACAAGTCGGTTCTGTGATAGTAGCAGGTGGATCTCATCAGAAGCTCCTCGAAGAATGGGGAATAGGATTTTGTCGTGACTGTGGAATGGAAGAAAAGCGAAAAGGACAGGCATTATTCGTCATTTTTTCGATCATGGCCGGTGAACCGTACGAGCATCAGTCCGTGGTGCCTTTCCGCACGCAAACGGCAGTTCGCCTGGTCTGCATCTTCTTTCCCGTCCCCTGGCGCCGATGGCCAATCCAGGCGAAAGCCAGACCTTCCCGCCCCGTTAGCCAGCATGGATGGTCTCCAAGCCATCCTGCTGAGAGCTGTGTCCCAATTCCCCTCTTCAGCTTCGCCCGCGTCCACTGCCAACTGCCAACTGCCCAGATTCTGCGCCAAACGCATTGGTCCCGCGAGCAGCAGTTGGTACTCGACCCGGAGTTCCTGTAAGACCCAGCAGCGAGCCCGACTGGCGGGGGTTCGTTTGAGCCGTTTTTTTCGCCGCCAAGCAAGCGGAGCGATCACAGTGTGCGTCAAGATCACAGCATTTTCGCGTGTCCATCGCAATAAACACCCCTACGGAGGGAGCTAAAAAGGGCTTTTTGCCTCGAAGCTATCCACGCCGGCTCGTCCCGTACCGCAAAATCCATCGGGGCATCCCCACTCCCCGTACCCGACGATGATTGCACCATAAACCATACCGAAATACAGCAATCCACGCCGCCAACCCACCCCAGAACAAGTGGAAAGTGAGTAGGAAAAGTCAGTAAAAAATGGCAGAAAGCGGCAAGAAACGGGCCCGTAGGCCTTGCAATCTTGGAGGACGAAGTTCAGAATTCTTATCAGTATTCTTATCAGTCATCGTCGCGTTGCGGGGCCCGGCGATCTGGCCGGATGAAAGGAAACGAGCATGGATAAGTTATTTCTGGGGACGGTCCTGTTGTTGTTTTGTTCGGCCGTAGCGATCGCCGAACCGATCGATCGGGCCACGTTGGATGCCTGGTCGGCTCCGTACCGTAACTGGGACTATTATCCCTCGCACGTCATTCCGGCAGAGCCGAACATTCCCGGCTACGAGGCATTCAGGAATACCGACGTGCCGTGCGTGTACCAATTGCCAGGCGATCCGGACACTTGGTACATGAGTTTCATCGGCTTCAACGGCCAGGGTTACAACTCGTTTGTCGCCGAAAGCACCGATTTGGTCCACTGGACCAATCCGCGGCTGGCGATGGGTTTCGGCGAACCGGGCGAGTTCGATCATGGCGGGCGGGTGATCGGCGCGTTCTTGTACGAATCCTATGGGATTAAGGATCCGCGCGTGCTGAAAATGCGCGACGGCAAGTACTGGACGCTGTACGGTTGCTACCCCAGACAAGGCGGCTATGAACTGCGACCCGGCTACGAGGGGCTTGCTTCCAGCGAAGATGGGCTGAATTGGAAGCGAGCCAAGGACGACTACATCCTGTCAGTGCATGAGCCGGAGGTGGGGAGTTGGGAGCAGGACTGTATCTATCAACCCTGGCTCGTCGAGCACCAAGGGTTGTTCTACAACTTCTACAATGCGGCGCAGGGCGGCATCGAACAGATCGGACTGGCGACGTCGAAAAATCTGATGGACTGGACTCGCCATGCCGATAACCCCATCCTTCGCAACCGATCGGGCGGATACGACGAACGTTTCTGCGCCGACGGCAAGGTCTTCCGCGCGGACGATCATTGGGTGATGTTCTATTTCGGCGTCGGCAGAGGGGGAGCCCACATCATGGCCGCCTTTTCTCGAGACCTGGCCAATTGGACGGCCCACCCGGAGCCGCTGTACAAGGCGGGCGGACACCCGGATGGGCTGGACCAAACCTATGCTCATAAGATCTCACTGGTCTATCACGCGGCCAGCGACACGTTCTACATGCACTATTGTGCCACCGGTGCTGCAGGACGCGGGATCGGGCTGATCACCAGCAAACCGCTGAACGATTGAGCCTACGCTCCGTCTTGCTTGATCGCATGATGGAAAGGAACTTGATCGTGTTCTCGCATCTTTTGTGTTCGAAATGGTGTTGCTTATTTGCCGCGATCAGCCTGGTGTTGACACCGGCCGCGGGCCGTGCGGCCGAGGATCTCGATCTGTCGCATGTTCCGGGTCGAGCCGTAGCGGCGGTGGTGCTGCACCCCGAGCGGTTGGCGAAATCGGCCGAGTTGGAGTTGATGCCTTGGGAGGTTGTCCAGGTTTCTGTCCAGCGGCAGATGGGCTTTGATCCTTTGACGATCCGGACCGCCATCGGCTTTGCTACGGCACCGACCGAGGATGGATCGACGGACTGGGGAGTGGTCTTGCATTTCAGCCAACCGCAGATGTTGGGCGGCGAGTGGCTGGATGAGACGGAACCAGCGACGATCGGAGAGGTTGCCTACCAGCGAGCCCTGTTTCCGACGGCTCCCAGCATTTGCTTGATCGACGACCGAACGCTACTGATCGGCACCGAGTCGATGCTGCGCGAGATGATCCAGACGCCCGACGCGGATAGCCCGCTACGTCAGATCCTCAACCGCACTCCGATGCAGAACGACGTCACCGCCGTGCTGGCAGTCGCACCGATTCGCGACCTGGTCAAACAATTCTTGGCGCTGCCGCCGCCCCTGCCGCCGCCCTTGCACGGTTTGCTGGAATTGCCGGACCAAGTGGATACCGTGATGATCTTCTTGAACTTGTCCGGCGAGCGGAACTGTGGTATCGCGCTGACCGCCACGGACGAAGCTGCCGCACAGAAGGTCGAATCGACGCTGCAGCAGGGGCTGGCGTTCGCCAAGCAATTGCTGCTGGGACAAATATTTTCGGAACTGGCTGACGCCGGCGACGATCCCGAACAGTTGGCGATGCGGCGTTATCTGGTCCGAGTCGCCAACACGATCGAGGGCCGTCTACGTCCGACGCGAGACGGCAATCAGGTATCGGTCACCATGCACGCCGACTATGCCACGACCGGCGGCGTTTTGGTCGCCCTGCTGTTGCCCGCAGTCCAGGCGGCTCGCGAGGTGGCGCGCCGGTCGCAAGGCATGAGCA
Organism: Planctomycetaceae bacterium; assembly: GCA_007121535.1. GTDB lineage: Bacteria > Planctomycetota > Planctomycetia > Pirellulales > Pirellulaceae > SKKK01. The sequence continues at coordinate 9,585 of SKKK01000338.1, read as the reverse complement.
ACCTGAAGGGAATCGGCCTGGCCATTCATAATTTCCACGACACCTACCGAGCACTGCCCGCCGCGTACAACATGGACGCCGACGGCAAACCGCTGCTCAGTTGGCGAGTGCATTTGCTGCCGTTCTTGGAACAGAGAATTCTGTACGAGCAGTTTCGATTGGACGAGCCTTGGGACAGCCCGCACAATCGGCAACTGATCCCGCAAATTCCGCAGGTGTACCAAGCGCCCGGCAGCCGAGCTCCCCTGGGCAAAACCAACTATCTGGGAGTGCGTGGCGAGGACATGACGTTCATCTCGCCGAAACAGGCGGATAGGACACCCCGTGGTCTTTCCTTCCGCGACTTTACCGGGGGGTTGTCAAATACCGTGATGGTCGTCGAGGCCAATGATCTGTCGGCGGTCGAGTGGACTCGGCCCGTCGATTTCGAACCCAACTTGGAGCGACCGCTTGAGGGGCTGCTCGGACTGATGCCCGGCGGCTTTCAAGCTCTCTTTGGCGATGCCAGCATCCGTGCCATCAGCGAAAGCATCGATCCCGAAGTGCTGATTCCGCTGCTCTTCGCCAGCACATTGCGATGCGGGCCGTGCTGCAACTGCTGAACTGGGAACCTACCGTCCGTGTCGGATCCATAGAACGGCAGCAGCCAATGCGAACAGGCTCAACATTGCCGACCATGGCCATGAGTTCACATCTTTTTCTCCGTATTTTTCTGCCCCAAAAAGACGGATGCAAGCAGAAGGTAGCCGAATTCGCCAGAATTCGGAACGTTCGAGAATAACCGAATTCTGGCGAATTCGGCTACGAAAACCCTTCTGGGCGCTGCCGGTGCCCGCGTTACGACTGGGGCGAGTAGCCCAATAGGCGCTTGGCCCGCTGGATGGGGAAGCGAGTCTGGTCCGGGTTCGATAGGATGTGAAACACGGACCAGGTCTCGATGCCTCGACCATCCGAGATCCGTTCGGTCTCCAACGCCCGTCGCACCGCCCGAATCGCGTCGCTGGCTGTCACGACGGGCGCGCCGTTCTCAGCCGGCGCCTGGGTGTTCTGTGAAATCAAAGCGGCCAAGCGCAGTACAACGACCTGCAGTTGCCTGCTGCGAGCGAATTCCCGACAGCAGACTTCCTCCAAGTGCCGAACCAATTGCCCGGTGCCCGGCAGCGGCCGCGGCTGGAAATCCTCGTCCACCAGGTACTGGCTGTCTACGTGGTCCATCTGGTCCAGGGAACTGAGATAAACCACGCGGTGGACTCCGGTGGCGGCAGCGCCTTGCAGCAGATGATACGTCTGACGTGGGGCCTGACCGATCTGGACTCGTTCTCGGTCTGCCGACGCTGGACAACCGGCATGCACGATCGCCGTGACATCCCGCAGCAACGACTGGATCTCGGATTCGGATTCCAGCGAACACTTCGTGAAAGGCAGGTCCGCATCGATCTGCTCGGTCGAAGTCGTAAGCACGTTCCAATCGTCCGCCAGTGCGGCGGCGATGCGTCGTGCCAGTTCGTTTTCGACGCCGGTGACCAATACACGTTGACGATCGCCATTCGCCTCGGCCGCTGCGGAAAGCTCCCCACGTGATGCCGTCCAGGCGGCTGTCCCGCCTGTGACCACCGCACCGGTACGTTGCAGGAATTCGCGTCTTTTCATGTTCGTTTCTCCCGGAACCAAATTTTCATGTTCCCAACCTGCATTGTCGCCGACAAGGGTTGGATGCTCAAGTCGGGTCTCGTGGTTCCCACCGAACTTTTCAATAGTCGTCAATGTCCTTCTCACCCCAATTCGTTGCCGATGGCTGTCAACTGATCCTGCGTTGGGAAGCCCCGCGCACGATAACGTGCCGGGTACAGGTCGGTCTCTTCCAGCAGGTCGCCTACGACCTCTTGCACCCTGTCCCAATCGCCACCGGCTACGATGCCTCGTTCCCGGTGGACCAAAAACAGCATGTGCGTCTTGGGTAGCAGCGTATCCTCGCCAGCGATCCACAGGGCAGAGCTGAAGAATTCGCCCGCCCGATTTTCAACGATCTGGTAGGACGCGACAAATAGCTTGGTCCCTTCCTTCGCCTGGATCGCGTCCAACAGCTCCCCCTGACGCTCGTATTTCCCGGCCATCGACTTGACTTCCAATAGCCGGTACGTGGCAAAATGCGGATTATCCCCGGGTGGCGTCCATGCGACCCATTCGGCGCCATCAAGTCGCAGTGGTTGGCATGACAAGTAGCGGGGATGTTCGAAGGCGGCTTCCGCGAATTGGGCCATCAGCCCCAAGCCGTCCAGGTCATCTGCTCCCGTGATCAACAGCACGTCTCGATGCGGCACCATCGCGATCGGATCGCCCAGGACTTCCAGGTCCTGCACCAACTCCATCAGCAGCAAGCGGGACGAGTCGTAGCTGTCCCCCGTCAGCACCGCGTAGAAGCCATCGCCCGTCTTGGCAACGGGAATCTCGATCGACGCCAAATTCTCTTTGGCAACCTCCATCGCTTCGTAGAGACTGACGCCCCAGTCGTCCAATTGCTCGCCCGTCAGCGTTATCGTAGCCGCCGGCAGGTCGTACACCAGCATGGCCAGCAGGTGGTCTCCGATGCCGAACGATGGCAGATCGGGTCGCTTCTGTCCTCCCGGGGTTCGATGTTCCAGCCAGAGCAACTCGAATGTAGCGCGGCTGCGTACAGCCAACATGATGTCGGGCTTGGCGTCCTCCCAGTCGTCGGGGAGCTTCTTGTGCCGAACCAGAGCGGTTTGAACGATCTTGGACAACATCGTCTCGCGATCCTCAGCCCGCCGAGCACAGTACTCCCTGTAAACGTTCTCCAGATTGAACTTCTGGACCAACTCGCCTTCGTCCACGATGTCGATGCGAAAATCTTCGCTGACGTAGGTCACGTCGCCCGGCTCTCCAGCTTTCTTGATCCGGGCGGCGACCGTTCGACCGAAGTCGTCTTTGCTGAGTGGCGATTGTGAACCTTGGGAAGTGACCATCGATCTTTCCTGGTGAAAAGGCGTCATATTGCCTGCGACTCATTTTCCAGAACAATCGTAACAGAGCTACCGGCGTAAACATCAGTTGGCAGTTCGATAACAACTAATGTGCTGTTTTCGCCGCCATTGGGGTGCGTAGTGAAATTCTCCCCCTGCAAACTGTAGATACCGGGAACCGTTACAGACACCATCGCCAATTCTCTTGAGGGATCTGAAACGCTGAGTTCTACAATCCTGTCTCCGTCCATTTTTAGCATCGCCATCCCCTGACTGTCCATCCTGACGGAGCCACGTTTGCCTATTTCAACTTCACCGGCCTTATAAAACGCGATCTGACAAATTCCAAGGCCGTGATGTTTTACGGCCTGTATTTCGGGCGTGTTTGAAAGAATCTCGATCTCCCGGTTGTGGGCACTTGTTGCAGACAGCTCTTCCGTGGTGACCCCGGGCACGACGATATATTGGTATGAGCCGTCTCTCGGACGGCTCCCATGGTCAATTCCCAGAAGGAACACATCTTTGGTCACCAACTGATCAGAGGCTGTAAGTGAGGCTGTAATATCCGACCATCGGCCTTGTTCTGCCCTGTTGGATATGTTAACGGTTGACGGTTCCGGCAAAATGTACCCAACTCTGTCATGGTGGACCCACTTCACATTTTCCATGTCACGCTTGCCTTGGGGAAGAATCTCTGTTCGTCCATCATGGCTTACCGTAACCTCTCCGCTGAGCAGAGCCTGGTTGATAGTGGTATATACGGGCCGGTTGGGACGTGAATTTATACCCGCTCCAAGACACACGTATTCGTTGTCGAAAAAGAACCAGGATTTCTTTGCTTTAAGCAGGTCATGGGCACTTTGAAAGTCGTATGCCACAGCACCATAGAGCCCATCAGTTACTCCGCCAACATAGTCCGTTAAACCCTCCATCTGCACAGGCATATTCCCGCCGTACCTTTTGGATATATGGTTTTCGGGTTTTTGCACTACGGTTGTTCCAGAGACTTTCTGCCAGTCATACACAGGCCAGATACCGTCATATTCATGGCCATCCAAACTAAGATAATTTGCTCCATCGGCCCTGTGGTGAATTACTATACCGGGTCCGTTATAGGGTTGCTCGTTATTCCTGTTTCTTGTGGAATGCATTCTGACACTTGTGTAAAAATGCGGCCTCTGAAATGCAAAGTGTTCGGTCTGCCAGAAAAGCTTCGCAAAAGACCTTATAGTGGCTTCTTCACCCCTCCTCAATTTCAAAATATCATCGAGCTCTTGGCTGCGGTAGTCGGTGCTCTGCAGCAGCCTTTCGATTTCCAGCGTTCCTTGGGGTGAACTCGACCTCTGATGGGTAATGCTTCTGTCATAGACCCCGATATCACGATAAACGCCGTAGACCAACTGTTTGTATATTCCATCGAGATAATAATCGACAAGATGGTTTATTCTGTCTGTTGGAAACTGATAATCCGTGTTAGCGACGTAGTACGCCCACTCCCCAAAGGTGTTGGCATATTTTCCGTACCCATAACTGGTCGTGTTGTTAACTCTGTCATGCCTGTGGTGGAAACTGAAATCGTGCTGCATTCCGCGCTGTCCGGTTGAAAACTTCACCTCGCCCGCGATGATTTGTATTACATCATCAAATCCCGCCCTGTCGTTAAGAAACAAAAAGTTCTTTGCTACTATACTTGCGATGGCTATCCTGTCTCCTCCGGGTCTTGCCCCATAGAATTTCCCCGGTATCCGCTCCATGGTCGCCCTGCGGATCATGGGTTGCGCCCGTTCAGTAAGATCTGACGGCAACTCATCACCGATGACCAACATTAGGTTGACCAAGTTGGATGGTGTGGTGATTTGATTGTTGTGCCAGTTGTCTCCTACAAAATCATGTTCCACCCAATACTGAAGACCCCTGATAATAATTTCCTTGACATGAGCATTTTTGTAATATCGGGATGAGGCTGCTGTATAAGCCCTTGCCAAATGGAAAAGATTCATTGTGTGACGGCCATGCGGAAATCCGGCTTCCCTGCTTAGATCGCTGTAATTGATATCCCGAAAGCTGCCGTCATCATTGACCGTGTTGATTATTCCGGCGATGCTTTCGTCGTGAACGCCCGATTTCATCAGTTGACCGACGACCCTGCCCTTGATTGTTGCAAAATCATTTGCTTTCGCATTTGCGGAGACGGCAAACAGCACGGTTGCCAAGAAAGTGAGAAATGCTCTAACGGTTTGTTTCATGATTGTATTCATTCGGGATCTTCCTTTCATGTATTCGACGTTCTGGCTCGGAATCGGCCTTTGGATTGGCACCGGCCCTGCATCCGTTACGTCGAGACGATGACCTGACAATCCATCGCTCGATGTAAAACGCCTGCCAGTTTACTTGCTTGCTGCAACATTGGTGCAAAACCTCCCTTAACGTGGGGTGTGCGTTGGTCGTCCAACCATGTACCCGCGATTGTGCCGTACTGGACACGCTGTGTCAAATCAACGTCGGCGACGCCAGGGTGATTGTGCCGGCTGAGCCAAGTGACAACTCGTAGCGGTTGACCTAAGATGCACATCCGTTCAAAACCACCTCGGAGGCCATCCAATGAAAGTCTCCATCGATGAAGTAGGCGTGATCGATTTGGATACCGCGCTGCTTCCGGCCTACGAGACCAAACGTCGCGGCGTCGTGCGGTGCTTCGTCTGGCGCCGACATCGACGAGAATGGTACGACCATGGACCTGCTGAAGGTCATTGGGAGGCACACTGCCGCGACCAGAGCAGTCCGTACTGGCGAAGGGGCACAATCTGGCGTATGCTGGGAAATGGCGGGACAGGCCGAGGACGGCGTAGGTCCGGCGTTTCACCTGTGCCCGGTCTTGAGAACATCGGAATACACGCTTAATCTGTACGTGCAGGAGGATCCTATGGACGATTCGGAGTTCCTGCCATTGGTCGAAGCTGCACTGAACGCGTTCGAGACGGCCGGCAGCGACGAAAGCGGTGACCGACGATGCACTATTGGAACGACAGACTGCAACTCGGCAAAGGATCGAGGTTCATCAAGCGGGATCTGCGGTTGCTGCCGCTTACCGAGGCCGAGTTCGAAGCGGATTTTTTCCTCGTTCCCAGTTCTACGAAAGGCCAGGAGCTTTGGATGGGAATGGTCATCACGCGGGGGTTTGATGACGTCTTGGCGATGGACGATGTTCAGTTTCCGCCCCCTACGGTCAACAACCTGGCGAATCTACTGGCCCACGCCATGCTACGACCGTTGACCGACCGGGATCGTCAGCGTCCACAGACAGTCCACCTTCGGGATCGACCCCACTGGCCGGAACTGTTTCCGCACTTGCAGCAACTTGGCATCCAGGTGGTCTTGGCGGATGACCTGCCCTGGTTTGACAGGGCCGTGTTGGAGTTCTTACAACACGGTGCGGCGCGGCATGTGCCTCGGACAGTCTTGGACGAGGAGACGATCCGGCACATGTTGAAGCGTCCGTTCCCGGAGAATGAACGAACCGCTCTGGATGCATCGCTGGACCTAATGCACTGGACGGACGAACTGCTAAAGACGGGCTACCCATCGGCCCGAACAGGGTCCCCGGCGGCCTTCGATCCGCTGTCCATTGTAACGATCCACCTGACGGACGAGGAACTTCGGTTGATCCTGACCGAGACGAGTGTTGCCCGCACGAAGAAGCTGCGGCCAAGGTTGGAAGCGATCGTCGGATCGCAGCAAGGTGTTCCACTGCCGATTCACGAATGGGGGCGGCTGGTGTTCTCGTCGTGTGGGGCGGGCCAGGAAGCCCACATCCGCGAGCGACTGATGGCGATTGCCGAAAAGATCGTCCGCTCGCTGGCGGATGCCGTAGGACTGGAAAGACCGCCGACGCTAAAGAAGTAAGGAACGAAACATCTTGTTGCTCCTTTAGTCTCACTTCCTCATTTTCGGGCTCGAACATTCTCGACGCTGAAGCATGGGCGACGAATTGGTCTAATCCCATCGCAGATACACGGCCGGCACCTGCTCTGTCAGCCACACACCGTTGTCCGAGTGGTAAAACAGATGCCCTTCGCGGCACATCCGTCCTGCTTCCACAACCAGAATCACCGGCTGACCGCGACGCTGGCCCACCCTGCGTGCCGTTTCCAGATCAGGCGACAGATGCACGTACTGACGTGTACCACGCACCAGACCATCGTTCCGGATGGAATCCAGGAACTTGGCAACCGTGCCGTGGTAAAGCAACTCGGGCGGTTCCACTGGTTGAAGCCGTAGGTTCACCGCCAGGGAATGGCCCTGGTTGGCTCGGATGCGTCTGCCGTCCAAGCTGATGGCAAATCGCTGCTTGTCGTTCTCGCGAACCACCCGCTCCAGCAGCGGACGGTTGAGCTTTCTCCCAGATCGGCTGGCAGCGGCCAGCAGCTCGTCGACTTCGACCCAGCCTTCGTCGTCCAGCCGGAGCCCGATTTTCTCGGGCTGGTGTCGCAGCACGAGGCTCAGGAATTTGCTGGTGGAGATCAAATCACGGTCCATAGCTTTCAACTCACCTGCGCGGCCGGAATGATTGACGGTTTCACAACGAATATCGTTACAATGTGGCGATTTCAAGGAACACGGAGCACTTCATCCAACTCGCGGCGAATCATCTTGGTCCACAGCCGATAGCCCTCGGCGTTCAGATGCAGACGATCCGCCAAGAACAGTTCGGCACGCGGTTGCCCTTGTTCGTTCAGGAATTGCTCTTCGGTCGCAATGTAGTACAGGTGATCTTGCTCCGCACAGTATTCGCGGATCTTCCGATTCACCTCGCCAATTTCAGGCCAGACACACCATCGGGATTCTGTGGGGGTGACGGCGATCCAGAATACGGGAGTCTGTGGCAACTTTACGCGGATTCGTGCAACAATGTAATCAAACAAATGCAGTACCTCGTCTGGCGTTTTGTCCAAGTCCCCTCCGATGATGTCATTGGCGATGAACAGCACGATGGCGCGCGGTCGGTGTGGGTGCAGGATTCGATCCGCGTAGACCGCAAAGTCGCAGGAGCGAGCGCCTCCGTAACCCCGTTGGATGACCGGGTAAGGCACCATGTCCTCGGCCAGACTGTTCCACAAGCGAATGCTGGAACTACCGGCGAAAAGCACCGCATCGTCCGGGTAGGTCGTTTTGCGGTCCAACTCTTCGAACTGGGTGATCGCCGGTTCCCATGCCTGTACGCGAGGCAGATTTCGGTAGGCACTCACCGGTGCGCAAGACACGGGCAAGACGAATACCAACAGTAGAAGTCGCGTCTTCATGGCAGTGTTTTGCTTCTAAGCTTTGTCTGATTGTCCAGGTGGCCAGTCTCGCAGGTGGTAGACGACGACACCTGCATCTCCGTGATTCTGACGTGGGAACCCTGCTTTGTCAAATTTGTCCAGCGGGCCTTCAGGGACACATGGCAACTTTTCAGCTTTCAGATTCCGCACCTTGGCGACTCGGCACCGATGCGATCGCCCGGGGCCGTCGCCGTTTGAATCCCGCTGCTCTTCTTCGCGTCACTCGTAGCGACCGCTGAACCGCAACTGCCCGATCTGGTCAAAATGGCGGCGGTCCAGAGGCTGGGCTACGACAAGACCGACATACCGAGGCCAGGCTTCGAACCCAGCGAGACGGTGGTCCGATACATTGAGAAGTCGGCCGTGAAGCAAGCTGGTATCGACGATCCGCCGAGAATTTGAAAAACCTGAGTTGGTGGGTGAGATTTTCGCCTTCTCTCAAAACATCGGTTCAGATGGCCCGTTCTTGCAACATGGCCCCCGAGTCAGCCGTTGAATGCGAAACTGGACACCGCCATCGAAGCATGGTGCCGTGCGAGTGTCCATTTTCGGCTGGGATCGGCATTCGCCAAGACGATCCACGGGTTGTTGACATGGCGGGACACCGGTGGCGACAATCGAGGGATGCGGGAAATGCTGGGACGACCACCGTAGCATTCAAATTGGGAGGGGCGAGATCGTGAACAGGTCCATGAACAACCGATGCGGCATCTGGGGTGTGTGGTTGGCAGCGATGGTGCTGTGTCTAGGGGGGCTGCCCGGTTTGGCGATGGCCGATGAGCAGGACGTTGCCGAGAAAACAGGTGAGCCGACTGCCCCGCCGCTGGCGGTAGCTCCGTTCAACGCGACAGACGCGAAAGGCTACCAACAAGCTTGGGCCAGGCATCTGGGCCAGCCGGTCGAGGTCACCAACAGCCTCGGGATGAAACTGGTGTTGATCCCTGCTGGTGAGTTCATGATGGGGTCGTCCAGGGAAGAGATCGACGGATTGATCCGGGAGTTTTCGTACTTGAAGAGCATTCTGGAAGCGGAACAGCCGCAGCATCGGATGCGGATCACGAAGCCGTATTACCTGGGGATGTACGAGGTGACGCAGGCCGAGTACGAGCGGGTGATGGGGACGAACCCAAATGCGTTCTCTCGCGGCGGTTCCAGCAGTGCTAAGGTATCCGGACAGGACACAAGCCGTTTTCCCGTGGAGCGAGTATCGTGGGAGGAGGCGGTGGAATTCTGCCGTCGTCTATCCGCGTTGCCGGCGGAGCGGGCAGCGGGTCGTGTGTATC